>DXZQ01000009.1 GCA_019419585.1 Collinsella sp. | reverse complement strand
GTCGCGCCCTTGAAGTTGAACGTCAGATTGTCCAAATGCGGCCCGCGCAGCGTCGGCCCGTTACGCGGTTTGGTAAAACCGCGTAACCTACTTGACTCCATACTGCTCGTAGTAAGCGTCGATGGCGGTCTTGAGCTCGTCATCGATGACGACCTTGCCGTCGATCTCGTGGTTGTAGAGGGTCTCGACGACCTCGGCCATAGAAACGATGCTCGCGACGGGGAAACCGTACTTGGCCTCGATCTCCTTCTGAGCGGTGGTCACGCCACCCTTGCCAACCTCCATGCGGTTGAGCGAGACGATAAGACCCTTGATCTCGACATCGGCCGCAGCCATGACCTTGGGATAGGTCTCGTCGATGGACTTGCCGGAGGTGGTCACGTCCTCGACCATCACCACGCGATCGCCGTCCTGGGGCTCATAACCCAAAAGGTTGCCCTTGTCGGCACCGTGGTCCTTGGCCTCCTTGCGGTCACAGCAGTACTTGACCTCCTTGCCGTACAGCTCGTGGTAGGCAATTGCGGTCACGACGGCCAGCGGAATACCCTTGTAGGCCGGTCCAAACAGCACGTCAAAGTCGTCGCCAAAGTTATCGTGGATGGCCTGGGCGTAATACTCGCCCAGCTTCTTGAGCTGGTAGCCCGTCACGTAAGCGCCGGCGTTCATAAAGAACGGCGACTGACGTCCGCTCTTAAGCGTAAAGCTGCCGAACTTAAGGACGTCGGACTCGACCATAAACTTGATGAACTCTTGCTTGTAAGCCTCCATGCGGGCTCCTCTCGTAATCGCGTACGTGCCTTCCAGTTTAGCGCAGGCGAAGCGTCGATGCGGGCGCGCTTTGAGGCCACGGCATTCTTAGCTAGTCATTTGGTGTCCAGGACCAGAAGAAGTTGATGAGGGCCACGCGCGAGGCGGCACCGGTCTTTTTGTTAATCGAGGCGATATGGCGGTAGAGCGTGGAGCGCGAAAGGAAGAGCGTTGCGGCGATATCCTGAACGCTCTCGTGCGATGCGACCAAGGCCTCCAAAATATCGCGCTCGCGCTCTGTAAGCTCAAAGGCAGCGACGAAGGCATCGAGACGCTCGTCGAGCGTGAGCTCCGGCACCTCAGCGGGAGCGGTCTCGCTCTGAGCAGGCGCGAGGCCCGCACCAAAATCGTCGGCAGCAAACGCCAGCTCGCCGGGCACTCCAGCCTCATCGGCCCGATGCCCAACCTGCCCCAGCAGCGAAATCGCGATGCCCACAAACAGTACGAGCACCGCACCCACCGCCACCAGCACGTTCTGACTCGAGATAATCGTCACTGCCGGCGCCGTCACGAACATCGCGCAAACGTTGGTAATGACACGGCCCATGCACGGCCACAGATACGACCAGTGCGCATAAACCGAAATGGCAGCAAGCGCATTGCCGCCATTGCCGTCGATGAGCAAGGCGAAGAGCGAGAGTGTGGACAACATGGCAGTGCAAGTCATGATGATGTTCATATACAAACGACCGTGCAGGTCAAATAGGGCGCCGGCGACCAGAGCGCTCACACCCATCAGCAAGCGCGGCCAATCGCCCAAGTCGATGGCCCCGGCGGCGTGCGAGGTGGTAAGCCCTGCATTGAGGGCGGCAAACACGCCGGTAAGGCAAGCGGTTGCGACCGTCAAACGCACCACGGTGCGCCGAAAAGCCGCCGTTGACTCAGAATCGTTTTGCCACTTGGCGCCAAACTCCGATGCATCAACTGAAAGCTCAGCGATATCGGAATCATGCCCAACCCCAGGCTCACCGCGCAGTTTGGCGCGACGGGCACCATGGAGTAGCGCCACCAGCACAACCGCGCAGGCGACAAGGACAAACTGTTGTGGAATCCCCACGGGCATCACCACATGATTGAACACCTGCACCAGAACGCCCTGGGCATACGAAAGCGCCGCCGCGCGCGCCAAATACGGCGTCCGCGCAAAGCGTCGCGCAAAGTTGGCATGGGCGGTCGATCCGCAGTAGCCCAGCGTGCAACACGCCATCAAACCGCCGGCGATTACCACCTCAAACCGAACAGCCATAATCAGCAGCAGCAATGCCGATACCAGCAGCACGCCCGTGACGTCGCTCGTCGCATCGATCGCACGGGGACGGCGATAGTACAGAATAGGACGCACAAAAAAGCCGATCACGCTCGCGCCGACGATGAAGCTCTCGTAGACAACGACCTCGCTCGGCGGCACAAACTCGGCAACGCGCACGTCAAAAAGATACTCGCCAGCCAAATAGGTAAAACAGAACAGCGCTAGGCATATAATCTCCCGAATGCCCCGACGCAGGTATGCGGCTGTGTCTCCCATGCCTCTCATGAATCCCCCCCCCGCTCAACGCCTGGAAATCAATTTTAATAGAGAACCAGTCTCAATATCAAAGCCGAGCTCGAAATGCCGCATATTTGACCCCAGCAGTCCACGGCGTGCAGCGTTTTTGAGCCGCATGGCCCAGAAAGGGCACGGCGTAGACTGCCAACCCGGCAAAGAGTGTCCCCGGCGACCAGTCGTTTAAGAACGTCCCCAATGACTACTGCCATCCTGCTTTCACTTCTTTTGCAAGTTTTAACTTCTTTTGCTTTCTTTCACTTCTTTTAACAAAGCGCCCGGCGGGCATAAGCTGCTCGCCGGGCGCCTTGGTTAGAAAGCTATAAAGCAGGACTTTCGAAATGCGGCGGTCAGGTCCACATCCTAAGGGCCTGAGGTGCTCAAGATTGGGAGCGACAAGCCCGACGAAGCGTACTTTAGGTACGCGAGGAGGGTTGGAGCCCCGAGATTGAGTGCCTCAGTGCCCTTAGGCCAGGTCTTCGCCGTTGGTGGCGATAACCTTCTTGTACCAGTCGAAGCTCTTCTTTTTGGAACGCTTGAGGGTTCCGTTGCCCGCATCATCGCGGTCCACATAGATAAAGCCGTAGCGCTTGGACATCTCGCCCGTGCCGGCAGACACCAAGTCGATCGGGCCCCAGGTGGTGTAGCCCAGCAGGTCAACGCCGTCCTCGGTCACCGCATCGCGCATCGCGGCGATATGCTGGCGCAGGTAGTCGATACGGTAGTCGTCGTTGATGGAGCCATCCTCCTCGACAACATCCTTGGCGCCCAGACCGTTCTCGACCACAAACAGCGGCTTCTGATAACGGTCGTACAGGTCGTTGAGGGTGATGCGGAAGCCCAGCGGATCGATGGCCCAGCCCCACTGGCTCTCCTGCAGGTAGGGGTTCTTGGCGCCGGCGAAGGCGTTGCCCTGGGTGCGCTCGACATCGGGGTTATCGGCACCGGCGGAGCAACGGGTGCTGTAATAGCTAAAGCTGATGAAGTCGACGGTGTTGGCGGCCAGGATCTCGCGGTCCTCATCCGTCATGCCCACATCGATGCCCAAACGCTCGAGCTTCTTGACGGCATAGGCCGGGTAGTAGCCGCGGCTCTGAACGTCGACGAAGAAATAGTTGCTCTGGTTGTCAATCTGCGCCTGGCGCACATCGCCCGGACGGCAGCTGTAGGGGTAGTAGCTACCCGCGGCAAGCATGCAACCGATCTTGACCTCAGGGTCGATCTCGTGAGCGATCTTGGTTGCCCAAGCGCTGGCGACGAGCTCGTTGTGGGCGGCCAGGTACTCGACGGCCTCCTTGTTCTCGCCCTCCTCAAAGACCAGACCGGCACCCATAAACGGCAGGTGCAAGATCATATTGATCTCGTTGAAGGTAAGCCAGTACTTTACCAGGCCCTTGTAGCGGGTGAAGATCGTGGTCGCGAGGTTCTTGTAGAAGTCGATGAGCTTGCGGTTGCGCCAGCCGCCGTACTCCTTGATGAGGTGAATCGGGCAGTCGAAGTGCGTGATGGTCACAAGCGGCTCGATGCCGTGCGCCTGACACTCGCGGAACACGTCCTCGTAGAAGGCCAGGCCGGCCTCATTGGGCTCGGTCTCGTCGCCGTTGGGGAAGATGCGGGTCCAGGCCAGGCTCATGCGGAAGGTCTTAAAGCCCATCTCGGCAAAGAGGGCGATGTCCTCCTTGTAGTGGTGATAGAAATCGATGCCGGTCTGCGCGGGGTAGTAATAGCCGTCCTCGAAGTCGAGCATCTTGCGCTGGCCGGAGACCACCGCATAGCGCTCGGGGCCGTGCGGCGCCACGTCCACGTTGGCCAGGCCGCGGCCATCCACGTCGTAAGCGCCCTCGCACTGGTTGGCAGCCGTCGCGCCGCCCCACAGGAAGTCTTTACGGAAAGCCATGCATCAATCCTTTCACACGCTGTTTGTCGTGGTTTCAGTATCCCCGTAAGCAGCGCGCTACTCAACGGCAACGACGCAGGCCGACACTTCTTTTCGCACACGGCGGCCCGGCAGCCGCCCCTGCCTGACACTTTCTGATACCGCCGCCCCAAACCACCACAAAGGGGACAGGCACCTTTGTGGTGGTTTGGGGCGGTTTGTCTCGATCTGTAACAGGTAGGCAGCCAAAACCGGGCTTGGTGTTACAGATCGAGATTTTCGGGCAGCCCCCCGCAGTTTGTCTAAATCTGTAACAGGTAGAGACGATTTAGCCCGCTAGATGTTACAAATCGAGACGGAAGATGCTAGTCGCAGGCGATGTCGAGGTTCTTGCCGACGAGGCCCACGTAGCCGCCCTCGGCAGCCTTGGGGCTATCGGCGTGGCAGAGAACCCACTTGTCGGCCTTCCAGTAGCAGTAGCTGTCGCCGGCGGCGGGCATGTCGGCTGCGGCCTCGGGGCGCGGGCCATTGGTGCCCGCCGGCAGCGCCACCATCACCTGGAAGCCGCCGTCGTCGACCATGCAGGGCGTGTAGTGGAGCGTGGTGTTGAAGACTTCGACGACCGTACCCGCCGGCACGCGGAACGCCTTGACGCACGCAGTGTCGAGCTTGCCGTCCTCGATCTCCCAGCGATGCGCCACGAGCAGGATAAAGTCGCGGGCGCCCAGGTTAAACTCGCTGGCGCGGTGATACTCCAGGCAGTTGAGCTGCGTGTTGTGGCCGTTGCACCAGCCCAGCTGGAAGGGACGGCCGCCGTACATGAGAAAGCCCAGCTTATCGGCATCCTTGACGCCCTCGAGCTCCGGCGCGCTTGCTACGTACTTGCTGCCCTCGGGGATGGGCGTGGCAGAGAGCGCCTCGAGCACGGGCGACGTGAGCACGGACGGAACGTCATCCCAAACGTTGCCATAGGATTTGAACTCGGGATCGTTGACAGAATAGATATGCATGTTCGCTCCTATTCGTTTATGTGACAGTACGAACATTTTAGAACAAACATGAGCGATTTTGAACGCTCGTCCCGACCACTCAACAAAAAGGCGCCCCCGCATAAGCGAAGGCGCCCAATGCGCGCGCTTTGGGCGATAAAGCCCTTACGCCTGCTGGTAGTGCAGGTGCTTCTCGTCGATATCGGCCAGGTCGCGGTCGAGGTAGCGACGCGCGAGCCAGTTAGCCATGGGAAGGTTCTGGTCCAGATAGTTACCGCACTCCTCGGGAGCGGCACCGGGGACATCGCCCTCAAAGCCGGCGACAAACTCGAACAGCTCACGCACGAGCGGCAGGATCTCCTCGCTCGTCACCTCGCCAAACACGACGAGGTAAAAGCCCGTGCGGCAGCCCATGGGACCAAAGTAGACAATGCGGCTCGACCACTCGGCATAGTTGCGAAGGAACGTCGCGCCCAGGTGCTCGATGGTGTGGCACTCGGCCGTGTTCATGACCGGCTCCTTGTTGGGCGTGGTCAGGCGCAGGTCAAACGTGGTGACGGCGGCGCCGGTCGCCGGATCGCGGTCGATGCGGCTCACGTACACGCCGGGCTCAAGCAGCAGATGGTCAACGGAAAAACTCGCGATACGCTCCATGGCAGATCCTCTCGATAGTCAATTTAGGACGGGGCTCTTTTAGCTGGTTGGAATGGTCGCACCAATCATACCAGTCAAAAAAGCCCCGTCCCAAATGAGCTGCCAAGGACGGGGATCAATGAGTTTTTAATCCCCGTCTCAGAAAAATCCTTGGGCGCCGCGCAGCCGCCTAGGCAGTGTAGGCGATAGTCGCGTCGACAGCATGGCGCCAGCCGGCGATCTTTTTGGCTCGCTCGTCGGCGGGCATCGACGGCTCCACGATGCCGCGGGCGCCGTAGACGTCGACGACATCGCGCGTGTACATGTCCAGCGCAATGCCGCAGGCCCAGGCCGCACCCAGGCCGCTCATCTCGTCGTTGCTCGCGATGCGGATGGGCGAGCCAACCAGGTCGCTCTCAAACTGCATCAGGTACGCATCGCGCGTGGGACCGCCGTCAACACGAAGTTCGGCCAGCGCCGCGCCCGAATCCTCGACCATCGCATCAATCACGTCAAAGATCTGATAGGCGATCGACTCGTCGGCGGCCTTCACGAACTCCGCGCGACCCGTGGTGCGCGTCATGCCAAAGACGCAGCCCTCGGCGTCACTCGCCCAGTGCGGCGCGCCCAGACCGGTAAACGCCGGCACAAAGTAGACGCGGCTCGCCGGATTGGCGGCGTAGCACAGGTCGGTAACTTCCTCGGGGTTATTGATGAGCTCCAGATCGTCGCGCAGCCACGTCTTGACGGCGCCGGCGTAGCTCACGTTGCCCTCGAGCACGTACTCGGTCACGCCGTCCATGCGCCATGCGAGCGAGCTCGAAAGCCCGTGCGAGCTGGCGACGAACTCGTCGCCGACGTTCATCATGACCGAGCTGCCGGTGCCATAGGTCGCCTTGGCCATGCCGCGGCTATGGCAGCCCTGCGCAAACAAGGCGGCATGGCTGTCGCCGAGCACGCCGTGAATGGGCACGGGTGCCGGCAAAAAGCCGCCCAGGTCCGTCATGCCGAACAGGCCATCGGAATCGGTCACCTGTGGCAGGCAGGCCACGTCAACGCCAAAGGCCTCGCACACCGGCTCGCTCCAGCAGCCACGGCGCAGGTCAAAGAGTTGCGTGCGGCTGGCGTTGGACCAGTCGCAGCGGAACTCCGCGCCGCCCGTGAGCGTCCAGACCGCCCAGGCATCGATGGTGCCCAGGCACAGCTCGCCTGCCGCCGCGGCCTCGGCAGCAGCGGGAACGTTCGCGAGGATCCAGGCCATCTTGCCCGCCGGGTAGTAGGGCGAGAGCACTAGACCCGTCGTGTCGCGCACCAGCTCGGCCACGCCCTCGCGCGCGGCCAGCTCGTCGCACAGCTCGCGGGCGCGGGCGCACTGCCACACCACGGCGTCGCACAGCGGCTCGCCCGTCGTGCGGTTCCAGGCAACGGTAGTCTCGCGCTGGTTGGAGATGCCGATGCCGGCGACGTCGGCCGGATCGACCCCGGTCTCCTCCACCACGGCGCGCGCCACGGCCAGCACGTTGGCGGCGATCTCGGCTGGATCATGGCTCACCCAGCCGGCCTCGTTGACAATCTGGCGATGCGAGCGATCGGCACGATGAATCAAATGGCCGCCCTCGTCCACCAGCAGCGCCTTGGTGCCCTGCGTGGATTGATCGATTCCGATGATGTAGCGGCCCATGGCCACCCCTTTCAAAACGAATGTGACAAAGGGGCGGTCCCTTTGTCACATTCCAGTTACTCTGCGGGCAAGAACTCGGCGACGGTCTGCGCGATTCCGGCACCCGTCAGGCCGTAGTGCGCAAAGACCTCGGGGCTCGTACCGGTGATGACCGGCGCGTCGGGCAGGGAGAGGCACTTAACCGGACGCGGGCAATGCTCGCCCACGACCTGCGCGACCATGGAACCCAGGCCACCGAAGGGACTGTGCTCCTCGACGGTCACGACGGCGCGCGTGGCACCGGCGGCCTCGATCACGGCCTCGGCATCGAGCGGCTTGACGCAGTACATATCGAGCACCGTTGCCGAGATGCCCTGCTCGGCCAGCAGATCGGCGGCGTCCACGGCATGGCGGACCATCTCGCCGGTGGCGACGATCGTCACATCGGTGCCGCGGCGCACCCAGGTGGCGCGGTCCATCTGGAACGGGCACTCGTCCTCAGTGTACACGTCCTCCACCGGGTTGCGGCCCACGCGGATGTAGGCCGGCTTGTTGTCGGCTACCAGGGCACGCACGAGCTCGGCGGTCTGGAAGCGATCGCTCGGCAGATACACGCGCATGTTGGGAATCGCGCTCATGGCGGCGATATCCTGTGCGGAGTGATGGCTCATGCCCAAGGCGCCATAGGACACGCCGCCCGAGATGCCGATGAGCTTGACGTTGGTGTTGGAGTACGAAACGTCGACCTTGCACTGCTCATACGAGCGCGTGGTCACAAAGGACGCCGGCGAGGCGGCCCAGGCCTTCTTGCCGCACGAGGCCATACCGGCGGCGATGCTCACCAGGTCCTGCTCGGCGATGCCGACCTCAATGGACTGCTGGGGATACTGATCGAAGAACGGCGTGAGCGATGCGGAGCCGCGGGAGTCGGAGCACAAGACGACGATGTCTTTATCGGTTGCGGCGGCCTCGAGCAGCGTGTCGCAGATAGCCTTGCGGTTGGCGATCTTGTTAGCCATTGATGGCCTCCTTATGGGCAGCGAAATCGGCGATGATCTGGGCATATTCCTCGTCGTTGGGCAGGTGATGATGCCAGGCGGCCTTGTCCTCCATAACGGGCGAGCCATAGCCCTTCACTGTGTTGAGGATGATGACCGTGGGCTTACCCTTGGTCTCGGCGGCCAGCGTCAGCGCGGCGTCGATGGCCTGGACGTCGTTGCCCGGAATGGACAGCACGTTCCAACCGAAGGCGGCCCAGCGCTCCTCCTGCGAATCCTGCTTCATGACGTCCTCGGTGCTGCCGCTGATCTGCAGGCGGTTGCGGTCCACGAGCGCGCACAGGTTATCGAGCTGGTAGTTGCCGCCGCTCATGGCGCCCTCCCAGACCGAGCCCTCGGCAAGCTCGCCGTCGCCCATGATGGTGTAGACGCGGTAGTCGCGGCCATCCATCTTGCCGGCAAGCGCCATCCCGACGGCCACGGGCAGGCCATGACCCAGCGAGCCCGAGTTCATCTCGATGCCCTTGAGCTTGTTGTTGGGGTGGCCGATGTAGGGGCTGCCGAACTTAGAGAAGCGGGCCTTGACGTCGTCGAGGTCCAGATAGCCCTCGTGGCAGAGCACCGCGTAGTAGGCCTCCATGGCGTGGCCCTTGGAGAGCACGAAGCGATCGCGGTTGGGATCGTCGACGGTCTCGGGTGAAACGTTGAGGTGGTTGGCATAGAGGGTCATCAGCGCATCGATGACCGACATGTCGCCGCCGATGTGGCCGCCGGCGCCAGCCATGATGATATCGACGCAATCGCGGCGAAGGTCCCAACGCAGGGATTCAAGCTCTTCGATAGTTGCCATTTCTACTCTCCTCGCAGGTAGGCTTTGACGTCTTCTTCGATGGGGTCGTAAAGATCAGGGGCAATGCCGATGTACTTGCACGCCTCGTAGAGCACCGGCACCACGTTGGCGTGAATGGCGACGCAGTGGTGGATGTAGGGGCCCTCGACGATCTTGGCCTCGAGGCGCTTGAGGTTGTCGACCTCGACCCACAGGTAGGTGCCCATACCGGCCGGGCCGTCGATGCCGCGGGCGTTGCCCAGCAGCAGCGAGTACTCGCCGTTGTCGCCGTCAAAGCGGGCAAGGGTGAGGTCGCCGTGCTTGGCCTCGGCCGTCAGCGCGCCGGGATGATCGAACGCCAGCGGATAGGTGAGCTTGGGCTTGACGGCCGCGCAGCTGCAGGGCCAGGGGCCGCAGTGCTGCAGCAGCTCGCCGTTCTCGTTATCGGGATGACGCACGGTCCAGTCGGCGAACATGCCGCGGTGACGGCCCAGGTCGGCGGCCTCGACCATCAGCGCGGTGATAGCACCATGGATGTCGGTCTCGCAGACGATGGGGATGCCCATCTCGTTGAGGATTGCGTTGGCGGCGCAGGGCATAATGCCCAACTCGTCCTGCAGGGCGTTCCAGCACTGGATGGCGCCGGCGTTGCAGCCGTACTTCTCGACCAGGCGCTTCATGGCAATGGCGAGTCCTGCGACCGCAGGAACCTTGTCCTCGGGGATGCAGATCTCAAAGCTGTCACCAATGTGGGCGAGCATGGCTGCCATGGCCTGCTCGTCAGCCTGGGCGTCGCGCACGGCCTGGACAAGCTCGGTCATGGGGATGGGCGAAAGCTGGATGTTGAACTTCTCGAGCAGCTCGCCCTCGTTGCACATGGTCGACCAGAAATCGAACGGACGGGTGGCCATCTGCAGGATGCGGGTGTGCTTGAAGGTCTTGACCACGTTGCACACGGCGAGGAAGTCCCAGACGCCGCGCTCGAACTCGGGATCGGTCAGGCGGCAGTTGGTCATATAGGTGAAGGGGACCTGGAAGCGACGCAGGACCTTGCCGGTGGCGAACAGGCCGCACTGGCTGTCACGCAGGCGGGTGCCGTCGGGCTCGGGGCGCTCATCGCGCGGGCCCCACAGCAGCACGGGCAAGCCGAGCTCGCGGGCAAGGCGGGCGCAGACATACTCGGTGCCAAAGTTGGCGTGGCAGAGCATGATGCCGTCGACGCCCTCGGCGCGGAACTTCTCGACGATAGGCGCGATATGGCTGTCGTCGAACAGCAGGCCCTCGTCGTTGATGTCGTCGATATCCACAATCTCGACGCCGATCTCGCGCAGGCGATCAGCCGTCAGACCGCGATACTTGATCGCGTCCGGCGCGCTAAAGATACTGCGGCGCGTGGGCACAAAGCCGAGCTTGATCTTGTCCATGTACGTCCTCCCCTAGTCACATGTTCAGTAAACAGACGCATGTTTCGTTTTGTTCTGTTTACTAAGTGTTTTACTCTTCTGTTTAGAAGTTTAGCGCGAAATACCCGTAGACGGTAGAGAAATCAGCCTAAACGGTATGTAAACAAACTGAACATACAAGGGAAACAAAAAGAGGACCCCGAAGGATCCTCTTCTGAATGGCACTATGTTAACTGCCCTAGCGAGCTTTGGCACGCTGCAGGCAATGCCGTCTCCGCCTAGATTTCGCGCACGCTCTGGCGCTCGACAAAATAGGTCGACACAGCCGTTTTGCAGGTATAGCTCTTGGGATTGCGGATGTTGCCCACCAGGCGGCGCACCGCGATCTCACCCACCTCGTGCTTGGGAACGTGAACCGTGGTGAGCGGCGGGTTGGAGAAAGCGCCCAACGACAGGTCGTCAAAGCCGATGATCGAGACATTATCGGGCACGCGAATGCCGTGCTCGTTGAGCGCGCGCATGGCACCCACGGCGAGCACGTCGTTCTCGGCAAAGAAAGCCGTTGGCAGATCTTCGCGCGAGGAATTGTCGAGCCACGCGCCCATGTCGCGATAGGCGCCCTCGAGCGTGGTGCCCAGCGTGACGCGCCATGCCGGATTGGCCTCGAGGCCCGCATCCTCAAGTGCTTGGCGATAGCCGCGCTCGCGGTCCTTAAAGTTGCGGATACGAAGGTCGCCCGCCAGATAGCCGATTTGCTTGTGACCTTTCTCGATAAGGTAGTCCACGGCACGCAGCACCGAATCGGTATTGGCAATGACCACGGCATCGAAGTACTGGCGGTCGCTCCAGCCATCGAGCACAATCAGGTGGGCGGCGGCGTTAGCGAACAGGGCGTAGTCCTCCTCGCCCAACTCCGTACCCATTAGTACAATAGCGGCGGCCGGATCGGCAATCAGGCCCTCGACCTGCGGACGCACGGCGTCTAGGTCGCTAAAGTCGAGCGAGACAAAGCTCGTGCTCATGCCGTGGCGACGCGCCTGGCGCTCCACGCCCTCAATAACCGCGGGATGGAAGGTGCTCTCGTCCAGGATGGCGCCCGTCTTGCGCGCGAGCACAAACTGGATGCTCTCGAGCTGCGTCGACTGCTGATAGCCGAGCGACTGCGCACACTCCAGGATGACCTTGGCGGTCTCCTCGCTCACGCTGCGCTTGCGGTTGAGCGCGTTGGACACGGTCGCAGGCGAAAAACCGGTAATGCGGCTGATCTCGCGAACACTTGCTTTAGCCATTGTTCCCCCTAGCAACGGCCGCTGTCGAGCATCGTGGCCTGACCGCCCCGTGACTCGACAACTAAACGACCGCAAATTCAATCTAAACAGAATAGTAAATGTTTAATAGCTAGTTTAGCCTGTTGTCAAGCGAAGCGACGCGACTATTCCCCCAACGGGCGTATTTACTCGGTAGCTAATCTGGATCGGGGCACAGAAACCGTTTAGCCAAGGATGCGGGCCATGCGTGCCTTAAACTCCGCGAGGAAACGCGGGGCGTCCACGGTGAGCGCCACGAGCGCGCTCTTATCCGGATCGGACAGACGGTGCTCGTCACAGATAGTGCGGCCGCGGTACTCGCCCAGCAGGTCGACACGAAGATTGCAGCCGAGCGCACCCACGAGCGTGGGATCAATCGCCACGGCAACCGCCAGCGGATCGTGCAGCGCGCAGCCGCCCAGGTAGGGCGCGTTCATTTCGTACGAACCGATATAGTGCTCGACCATGCTCGCAAACGCGCAGCCAGCCATAGTGCCCGAGCCCGTCCAGCCGGCAACGTCGCGACGTGTGAGCACCACGCGGTGCGTCACATCCAAGCCCACCATGGTGAGCTTGCGGCCCGAGCGCAACACGGCGTCGGCAGCCTCGGGGTCGCCCGCCATGTTGGCCTCGGCGCCCGCGCTCACGTTGCCGGGCACGGTAAGCGCACCGCCCATCACGACCACGCGGCCGATGGACATCATCGCCGCCGCATCGCGCTCCAGGGCAAGCGCCAGATTGGTGAGCGGGCCGGTCGCAACGTAGACCAGATCGGGACCATAGGTACGCGCGGCATCAATCAGGTAATCGACCGCCGCATTGCCATCGGCCGACGTCGCGCCCACCGGCTCGTACGGCGAGGCGGGCACGCTTGCGCCGCCAATACCGTTCTTGCCGTGGATAAGCGTGGTGGACGCCGGCGGTGTATAGGGCTCAGTCGCCTTAATGGGACGATCGGCGCCCAGGTACACCGGCACCTCGGGACGACCCAACAGGTCGAGCACCGCCAGGCAGTTGTGCGCCGATTGCTCGACGCGCACGTTGCCAAAGCACGTGGTGATACCCACGAGCTCCACCTCGGGGCTCGCGATGGCATAGGCCAGCGCCATCGCATCGTCCACGCCCATATCCAGATCAAGGATCAGCTTCTTGGTTGCCATTGTTCTACTCCGCTTCTCCGTCTTTATCGTTTAACCAAACCAATGTTCAACTTCGGCACGCGTGGGAATTGATTGCTGAGCGCCCAGGCGCGACACCGTCACCGCCGAGGCGCGAGCACCCGCCGCCATGCACTCAAAGAGCGGCAGGCCCTCCAGACGAGCCGCCGCCAACGCGCCGATAAACGTATCGCCCGCGGCCGTCGTATCGACCACCGCGCTCGAAAGCGCCGGCATGCGCAGCGGCTCACCGCCATCGCCGAGCGTAACCGAGCCGGCGCCGCCCAACGTGATGACCGCAGCCCCGGCGCCCTTGTCGAGCAGCGCATTGAGCGCGGCGACGCAACTCGCATCATCCGTGGGCAGAATGCCCGTCAGTACCTGGCACTCGGTCTCGTTGGGGCAGACCAGGTCGACCGCTGGCCACGCTCCTGCCGGCAGGTCGCAGGCGGGCGCCGGGTTAAAGATCGTATAGAACCCCAGCTCGTGAGCGCAAGCAAGCGCCCCGGCCGTCGCCGCAAGGTCACATTCGCCCTGGGCGATAAAGACGCCGCCAGCAGCCGGGGCAATCTCGCTGGCATCGCCGTCGAGCTCGTCGGCCACCAAGCGCCTCAGTGCGCGGGCAACGTCCTCGCCCGCAAGCGCATGGTTGGCGCCCGGCGACAGCACGATGCGGTTGTCGCTCTCACAGCGAATGATAGTCGCAGTACCGGTCTCCACGTCGTCGAGACGTGTCACGAACTCAACGCCCACGCCGGCATCTTGGAGCCCTGCCACAAGCGCATCGCCAAAGGTATCGCGCCCAACAGCGCCGATCATGCACGTGCGCGCACCCATGCGCGCAGCGGCAACGGCCTGATTGGCTCCCTTACCGCCGGCGTTGGTGATAAAACCGCTGCCATCGACCGTCTCGCCCGCGCGCGGCATGCGCTCGCACGCCACCGAAAGGTCCATGTTCATGCTGCCGAACACCGCAACGATGCTGTGATCCGCCATGGAAACCTCCTCGTCTTCAGGCTTTGCGCCCACCGTCGACCAACGATTGTGCACTCTCGCACCCCCTATAACTTTAGTCCACTTTGATGTGGACGCGCGCTTGAGCTTGCGCCAGCAGCAAGCATTCACAGGGGCAGGCAGCTACAATGAATACGTGCTGATTATTCTCGTCATTGGATGATGTTTTATGGAACAATTCTCGCAATCGGGCTCGCGCGGTCGGCGCCGCACGGGCAACGAGCCGGCGCCGCACGAACGCGTGAAGGGCGAGCGCCGTGCCAACGAGCCGCGACGCACCGCGAGCCCCCATCGCGCTTCTGCCAACAACGCTGGCCGCGCCAACACTCCCGCCGCGGAGCAGACGCCTGCTCGCCCCAAGTCCCGCTACATCCCTGCGCTCGACGGCCTGCGCACGCTTGCCGTCGTCGCGGTGGTGCTCTATCACCTCAACCTCACGTGGGCTCAGGGCGGCCTGCTTGGCGTCACGATCTTCTTTGTGCTTTCGGGCTATCTGATCACACGCCTGCTACTCAACGAAGTCGCTAAGACCGGCCGCATCGACCTCAAGAGCTTCTGGATCCGCCGCATCCGTCGCCTGGTCCCCGCCGTGGTGACCGTTGTGGTTGTAACCTGTGCGCTGTGCACCGTCTTCAACCACGTGATGCTCACCAAGATGCGTCCCGACATTCTGCCGTCGCTGCTGTTCTTTAACAACTGGTGGCAGATTATGCAGGACGTCTCGTACTTCAACGCCCTGGGCGACCCCTCGCCGCTTACGCACTTTTGGTCGCTCGCCATCGAGGAACAATTCTACCTGGTTTGGCCACCGCTGCTGTTTGCCATGGTGTCCATGCATGTGAGCAAACCCAACACGCGCCGTGTGGTCCTGGGACTCGCAGCGGTATCCGCCCTTGCCATGATGGTGCTCTACAACCCTGCCGCCGACCCCAGCCGCGTGTACTACGGCACCGACACCCGCGTCTTCTCGCTGCTGCTGGGCGCCTGGATGGCCTTTATCCCCGATCGCGACCTGGCGCCGGTGCGTCTCGCTCATCGTTTGGGGCTCAATCGCCTGGCTGGCGCCGCCAAGCACGGCAAGAACGCCGAGGGCAAGCCTGGCGAGAAGGCCGACAACGCAGCCGAGACCGTCCCGGCACAGCCGAGCGCCCTCGTGCGCTTTTGGTCCTCGCCCGCATCCATCGATGTGTTGGGCGTCGTGGGTCTGGTTGGCCTTGCCGCCATGGTCGCGCTCACCAACGGCTACACCGCGTTCCAGTATCGCGGCGGCACGCTGCTATGCTCCATCCTCACGCTCATGGTCATCGCGGCCTGCGTGCAGCCCCAGGGAATGGTTGCCCGCGCACTGTCCGCCGAGCCGCTCGTGTGGGTTGGCAAGCGCTCGTACAGCATCTACCTGTGGCACTATCCGCTACTGTTGCTCATGAACCCGGTCGCCAACATCAACGATACGCCGTGGTGGCAGTACATTTTGCAGGTGTTGTTGGTGGTCGCCGTAGCCGAATGTTCATATCGCTTTATCGAGACGCCGTTTAGAAAGGGCGCCTTTGGGCGCACCGTATCCGAGTTCCGCGACGGCACCACCGCGCCCGCCAACTGGGTGCGCGCGCACGTCCCTGTCTGCGCAGCCTGCGCTGTCGTGTTGGTCGTTGCACTGGGCGGCCTGATCTTTGTGCCGGAGACCTCCGCACTGAGCGGTGAGGGCGCCGAAGTCCTCAACAAGGAAGCCAAAAACACCGCGCCCACCGACCAGCAGGCGGCCGACGACACCGACAAGGACAACGACGGCTTCCCCGACGGATCCTACGACCTGCTGATGATCGGTGACTCCGTGTCGCTGCGCGCCGTTGATTCCTTTGACGGCGTGTTCCCGCACAGCCATATCGATGCCGAAAAGGGCCGCCAGTTCGATGCGGGCCGCGCGACATTTGAGGGCTATCTCCAACAGAACCTTGCCGGCAAGATCGTGGTCTTTGCACTGGGCACCAACGGCTTGGTAACCGACGACCAGATCGACGCCATCATGACCGATGCAGGAGATAAGCGTATTGTGGTGTTTGTGAACACGCGCAGCCCGCAGCCGTGGGTTGGCTCTACCAACCAGGCCATCGCCAACGCTGCTACGCGCTACAAGAACGTGCGCGTTATCGACTGGTACGGATACAGTGCCAATCGCAACGACCTGTTCGATGGCGATGGCACGCACCTGTCGACCACTGGCGTGACTGAGTACCTCTACTTGATCCACGATGCAGTCAAGAAGGACCTGCCCGTGCATCCCGAGGATCACGTCAACGATCCGCAGCCGGCAGCCGTCAAGTCTGCCACCGACGCGCTCGTCAATGCGCTCGCTCTCAAGCCGCACAAGCTGGGCACCGACAAGTAACGCGCAGCAAAATCTGTGTACACCCGCAGGGGGCGTCGGCCGTGGCCGACGCCCCCTGCGGCAGTTAGGGACACTCCTTTTGTACCGGCACCCGAAGGCACTCCTGGCACCAGCCAATGAAGACCTCTACGGATGAATTCCAAGCCGCTCCGCCGCTCCAGGCATCGTTTCCGCGCCTCGCGCCTGCCCCAAACAATCAAAACAAGCCCTTTTCGCCGCAACCTCAAAGGTCTGTGGGCAAAAAAGGGCAAATATGAGTACTGTTACCATTTTAGTAGCAGGCAAAATCACCCAAAATGACGCCCATGCGGTAGCGCGCGACCCTTCCAGTTGACCAGAATGGCCGGCTTAGGACTTGGAGCTCCGCTTTTAATGAACAGTTTTTTAGATATGTTCATTATTTTCTTTGTCGTAAATGCTATCGGCCAGACAACAGTACTCATATTTGGCATTTTTTGTCCACACGCATATTACTAACCCCCTATAACAGGCAAAAAAGAGGCCGCAGCCCATGGCCGCGGCCCGCTCGAAACCCAAAAGAGGCGCTACGCGCTGTAGCCCATCGCTTGCAGCACAAACATGACGACCGTCAGCACCGTAATCACGCCGATAGTCGCCCAAGTGAGCACGTTCCACACGCGGCCGTTGCGGTTGGCGCCCATAATGTGGCGATCAGCCGCGATAACCACCTGGAATACCAAGACTACGGGCAGCAGCACGCCGTTGATGACCTGCGAGGTCATCATAATCTGGAACAAATCGACGCCGGGCATGAGCACCAACACGGCAGAAATGCCGATGATGGCCGTAATGATGCCGCGATAAACCGGAGCCTCATCCCAGCTGCGATCGGCGCCGCGCTCCCAACCAAAAGCCTCGCAGATGGCACTCGACGTAACGCCCGGCAGCACGCAGGCAGCCAAAAAGCTCGCCGCGACCAGGCCCGAGGCAAACAGCACCGTGGACCACTGACCCGCAATAGGCTCCAGCGCGCGGGCAGCATCGGCAGCATCGCTAATCTGAATACCCGCTGGGAACAGCACCGTACCGGTCGTGATGATAATAAAGCCCGCAATGATATCAGCAGCGATCGAGCCGCTCACGGTATCAATACGCTGCAGCACGATGTCGTCCTCGCCCGCATTCTTATCGACCACGTTATTCTGCGCCAAGAAAATCATCCACGGCGCGATGGTGGTACCGATCGTTGCGACCACGAGCGACACGTAGCTGGGGTCATTTTGAATGTTAGGCACGACCAGGTCGACCGCGACCTCACCCCAGTTGGGGCCAGCCATAAACGCGGCGACAATATAGGTCACGAAGACGCAGCTTACCAGCAGCAGAATCTTCTCGATGCGCTGGAAACTACCCGACATGGTAAGCATCCACACCAGCAGCGCCACCAACGGCACCGAGATGCTCGCCGGCACGCCAAAGAGAGCAAGGCCGCTGGCGATACCCGCAAACTCCGAAATGGTCACAGCCGTGTTGGCGATCAACAGCGCCGCCATAGCAAGTACACTCTTGCGCACGCCAAAGCGCTCGCGAATGAGCGATGCCAGGCCCTTGCCCGTGACGCAGCCGCAGCGCGCCGCGGTCTCCTGCGTCACGATGAGCAGCACGGTCATGACGGGAAGCATCCACAGCATCTTGTAGCCATAGCTGGCGCCCGCGCTGGAATACGTTGCAATGCCGCCGGCGTCATTGCCCGAAAGCGCCGCCAGCAGACCGGGACCCATAGCGCCAAAGATGGCCGCGATGGTCAACTTTTGCTTGGTGCCCGACTTTTGCTTGGTATTTTGCACGCGACCACCTAACCCATGACCGACATGGTGAGCAGCACTGCAGCGGCGCAGTACGCTACGCACGAGATCATGACGGCAATAACGTTCATGGCGGTGCCCGACGTGTTGAGGTCATGCTCGTCACGCCAAAACAGCACCATCAGGTAAATCACGGCGCTCATGTTGCCAACCAGGCAAATGATGGCAGCGATATTAAAACACCCGGTAAAGAGTTGCTCCTCAAACATGGGCGCATCGGGGAACGCGGCGGTGCGCACCAGCTGGGCGCACAGGTAGGTCACGAGTGACAGAATCAGGCCCATGCCCGTACTCTGGAAGAAGAACCCCAGATACGGCTTGGGCTCGTCGTCGTGACCGTCATACTCCAGAAAGTAGTTCTTGACGAACGACACCATGCGCGAGGCCGCCAGCAGCACGAGCGGCATGGCGCACATGGGAAACACCACCAGATGCGCGGAGCCGAGCGCCGTTCCCAGCACGGTCGCCATGATGCACGACGCGATGCCCCATACAACAACCCAGTACTGGCGATGCACGAACCAGCTGAGCACGTTCGTCGAGTCGTCGGACGCGCTGTCACCCGAGCCGACACCAGCGATCTGCAGGTCCTCCTGATGCTCCTCGGCGATAACGTCCATTGCGTCGTCGAAGGTTACGATACCCAGGATGTGGCGGTTCTCGTCGCAGACGGGGATAGCGACCAGGTCATACTTGGTCATCTCGTCCGTCACGTCTTCCTGGTCCTCGTCGGGCGACACGTAGACCAGGTCGCGATAGGCCAGCTGACCCAGCGTGGCGTCGCGATCGGCTACGATCAGCGTGCGCAGCGAAAGCACACCGGTCAGCATGCCGCTCGGATCCTCGGTATAGACGTAGTAGACGCTCTCGAAGTCCTCGTCGAGCTCGCGAATCGCCTCGATGGCGTCACCGACCGTTGCCGTGGCGGGCAGGGAGACAAACTCCGAGGTCATGATGCGGCCGGCGGTGTTGTCCTCATACCCCAGCAGGTTACGAATCGCCTTCTCCTCCTTGACGCCCATCAGGCGCAGGAGCTTCTCGGCCTTCTCGTAATCAAGCTCGTCGATCAGGTCGGCAGCGTCGTCCGGGTCCATCATGGCCAGCATCGACGATGCGTCCGTGTCGGACAGGCCCTCGAGCATCTCGGTCATAAGCTCGTCGTCATCGAACTCCGAGATAGCTTCGGCTGCCTGGGCGGTATCGAGCTGCGCAAACACCTGCGCACGTAGGCGCGGGTCGAGCTGCTCGATAATGTCGGCGATGTCGGCAGGGTGCAGCTCGCCGAGCGTCTTGTGCGACACCGAGAGTTGGATGTTTTTAGTCGAGCGGTCGAGCAGGTCCATGTAGGACCAAGCGATGATGTCCTCGCTGAGCGGCTTGCCCAGGTGCTTCATAAAGCCCTCGACGACGTGCTCGAGTGCGGGGCTGATCGCGCGCAGCAGACCGCGGGCACCGACCTCGGCACCCAACAGGCGCAGCTGGTTTTCGCCCGACATGGAAAACTTGATGTCGTTGACGCGCACGACCTTCATGCCCTGCGTGTCGACGATCTGCTTATTGAGCACGTCGCGCGCCAGCAGGAGCTCGGTCGGCTGCAGGTACGAGAAGCGAATATTGGTGGCAGACGTGTTGAGATACACGCCCGTCTCGTCGATACGGTCGACCCATTTGCGCCAGCTGATCATAAACGGCGTCTTGCCGGGGCCGCGGAACGCGAGCGACGTCACGTGCGGAAAAACTTCGCCGGTAGCAATGCCAAAATCGTTGACCACGCCGAGCTTTTCGCCGTCGACGTCCAAGACCGGCAATTTGAGCATCTCACTCAGATAATTCAATGGTGCTCCCCATCATTATTCCTCCGGACGCGGCCGCGCGTGCGGCGTCCGGGGGCTTCTGGATATGTATACGCATGCGCGGGCGGCACGCCGCTCGACGCTTACACCCCGTGCATGCGCAAAAAGCACCTGCATGGGGTCATCGACTGTATGGTCGAGGTTTGGATTTCACCTGTAACCTTTCTCTTGACCCTCATTAACCGCAGTAACTATAGCATCAGCATCGCTCTGCGGCATCGAATTTATGCGCTGCACATTGCAGGCATACCAAACGCTGACGTATCCGTGACATAGCCATTGGGGACGTTCTTAAACGACTACCCAATGACTACTCTGTGGTGTCATCGTCCTCGGCAAGTTGGGGGAACACGGCGTCCTTAGGCATGGTGACCTTCGTCAGCGAGGTGAGCTTTTTGCTCAGCGACGTGTCCGTCTTGACCAGGTCGCTGAGCGTCACGATCTTGTAGCCGTCGGCGACAAGACCGTCGATAATCTGCGGCAGCGCCTCGAGCGTCTGCTCGGCGCATTCGTCTCTATCGGTGAGCAGCACGATATTGCCCGGCGTCACCGAATCGAGCACCGTTGAGACCTGCTCGTCGGCACCGTTGAGCAGCCAGTCGCCCGAGTCAATATTCCACGAGACCACGGCGGAGACCAGGTCCATCGCATCAATCCAGTTTTGCTCGTCAAAGGCAGCGTAGGGAGCACGCAGCAGCATCGTCTTCACGCCGGTCGCCGACTTAATCGCATCGGTGCCTTTCGTGATCTGTTCGCGTACCGTCTCACGGTCCTGACCCTTGAGCGAATCGTCGCTGTAGCTGTTGGATCCGATCTCGCACCCGGCATCGACAATCGCCTTGGCCGTGGCAGGCGAGGCCTCGGCCGCATCGCCCGAAAGGAAGAACGTCGCGGTAACGCCCTTTTCCTTGAGCACCTGCAAGATCTGTTTGGTGGCGCCGCTCGGACCCTCGTCAAACGTCAGCGCCACGTACTTTTTGTTGCCCTTGGGCGCCACGCTGGCGCACGCAACGACGCAATCGGTGGCGGGCACAACCTCGCCGCGGTCCTGCGTCTTGCCCGACTGCTCACCGACCCACACCTCGGAGCGGCCCTGGACACCCCATGTCTGCACATACTCGATAGCGCCCGTGCCCTCGACCTTGAGCTTGGGCTCGATAACCGTAGCCTGAACCTCATGCTTCTCGTAGGTGTTACGGCCATCCTTGACCGTCACCTTCTCGCCACCCTCAAGTTCGCGGCTATCCCATTTGCCCTGTTTTATGCGCTTGCCGTCCACCTTAACCGACAGCTTTTCGCCGCCATGGCGCTTGAGCACGCTGTCATCGACGGCCAGCAGGTCGCCTGCGTCGTAGGTGTCAGTCAACTCCTGGTCGTCGATGAGATTCTGCAGCGTAGAGCCGACGCGCACCGCGGTCTTCCGGCCGTTGAGCTCCACGTCCACGCTGCGGTTGACGTAGCCCACGACGGCAGCGATAAACAGCACGAGTGCGCAACCCACGGCGATGAGCGCATAGGGCAGACGGGACGGTCGGCGCGGCGAGCGCCCGTTGCCGATGCGCGCGCTGCGGTCGCTAAACCCGCGGCTATGGTTGAGGTACATCGCGCCGGGCTTACGGCGGCGACGGCGCTGACCGCTGGGCAGCTGCCCCAGATCGCGGCGCGCCGTCGGACGCGTACCCGAACGCCCGTTTAAGTTGGATCCGTTTTGGCGCATATGCCCTCCCCCATAAACACAGCAAGCCGGAGCAACAGGTCTCCGGCTTGCCTCCCATCATTTGGTACGTCGCTATTTTGTAGCTTTTGACGAGCCTCCGCTCGCCTTTTGGTATTCGTCCTTAAAGGCCTTGAACATGCCGCGCGTCTTGCCGAGCTGCTTGCCCAGTGCGCGACTGCCCTTGTCCACGGCAACCGATCCCTTGTCATCGAGCACCTTGGCGCCCTTCTTGACCTTATCGCCCACCACGACACTGGCCTCGGCAGCCTTGGCGGCCGCGCCGCCCGAATACCCGAGCGCCTTGACCTCGTCCGAGACAATCATCGCGCCGTTCTCGTAGCCGCGCAGCATCGTCGGCGGCATCTGCGTGTCACCAACCAAAACACTCGAAGCAGCACCGGCGGTCACATAGAATGCCTGCACGATGCCCGAGCGCGGCTTGAACTCGACGTCCGAGCAATAGCCCACGACGTCGCCCGATTCCGTGCGCACGTCCATACCGACCCAGATGATGCAATCGTCCAGGTTGATGTCGAGGCGCTTGGCGGCGGCGGCATCGTACGTGTCCTTAACGTCATCGACCGCAATGGCGCCCTCGTAGACACCAATGGCGTCGAGCGCTACGAATCGGTCGGGACGCTCGATCATGCCCGCGATATCGGACTGGCGAACCATAAAGCCGACCACACGCGTACCGCCCGGGGTAAAGACCGGAAAGTGAATCTTCCCGAGCTTTTTAGGGCTGCGCGGCGTGCCGTCCTTTTTGGTGCGCTTGTCCTCGGTAGGCTTGCGATAGATCTTGGCGCCGACAAAATCCCCGGCGCGCATTATGCCTCGGTCGAGGGCTCCGCAGCCTCGGCATCAGCCTCGACGGCGTTCTCGACCACGACGTCGGCGGCAGGCGTCACGTTGCCGCCCGAAATGGCGTCGTTGAGCTGCTCGCGCAGCTGGTCCATGCGCTCGCGGGCCAGGTCGACCTTGGCGCGTAGGTCGTCAGTCTTGGCGTCGACCATCGGGCCAAAGTCATTCACCGCGGCACGGGCCTCCTCGGCGCTGTGCTCGTAGGTGTCGCGCATATTGTCCCAGGCGTCGTTGGCGATATCGGCAGCCATGGCGCGGGTCTCGGCGCCCGAGCGTGGGGCCAGAGCAACACCGATAATAGCGCCAGCAGCAGCACCAAAAAGTGCGCCGGAGACAAAGCTGAAAGTCTTACCCATGATCATTCCTCTCCTGCGGGCACGTCGGTGCCCACCGTTTGAATGCTGTCCATTATACCCGCAGCGCATCACTTGCCGCTCCGCTCATCTGCGTACGGCAAAGGCGCAGGTACGTGATGGTGATAAACGCGTAGGCCTACTCCTGAGGCATAGCCGGCATGGCCACCGTGGCACCCGGGTCCTCGCCGGCGCCGTCCACGAGCGGCAGGCCGCCCTCATGCGCAGGTCCCGCCGGAACCGTCGCCGCACCGCCAAAGACGGCAGCGGAGGCCTCGTGGTTCTCGGCAACCGCGCCCTCGGTATCAATCGCCACCTGGGGCTCGTCGTCAAAGTTGGGGACGCCCTGGGGCTCGGTGGGAACGGGCTCGGCGGTCGCATCGGCAACGGGCTCGGCGTCGACCGGCACATCGCCCTCGTCAGCGCCCTCGTCCTCGGCAGCATCTTCGCCGTTCGCAGCGGCGACGGCCTCGTGAGGATCCTTGCCCTCGGCCTCGGCGCGCATGCCCAGCACCAGGTTGCGCAGGCCCGCGACCGTGCCTTCCACGTCGGGGGCAGGCTGGTCGGCGTGCAGGTACGCCCAGTCCATCATAAAGGTGGCCGACGACAGCGCACCGATGGCCAGTGCGTCGTCGGGGCACGAAAGCTCGACCTCAAAGACACGCTCGTCATGCTCGCTTACGCGCGTGCGGCCGCACGAGATGCTACCGGCAAGACCGGTCTCGTTCATGAGCTCGACCGTCACGTGCTCCAGCAGGTGGCAGAGCTCGGTCTGACCCATGCAGTCCTGGAACTCGCGGCCGGAATCGCCCAGGCACAGGTGCTTGGCAATCGCCGGCACCAGGTAGTACACGCGCGCCGTGGCCTCGATATCCTCCGAGGTCATGAGCGGCATGCCGGGGTTCACCAGCACGTGCGCGCAGATCTTGTCCTCGCTGACGGTGACCTTAAGGATGTTGAACAGGCCTGCCATAACTCTCCCCTACTCTTCCTTGTCCTACTCGTCGCCGTCGTGCGGATTCGCGGAACCCGCACCCGACGTCGTCGGCTCGTCTACCGAAGACTCGGAATCCTTCTTATCGGTTTCGGCCGGAGCGATCACGCGAATGAGCGAGATGCGCTGGCCACGCATCGACTGCACTTTAAACTTGTACCCCGCGACCTCAAACACCTCTCCGATGTCGGGCACCGAGTCGCAAAGCTCCAAAATCCAGCCGGCGATGGTCTCATAATCATCGCTTTCCTCAAGCGGCCAACCAAGCTCAATCGCGTCATCGCACGAAAAACGCCCATCAACGAGCCACTCGCGGCGCGAAAGGCGCGTGAGGTACTTGTTGTCGGGGTCGAACTCGTCCTCGATCTCGCCCACGATCTCCTCGACGATGTCCTCGATGGTGATGATGCCGGCCGTGCCGCCGTACTCATCCACGACGACCACGATCTGGTCGTGCGAGGTCTGCATCTCGGACAGCAGCGGCAGGATGTCCTTGGTGTCGGGCACAAAGGTGGCGTCGCGCAAAAAGCCGGCGATGGGCTGGTCGCCCTTGCCGTCGAGCGCGGGCTGGATCAGGTCCTTGATGTGCGCGATGCCCGCGACGTTGTCGGGGTCCTCGTGATAGACGGGGATGCGGCTGAAGCCGGTCTGGCGCATGGTGGATAGCACGCTGGCGACCGTCTCGTCGTCCTCGCACATGGTGGTGTCCACGCGCGGCACCATGACCTCGCGGGCAACGGTGTCGCCCAGGTCGAAGATCTCGTGGATCATGCGCTTTTCCTCGTCGAGCAGGTCGTCCTGCTCCGAGACCATGTACTTGATCTCTTCTTCCGAGACGTTCTGACGGTCGTCGGCACTCTTGATACGCAAGATGCGGGCCAGGCCATCGGAGCAAGCGCCAGTCAGCCACACGAGCGGACGGGCGATCTTCTGGAACACGGAAAGCGGGCCCACGACCTGCTTGGACACGCCCTCGGCATTGGCCAGGCCGATGCGCTTGGGGACGAGCTCGCCGATCACGATGGACACGAAGGCGACCGCGACGGTGATGATGACCGGCGCCAGGCCGCGCGCGATAGCGGAGAGCGGCGCGATGCCAAAGCTCATGAGCCACGTGGCAAGCGGGTCGGACAGGCTCGTCGAGGCGACGGCGGACGAGGCGAAGCCCACGAGCGTGATGGCGACCTGGATGGTGGCGAGCAGCTGGTCGGAGTCGGCGGCCAGCTTAATGGCACGCTCGGCGCGCTTGTCGCCTTCCTCGGCCTCATGCTCCAGCACGGCGCGCTTGGCCGTGGTGAGCGCCATCTCGGACATAGAGAAGTAGCCGTTGATGAGGGTCAAAACGAGGGTAGTGATAAGGGAGATGGTTATGTCCATCGGGAGTTTCTCGAACCTCCAAGATTCGGGACGTCAGGTCGTAAGCGTAGGTGGCGGATAGGGCAATTGCGCCGGTCGCCCGTGTGAGCGGGGCCGTGGGCGCGGTCGCTAGATTACGAAGAGGATCACCGCCATGAACTGGAAGATGCTGCCGGCGAGCACCCACAAGTGGAAAACACTGTGCAGATAGCGCACGTTTTTCGCGATATAGAACGGCACGCCCACGGTATAGCACACGCCGCCGACGGCGAGCAGGGCAAGTGCCACGGGGTTGAGCAGCGACACGAGCTCGGGTAGCTTAAAGACGACGAGCCAGCCCATCAGCAGATAGACCAGGCCGCTTACCCAATGCGGCTGGCGCTCGCGCAAAAAGCACTCGAGGGCAATCCCGACGATGGCGATGGCCCATACGGCAAAGAACAGCACGGGACCACCGTCGTTTGCGAGCGTGATGAGGCAAAACGGCGTATAGCTGCCGGCTATGAGCAGGTAGATGCAGCTGTGGTCGATGATGCGAAACACGCGCTTGGCGCGCGCAGGCTGAATCGCGTGATAGAGCGTGGAGGCCAAGTATTCGAGGATGATACTGACGCCATAGACAATCGCCGCGGCCATGTGGGCCGGGCCTCCGCCGCGCAGGGCAGCGAATACGATCAGGAGCACCAGGCCCGCGATACCCAGCAGGCAGCCGACACCATGGGTGACGGAGTTCATGATCTCCTCGCCCACCGTGTAGTGTGGAACGGCCGCGGCCTTGGGTCGCGGTTTAGAACTGTCGCTCGAATCGGACATGCCGGTTACATCCTCCAACGTAAAGAGTTCTCAACACTATATCAAAGCGTCTGGGTGCGTGCGAAATTTGCACCATACGTGACCCTTTGTTTACCCATTCTTTGCCTGTTGACGCATCAACGGTGAACGTCCATAATGCGCTTGCATTAAATGTTGATGTATTAACATCTTATAGGAGAATACCGCATGGCTCAAAACGCACATTCCCATCGAAAGCTCAAGATAGCCGGCATCGTTGCACTGGTGGTTGTCATTGCGCTGTTCGGATTTGCCGGCAACTTTCTGTTTGACTTCGCGCTGAATCCCCGCGCGCCATACACCATGAAGATGATGCAGGACGGCAAGGACGACAAAGAAGGTGAGCAGCCGGATGCCGAGGACACCGAGGCGCGGGCATGGTTTAAAAAGAATCGCGAGAGCAGCAGCCTCACCGCAGATGACGGAACCGAGCTCTCCGCTTGGTATTTTGCCGCCTCGGAGAACACCCACGATTACGCCGTCTGCCTGCATGGATATACCGACGAGCCCATCGGCATGGCCCGATACGTCAAACGATTCCACGACCGCGGCATGAACGTACTCGCACCCGCCGCCCGCGCCCACGAGCGCTCCGGCGGCGACTATATCGGCATGGGCTGGCCCGAGCGGCTCGATGTCGTTGCATGGATTGGGCGGATCGTTCAGGCTGACCCCGAGGCGCGCATCCTGGTCTTTGGCGAGTCGATGGGTGCGGCAACCGCCATGGACGTCGCGGGGGAATCTCTGCCCGCAAACGTGAAATGCATTATCGAAGACTGTGGTTATACGAGTGTTTGGGACGAGTTTTCTCTGCAGCTCAAGGACGTGTTCGGGCTGCCCAGCTTTCCCTTGCTCGATGTAGCAAACTTGGTGTGCAACGTGCGCGCAGGCTACGACTTTCATAAGGCGAGCAGCGTGGAACAGCTCAAGCGCGCGACGGTTCCCATGCTTTTTATCCACGGTGACCAAGACACCTTTGTACCGTACAGCATGCTCGACCAAAACTACGAGGCGTGCGCCAGCAAGGTTAAACAGAAGCTCACTATCCACGGCGCCACCCACGCCAAGAGCGCGCAAGTCGACCCCGAGCTCTACTGGAATACGGTCGACGACTTCCTCGGCGAGTATTTTTAGGCAAATAGCACGGTTTACTGGTCTATCTGACTCCCTAGCACTTCCGAAAAGCCGCCCGTGGGCACTGTGCTCGCGGGTGGCTTTTACTAACGTTGCACTACAAAAGCGCTTGATATGTCCAATGGTTAGGTGCTACTTGACCTCGATGAGCTCGTACTTGCTCGTGCCCAGGCCGATCTTCTCGGCATGCGCGATGCACGCGCGCCAGTCGGTGTCGGGATGCGTGATGCAGAAGGGGTCCTTGGCCTGCTCGCCCTCCAGATGCTCGTGATTATGCTCCATCTTGGCCGCGCTGTCGGTAAGCTCGGTGTTAGGCAGCGGCTCGGATGCCAGGACGGCATCGGCACAGGCCTGATCGATGGCGACCGGGTCGAAGCTCGCGAACATGCCGATATCGTTGACGATAGGCGTGTCGTTTTCGGGATGGCAGTCGCAGTTGGGGCTGATATCCATGGCAAGCGAGATGTGGAAGCTCGGGCGGCCGTCGACGACGGCTTTGGTGTACTCGACGATCTTGTAGTTGAGTACGTCGGCCGCGGCATCATAGTCGGGCTTGATGCAGTCCTGGTTGCACGCCGCAATGCAGCGTCCGCAGCCCACGCAGCGATCGTGGTCGATGGCAGCCACGTGAACCGTGCGAGTGCTGCCGTTGGCAAGCTCGCGCTCACGCGTACCGTCAAACGTGATGGCGCTGTGCGCGCATATCTTCTCGCAGGCACGGCAGCCAACGCAGTTGGTGGTATCGACGCTCGGCTTGCCAGCGGCGTGCTGCTCCATCTTGCCGGCACGGCTACCGCCGCCCATACCCAGGTTCTTCATGGCACCGCCAAAGCCGGCCTGCTCATGGCCCTTAAAGTGGGTGAGGCTAATCACGATGTCGGCATCCATGAGTGCCTGGCCGATCTTTGCCTCGCGCACGTACTCGCCGCCCTCGACCGGGACGAGCGCCTCGTCGGTGCCCTTGAGGCCGTCGGCGATGATGATCTGGCAGCCCGTGGCGTACGGGGTAAAGCCGTTCTGGTAGGCGGTGTCGATGTGCTCGAGCGCATTTTTGCGGCTACCCACATAGAGCGTGTTGCAGTCGGTGAGGAAGGGCTTGCCGCCCAGCTCCTTCACGACATCCGCGACGGCGCGGGCGTAGTTGGGGCGCAAAAAGCTCAGGTTGCCCAGCTCGCCAAAGTGAATCTTAATGGCGACGAACTTGTTCTCAAAGTCGATCTGCTCAATACCGGCGCGACGGATGAGGCGCTTGAGCTTGTCGAGTTGACTCTCGCGAGCATGCGTGCGCAGGTTGGTGAAGTACACCTTTGCCGGTGCTGCGGGTGCGGTTGCGGTCATAGATCTATCCCCTCGGTCTATATGGCGTTACAGACATAGAGGATGGTACCCGTTAAAGCGGGGTCGAAGTCAAGCACAACACCGAGTCGTTAGGCACTCATTGGGGACAGACTTAAATGAGTGCTTGCCGCCCGGCCGGCGAGCCGGCGATCCGGCAAAGACTGTCCCCAACGACTAGTCGTTTAAGAACGTCCCCAATGACTACTCCTGCACCTTGAGGGCTTCGGCCAGGCTGACGCGCTTGATAGAGCGCGTGTGTAGCAGCGCCACGACCAGGTAGGTCGCAAAGCCAATGCCGACGCATGCAGCCATGGACCAAGCGGGCACGTAGATCTCGATATTGCCGTTGTAGGCGAGCAGCATCGAGCGGAAGATGGCCGTGAGCGAGCCAATAATGACCGGCAGGCTCAGCACGAGCGACGCCGCCACGCACAGCGTGATCGAGCGGATGTACAGATGCGAGATCTCACTATCGCGATAGCCAAAGACTTTCATGTAGCTGATCGAACGGGCGCTATGGTCGATAACAGCCTTGGTCAGCAGATACATAAACAGCAGGAAGATAAACACCGCGAGCCCGACCATCATGCCGATCAATTTGCTCATCATGCCGATGAACTGGTCGCCCACAGCACGCATGTCGTCGGGCGTGGTGTCGCCGGCAAAGTAGCGCGCGTCGAGGTCGAGCTTCTCGTTGCTCACATAGCCGTTGAAGTAGGCGGCATCGTTGTCGAACAGCTCGTTAAAGTCATCGATGCTCATATAGATATTCATGTCCGACTTTGAGCCCCAGATGCAGTCCTTACCCGCGTACTCAAGGGAATAATGCTCGCCCTCGTACTTGTCGCGAAGCTCGACCTTCTGCCCCTCGCTCCAGCCAAACTTATCGAGCAGACCGCCGCCAGAGACGACGCGGCCATCGCCGATGTTGAGGCCCTTCCAGTAGCGCGAATCGGACGAGATGCCGTAGACAGAAATCGTCTCCTCGCCATTACCGTCGCCACGGTCGTACTGCAGCTGGTAAACGGCATATTTCTCGGCCTGCGCGATTGCGCCCGCGCCGTTGTCGGTCGTATTGACCGGGTGGATATCGTCGTTGTCAGTGTCAATCTTAGAGGCCTTGTCGATCAGATCGATAGCCTCATCGCGGTTGCAGCCGAGGGCATCGGCAAGATCGTCAAGGCGCGCGTAGAGCGCATCCTTCTTGTCCTGGACCTTGGCAAGCGCATCCTGCGCTGCGGTCAGGCTCTCGGCAGACGGAGATGCGGTCGCGGCATCGGCTGCCGTCTGCGCCGCATCGGCCGCGTCGTCAAGCTCGTCATCGGCATCCTGGGCGGCGGAGAGCAGCGCACCGTCAATCGACTGCAAGCGCTCGAGCGCCGACCACTGCTCGCGCTCCTCGACAGTGCCCTCGAGCTCCAGCGGAGCCTTGAGCGTGTACTGGTGCTCGGCGACCAGGCTCGTCTCGAGGTTGTCCGCGTAGTGCGTCATCGTGGGCAGAATCGCCAGGCCAAAGAGTAGCAGCAGCGAGGCAAACGCAATGCCCACGAAGAGCGTGGCGAAGTTGCCCAGGTTGCGCAGGAAAACGCGCAGGCGGAAGCGGGAAACAAAGCCCATGCGCTCCGGCAGCTGCAGGCCACGCTTGGTGCCCGATTTGCCGCTCGCCTCGTGGCGAAGGAACTGCAGCGGCGTCTTGCCCATCTTGCGAAGCAGGCCCACCAGCGTGATAAGGATGAGCGCGGCGGCGGGAACCACGGCGCACTTCACAAAGATCTCCCAGCTCCAGTACACCTGGAAGGGCGGCAGGCTGTACGAACCGTAATAGAGACCGCGCATGGGCTCGGTAAAGAACGCAACGCCGAGCGCGGTGCCCAAAAGTGCCGCGAGCACGCCCACGATGGCGGGAAGCGCCAGGTAGTGCAGCACGATCTCGCGGCGGCGATAGCCGCTGGCGAGCAGCGTGCCGATGATGGCGCTCTCCTCCTCGATGGTGGCGTCGGTGAGCACCACAAAGACAAATGCCATGATCACGATGATAATGTTGAGCAACGTCATCCACATCATGGAGTCGCCGTCCACGTCGTCGCGCGCATAGCCAATGCCCTGGTTGGAATCGGCATCGATCAGATCGTCCACGCGCGCATCGGCGTCGGTCAGCGCCTCGACCATATCCTGCTCCGCATCAATGCGGTCCGCGGTGGAGAGGTCGCGGTCGTTAAAGGTAAAGGAGTACGTATAGGCGGGCGCGCCGCCGGCATCCTCGAGCGCGGCAAAACCGGCGTCGGTGACCTCGGCGACACCATACGTGATGGTGTTCACCGTAAAGTCCGAATTGTCGAGGAACAACGCCTGGCTATCGGGCTGCGTCATGATGCCGCAGATGGTGTAGGTGCGCCCCTCGAGCTCGACCTTATCGCCGATGGCGAGGTCGTTATTGGTGGCAAAGACGCGGTCGATAGCCACCTCGTTGTCCGCCTTTGGCTGCCTGCCTTCGCAGTAGGACGCAATGTCAACCTTGGTGCGATGCGCGTAGGTGCGCAGGGTGCGCTTGGTGCCGTCGTCGCCAGCCGCCTTTTTGATGATGGCGTCGATAGAGAAGTTCTTGTAGAACGTAACGCCGCCGACGTCCTCAGCCGCGTCTTCGGCAGCCTTGAGCTGCTCGTCGGTGGCCTCGAAGGAGGTAGTTACGCGGCCGTCCTCAATCGTGTAGTCTTCGCGCATGTCATCAATGAGGCAGCCGATGGAATGCGCCGCGAGCAAAAAGCCCGAGGTAAGGGCGATGCTTCCGCACATAAGCAAAAAGATGCCCAGGTACTTGCCGATATTGCGGCGCAGCTCGCGCGGGAGACGTTTTGCGAGAGGTGTCATGGCGTCGCCTACCAATCGAGATCGGCGGCCGCAACGGGCGACTCGTTGAGCTCGTCCTCGACGATGCGGCCGTCGCGCAGGCGCAGCACGCGATTTGCCATGCGCGCGATGGCGGCATTGTGGGTGACAATGATGATGGTGCAGCCGTAGGTGCGGTTGACATCCTCCATGAGCCGCAAGATTTCCTTGGATGTCTTGTAGTCGAGCGCGCCCGTGGGCTCATCGCACAGCAGCAGGCCCGGATTTTTGACGAGCGCACGGCCGATGGCGCAGCGCTGCTGCTGGCCACCTGAGACCTGGCGCGGAAACTTGTTGCGGTGCTCGTAGAGGCCCAGCGAGCGCAGCAGATCGTCGACATTGAGCGGGTTTTTGGACAGGTGCGCCGTGACCTCGATGTTTTCCTTGATGGTAAGGTCGGGCACCAGGTTGTAGAACTGGAAGACAAAGCCCAGCTCGCGGCGTCGGTACTCGCCCAGATCGGCGGGCTTGAGCGCCGTGAGATCGCAGCCGTCCACCATGATGGAGCCGCCGTCGGCATCCTCCAAGCCGCCGATCAGGTTGAGAAAGGTCGACTTGCCCGAGCCCGAGGGCCCCAGCATGACGCAGATCTCGCCGCGGTTGATGGACGTGTCGATGCCGTCGAGCACCGTCAGGCGTGCATCACCGTCGCCATAGTGTTTCTTGAGTCCGTTGACCTGGACGTAGGCACGCTTTGTCGCCATGCTATCCCCCGTTGTTAGCCTTCTGCCACTTTTCTAGGCTAATAGTAAACCCAGGTGAACTATTTTTAAGCGACGTGCGCGAACTATTTTCCAACCTACTCATTGGGGACAGACTTAAATGAGTGAAATCGCTCATTTAAGTCTGTCCCCAATGAGTGGTCCCCAAGTGCCGACATATTGGGACAATCCCTGCCAGCCCTGCCGGCGAATCGGCAAAGACTGTCCCCAATGACTAGGTGGCTAGGCGTGAGATTTGTTGTGGGCGAGGGCTAGGCCTACGGCGGCGATGGCAGCGGCGAAGAGCACCGTGACGCCCAGGTCGCAGGCGATGTCGCCCAGCACGGCAGACGTCAGGTCCGAAGCGAGCGCCTTGCCGATCGCGTCGTTCACCCAATACGTCGGCACAAAGTGCGCCACCGTCTGCACGGCCGAGCCCATGAGCGACAGCGGCATCCAGGCGCCGCCCAAAAACGTCATGAGCATGCCGAGCAGGTTGCCCACACCGTTGAGCAGCTCCTCGCGCGCGCCCAGGCTCGACAGCGTAAAGCCAACGGCCAGCGGCGTGCACGCCAGGGCAAACGTTGCCGCCAGCGCCAGGCACACGCGACCCACGCCGACCTCGGCAACCGCGCTGGCAAAGCCCACGACGCCCATCATGCTCGACACGAGCCAGATGCAGACGGTGAGCACGGCGGCGGCCGCGAACACAGCGAGCGAACGCTGGCGCTCAGAGACCGGGCTGGCATCCATGCGGCGCACGCGCTCGGGCTCGTTCATGCCCGAGAACACCAGTCCCACCGACACGATGACCGACGAGATGATCGCGTACGCGCCAAAGTTGAAGTACGACTCGAGCGTGGTAGCAGCAGTCGAGTCGACCTTGACCTGCTCGATCTGGACCTCCGCGCGCTTTGCGGCCGCGTGCTCGGCGGCCCTTGCGACGTCGCCGTTGGAGGCAGCGGGTTCAAGCGCCGCCGCGGCGCCCGCGAGCGAGATCCAGCGCGAGGCCTCGGCAGACGAAAGCGCAGCCGCCATGGTGCCAGCGCCGTAGGTCACATCGAGCTTGGGCAGGGCCTCCCCCGCACGGGCGGCTGCAACAAGATCGTCCTCAAACCCCTCCGGGATAAAGAACACGCAATCGGCACTGCCCTTGGCGCTGTTGCTCTTGGAGAGCGCATCGGCAAGGTCGTACGCGTCGTCGCCGATGCCCGTGACCAGGTCAAAGCGTGAGCCCAGGTGCTTGGTAAGCGCCCGCGAAAGGTCGCTATTGTCGCGGTCGACCACGATCACGTTGGTGTCGTAGGGCTTGTACTCGGTAAGCTGCGACGAGTTCCAGCTCACCGAAGCCGCGATGAATACGCCCATGAGCGAGATGAACACCGTATAGACGAGCAGGTAGAACGGGTGCGCCAGCGCCATGCGAAGCGCAGTCTTAAAGGTGCTCATAGCGGCTCCTTCCAAAGATCAGCGTAGCGGCGGCGACAAACACCAGGGCCATCAGGACGAGCGCGCCGGCGCGAACAGCGAAGGGCCCCAGGTCCTCAAAGAAATACAGGCGATTGAACATGTCGCAGATGAGCTTGACGGGGTTGAGCCAGCACTCGACCGGACAAGCGCGGGCGACGTCGTCGGCAAGCGCCATCGCCGGCTCGCCGTAGAGGCCGGCGAACAAAGCGCACGTGGTGGCAAAGCCCGTGAGGATGCCCGACTTGGATGCCTTGCCGCCCTTAACGGGAAGCGTGCCCACAAAAAGCCCCAGGCCCGTGGCGGCAAGCGCGGAAGCAGCGCCGCCCAGCAGGCACAACCCCTCGCGCCCGCCAAAGTCGACGCCCACGACCAGGCGCACGTAGCCGATCGCAACCGCCATCGATGCAAAGGAAACCAGCCACGAGCCGACAAAAATGCCGGCCAGCGACGCCGTCTTGGAAAGACCGCCCACGCAGCGGCGCGCGCCGAGGCCGGACAGATTGGGCTGCAAATCGACGACGCTCAAGGCGGCAAACTCGGCAGACATCATCGCGACCAGGCCAAAAAGCGCGTAATAGTAGATGACCGTGCCATCGGGCGTGGCACGAGTCAGGCTCACGCGGCGGGTTCCGCCCTCGAGCGACAGAGCGCGCGCAACCGTCGCCGGATCGGCGAGCGCCGTCGGGTTGTCCTGGGCAATCTGGGACATGAGCTCGGCATTTTGCGTATACGAGCTTGCCACCGTTTCAAGGATGCTGCGGTCGGTAAGCACCGACGAGGCGCGCGAGCTGTCGTAACTCGATAGCAGCGTGAGCCTGGGCGTGCCCGCGGCATCAACCGTATAGATGCCCGCGACCTCGCCGGCCTTGAGCGCTTTGCGCGCGGCAGCCAAGTCTTCGTACTCGCTCACATCGAGCAGCTGATCGTCGCCTGCCTTGGCAAGCGAAGCTGCCACATCCTTAAAGGTCGAGGCATTCCAGCCCTCGTCCGCCACGACGGCAACCGGCACCGGGTCGACCGTGCCGTCGGAGCTGAGGTCCGCAAACATAAACATGAACATCGTGGAAAGCGCGATAGGAAAGAGAGCGCCCCAGACCCACGTGCTCGGCCGGCGCAGCAACGTCTTGACTGTGGTGATGATGGTGTTGAACATGGCCGCCCCCTAGTCGCGCAGCTCGCGGCCGGTGATCTCGAGGAACGCGTCGTTGAGGGTCGGCGGTTCGGAATAGATGCGGCCGAGCGGCACGTCATGCGAGCGCAGCGCATCGAGAATGTCCGTCAGGTTGTGCGGGCTCGCTTCGCACGAAAACGTGAGCTGTCCCGCCGTTGCCGAAAGGTCCAGAACGTGCGGCAGGCTTGCGACGGCACCGAGCGCCGCACTCGGAACCTCGCCGACCTCGATTACAATCTTCTCGCCCATCTGAATCATGCGCTTGAGCTCGTCGTTAGTGCCCTGCGCCAGCACGCGGCCGCCGTCCATGATCATGATGCGGCTGCAGATCTGCTCGACTTCCTCCATGTAATGGCTGGTATACACCACCGTGGCGCCCTCGTCGCGCAGGCGGCAGATGCCCTCCAGGATGGCGTTGCGGCTTTGCGGGTCGACCGCCACCGTGGGTTCGTCAAAAAAGATGAGCTCGGGCTTGTGCGCGATGCCGCAGGCAATGTTGAGACGACGCGCCAGGCCGCCCGAGAGCTTGCCAGGGCGGAACTTGGTAAAGTCGCCCAGGCCGACAAAGTCGATCGCCTCGTCCACCAGCGCGCGGCGGCGCTTGCGGTCGTTGACGTAGAGACTGCAGAAATAGTCGATGTTCTCGCGCACGGTAAGCTCGTCGAACACCGCCACCTGCTGCGGCACCACACCGATGCGGCGCTTGAGGTCGTAGCGGGCGGGCGTCATGCGCTCGCCGAACAGCTCGATGGTGCCCTTGTCGTAGGCGAGCAGCTGCAGGATGCAGTTGATGGACGTGGTCTTGCCCGAGCCGTTGGGGCCCAGCAGGCCAAAGATCTCGCCGGGGGCGATACTCAGGTTAAAGTGGTCGAGCGCAATAAGGTCGTCGTAGCGCTTAACGAGGTTTTCGACGTGGACGATGTCTGTCATGAGGCGGCCCTTCTGTTGCTTGTGGCCCGGTATGATTGCATCATCGCAGGAGCTGACGGCGCGCACCAGTGAGCTTTGTCACGAGTGCGGGGCGGTCGCGTAGCCTGCTGACGCGACCGCCCCGCCTCGTGGGAGGAATGTCACGGTTGCTTTGAGTGGCGCCTCCCCCGTGCGCGGCATCGCGTACAATACCCGTATGAACAGGCTATTCGACAAATCGATCGTGCTGGCGTGCTGCATCGCAGCCGCCACGGGCCTTGCTGTGGATGCTCGCCTGGTCGCGGCGTTTTGCCTTGGCGTTGTCATCGCCGCACTGGCCGAGGTCGCGCAGGGAGAACGCGCCCGTCGCGCCAGCGAGGCCGGCAGCTACGCCTACGTCATCGCGGCTGTCTTCGTGCCGCCGTTTGTGCCGTTTGCGCCCCTCGCCCTCTATGACATCGCGCGACGCGTGCGCCGTGAGCACGCCTGGATCGCGCCGGGTGTCGGCGCTGTCTTTGCCTGTGCGCTCGTCGCGGACCTTCGCGGCGGCGCGCTCACCACCCGAACGCTGCTGCTAACCGCCATCCTTTCGGTCGCCGCCACGTTGCTGTCGCTGCGCACCGCGCAGCTGGAGCGCGAACAGGAACGCATGCGTCGCACCCGCGACAAGCTGCAAGAACGCGCCCTGGCACTCGAGGCACGCAACCGCGACCTCGCCGACCGCCAGGACTACGAAGTCGAGCTCGCGACGCTCGCCGAACGCGCCCGCATCGCGCGCGAAATCCACGATAACGTGGGCCACCAGCTCACGCGCGCTTCGCTTCAAACCGAAGCCCTGCGCGTGGTCCATGCCAACGAGCCCGGCGTTGCCGCCGATTTCGCCGACGTCAAATACACCGTTGACGAGGCGCTCCAGCTCGTGCGCGCCAGCGTCCACGCGCTCAACGACAATGCGACCAACCTCTCCGTGCAGCTCGAACGCATCGTTGAAGGCGCGCGCTCGGACGGCGGTCCGCAGATTGGGCTTGAGGTTTTGGCCGAGCATGCGCCCGCCAACGTCGCCAACTGCTTTGCGGCGGTGCTGCGCGAGGCGCTTTCCAACGCCATGCGCCACGCCCATGCCAAAACCATTACCGTGCGGTGCATGGAGCATCCATCGTTTTACCAGCTCATCGTTACCGATGATGGCGCGGACGCGACCCCGGCGAGCAGCAGCAACGTCGCAGAAGGCATGGGGCTCGTCTCCATGCGTGAGCGCGTCGAGGCGCTTGGCGGAACCTTCACCGCCGGCCTGCGCGCCGGCGCCCCCGGCTGGCGCGTGTTTGCCACCGTCCCCAAACAGCAAGGAGATGACGCCCGATGAGGCTCATAGTTGTCGACGACGACCGCTTGGTAGTCGATTCGCTCAAGATTATCCTGGGCGCCCAGCCGCAGATCGAAGTGGTGGGCACCGGAGCCGACGGCAACGACGCGGTGGCACTCTACGCCGAACTCGCACCCGATATCGCGCTGCTCGACATTCAGATGCCGGGGCGCGACGGCCTTTCGGCGGCGCGCGAGATCCTTGAGCACGACCCCGCGGCACGCGTGGTGTTTCTGACGACATTCTCGGATGACGAGTACATTGTGTCGGCGCTCAAGCTGGGCGCCCGCGGTTACCTGATCAAGACCGATGTCGCCGCCATTCCGCCAGCGTTGGCGCAGGTCATGGATGGCAAACGCGTGCTCGAGGGCAAGGCGATCGAAGATGTCGATTTTGATGGGGCGAACGCTGAGGCCGGTGCGACTCGCCGGCCCGCGGCCTTTGCCGGTCTGACCGACCGCGAGTTCGAAGTCGCCGAGCTCATCGCCCGCGGCCTCGATAACAAGGAGATTGCCGCCACGGCTTATATGAGAGAAGGCACGGTGCGCAACCACATCAGCTCGATCCTGGCCAAAATGGGCCTGCGCAACCGTACGCAAATCGCCATCGCCTACCTGCGAGGGTAATTACCCAACGGCCGACCGCTCCGGCATAGCAAAATGGCTGCCATCGATTTAATGCCATTTCAAAACTAAGCCGGTTTACGGGGCTAAACTCAGGACCCCCATCCATACCCGCGTTTTCTGCAAAATGACGGCTCGTCTACCTGCAGTTTTATTTTCACGAATATCGGCATGGTTGGGGACTCGTGACTCAGCCCCGTAAACCGGCATAGTTTTGTTTGAACGGTCCTGCGCGAACGCACCCACCAGCCGCGTGGGGCCAAAAATGATCCGTTTTCCTCCGTCCCCGGGGGATCATTTGGCGGCGCCAACCACGGAATCGGCCCATCTACTACGTTTGACTCGATACCCCCAACCATACCCCCGTTTTCCAGAAAACCGCAGGCGTTCTACCTGCGATTTTGTTTTCGCGCTTTTTGGCATGGTTGGGGGTAAGGGGATAAACGTAGTAGATGGGCCGATTTCGTGGCGGCCCTTCCTCCCCTGCGCACAAAAGTGCCGCCACGGAGAAGGGAGACGTCTCCGTGGCGGCTGGAGGTGGGGGGGGGTGGGGCTATGTTCTGGCTCCCCGCCGGTCGCCCGGGGCCTTTTGGCCCCGGGCGCTGCCAACGTGCCTAGCGCTTACGGATACCCCAGACCAGGGCTCCGACGCCGGCCATGGCAATAACAAATGCCATGAGCAGTGCAGCGGCCTGCTGGTCACCCGTGATGGGCAGGAAACCCTTGACCGTCTTGACGATGTTCGTCACGGTCTTGGGCGTGCCGGGATCGGGCGTCGGCACGGGCGTCTCGGGCTTCTTGTACGTGTTGTTGAACACGATACCCTCGACGCTCTTGTCGCCCTTGGTAAAGGCGACGTTCGCCTTGAGGTTGCCCTCGCCGTCGTCGACCACGTTGACGGTCGCGGTAAAGACGGACTTGTCGTAGGTCATACCGGCCTCGTCGCCCTTGACCTCGCTGATGGTGTAGACGTACGTACCAGGCTCGTCGTACTCGAACTTGTCGAAGTTGATCTTGCCGTCGGCATCGTTGGTGACGGTGAACTCAATGTCCTCGCCAACGAGCTTAAAGCTAAACTCGTCCTTCTTGAGCTCGCGTCCCTCGAGCACCTTGATGGCGCCGATGGAAACCTGCGTGGGCATGGCGTGATACTTGTTGGTAAAGCCAGCCGACTCGGTGGTTCCCTCGAGCTTGTGCGTCGCGGTCAGCGTGCCGTCGCCATTGTCGGAGACGGTGGTCACGACGGTGTAGGTCGTGCCGTCATAGGTGACGCCCTTGTACAGGCCGAGCGCGTTGGGGCAAGCCTCGCGCAGCGTGTACGTGTGCGTGCCGGGCGCCTCGTAGCAGATCGGGCTCAGCGTAACGTTGCCGCTGGCGTCGTTGGTGCCACTAGCGACAGTCACGCCGTCCTCGAGCAGGTCAAACGTGAACTCGCCAGCTGCAAGGTCGCGTCCGGTCAGACGCTTGACCGTCTTGACCTGATCGGTCACGGACGAATCGGTGGGCGTCACGCTGTAGGTGTTGGTGAATGTGAAGGCCGCACCGTCGCCACCATTGCACACGACACTCAGGTGTCCGGCACTGTCATCGGTCACGGTGTAGGAAACCTTGCGCGTGGCGTTGGCGTCGTTGGTCACGCCAGAGGCGCTACCGGACTCGGTCACCGTGTAGGTAAAGGTGTGCGAGCGCGGGGCGGTGGGGGCTGCGGGCTCGGACTCGTTGCTGGGCTCGTCGGCGTTGGCACCAGCGTCGGCGTCGGCCTCTTCAGCCTCTGCCTCGTCGGCCTCAGCCTCGTCAGCTTCGTCTGCCTCGGCCTTATCGGTCGCATCGTCCGTCACGCCCAGGGCGCGGTTGAGGTCGTCGAGCGTAAAGTGGATCTTGCCAAAGTCCACGTTGCCGGCCGCGTCGTTGGTCACGGTTGTGCGCTCGGGCATCGGGGCACCAGCCTCGTCGGCAGTCACGGTGAAGGTGAACTTGCCCGTGATATCGGCCGGGGTCAGGCCCTCAGCTGCCTGGAGCTTCTTGGTGCCAGCGAGCGCGGCATCAGCGGCATCGGCGCCGTAGACGTTCTCGAACAAGGGCTGAATGCCGTCGTAGGCGGGCGTCGCCGTCAGAGTCCCGTCACCGTTGTCGACGACGATGACCTTAAAGCTAAAGCTCGGCTTTGCGGCGGTAATGCCCTTTGCTGCGAGCGGAGACGTGTACTCGAAGGCCGTGTAGTTGATGGTCCATGCAAGCTTGGCATCCGTGTCGGTACGGATGGCGCGGTTGGCGTTTACCAGGTCGGCGAGCATCTCGGTCGTGTAATGCAGAGCACCAAAACTCACTTGGCCGTTAACGTTGGTAACGCACGTACCCTCGATGGCTTCCGTCTCGCCCGCATAGGCGATGCCAAAGTAGAACTCGCCGTCGACCATCGGGCGACCGGTCAGGGTCTTGGTGGCAACGATCTGAGCAACGTCACCACCGTGCGCATCGGTCGATGCGCTATAGCTGTTTTTGAACGGGACCAGAGCGCTCTCAACCTTGTTCTCGCCGCTCTTGTGGATCGTCTCGTGCGTGCCCTCGGGACCGCCGGAGACGGTCGTCGTAGCGGTGAGCGTGCCGGCGGTGTCGTCGGCGATGGCGATCGTCACGGTGCGGACAGCGTCGTCGTAGGTGTAACCCGGCTTGTGGTCGTTCGTCTCGGCCACGGTGTATTTGAAGGTCTTGCCGGCGTCAGCCTGCGTAAACTTGACCTCCTTGCCGGCCAGAATGTCGATCAGGCCGACGGTTCCCTCTATCGTTGCGGGAGACTCATAGTTGTTGGCCCCGGGCAGCAGGCCAAGTGCGCTAGCCGAATCATCGTCAGCGGGCGTCACGGTAAAGGTGAACTGGCCCTCGATCATGGGGCGTCCGTAGAGGGTCTTGCTGAGCTTGAGGCCTCCGGCCGCGGCGTAATCGAGCTCAGTGCGGTACGTGTTGGTAAAGCGTCCGTTTTCCTTCTTGGTGACGTTTGCGGTCAGGTTTCCCTCGCTGCCCTCGGTCACGGTCACTTCGGCGGTTGCGACATGCGCGTCATACGTCATGCCGACCGTGCTGCCCGCGTTCTCGCGAATCTCGTACTTATAGGTTCCGGCAGCGGCGTAGTGGATCTTACCGAACTTGATGGCGGCGATGCCGTCCTTCGCGTCCCTCCTGCTCACGGTTACGGTTGCGGGATCGGGCAGCGGGGTGCCTTCGGGGGCGGTGATGGTAAAGCTGAACTCGTCCCCATCCGTCCAGTCGCGGCCGTCAATGGCCTTGCTCAGGCCAAAGTCGAGCTCTGTGTCGATCGGGGTCACGCTGTAGGTGTTCTTGAAGGTCGCAGCCTCGGCGTCGTCCTTCAGAGCATGCGTGGCGCTGAGCGTACCATCGCCGTTGTCCGTGATGGTGGTCTCGATAGTGTACTCGGCATCGCTGTAGGTGATGCCCTTGCTGGTGGTTCCGCCCTTAACCTCGCGCAACGTGTAAGTATGCTTGCCGGGCTTGTCGTACTTCACGGCGCTCATCGTGATCTTGCCATCGGCGGCGTTCTTGCCGGTGGCGACGACCTTGGCGTCCTTGCCCTCGCCCTCGACGAGCTCGAAGGAGAACTCGCCCTCAGCCATGTCGCGGCCGGTCAGGAACTTGGTCGCGGTGATCTGGTCGGTGACGCTGAACTCATCAGGATTCGGCTTGTAGGAATTCTTGAACTCAGCAGTCGTGGCATCCTTCAGCTCGTGCTTCGCCTCGAGCTTGCCCTTGCCGTTATCGGTGATCGTGGTCACGACGGTATAGGTCTTGTCGTCGTAGGTGATGCCGTTGCCTTCGGCACCCTTAACCTCGCGCAGGATATAGGTATGCTCGCCAGGCTTATCGTAGGTGATTTTGTCCATGACGATCTTGCCGTCGGCATCGTTCTTGCCGGTGACGACGACATCGTTACCCTCGACGAGCTCGAAGGAGAACTCGCCGTCCCTGAGGCCGCGCCCGGTCAGGACCTTGGTCGCGGTGATCTGGTCGGTGACACTGGAGCTCACGGGAGTCACGTTGTAGGCGTTCTCGAACGCCGCGGGCTCGTCGCCCTGCAGCTTGTGCTCAACCGCAAGCTTGCCATTGCCATCGTCGGTGACGGTAGTCACGATGGTGTACTCAGCGGTGCTGTAGGTAATACCGTTGTCGACGTCGCCCTTGACCTCACGCAGCGCGTAGGTGTGCGTTCCGGCCTTGTCGTACTTCACGGTGCTCATCTTGATGTTGCCGTCGGCATCGTTGGTGCCGGTGGCGACGACCTTGGCGCCCTCGCCCTCGACCAGCTCGAAGGAGAACTCGCCGGCCTTGAGATCGCGGCCGGTCAGGGACTTGGTCGCGATGATCTGGTCGGTGACGCTCGACTCGTTCGGGGCAGTGTTGTACTTGTTCTCAAAGCGTGCCGGCTCGGTGCCCTCGAGCGCATGGGTCACCTTAAGCGTGCCGTCGCCGTTGTCGATGACGCTCGTCTTGATGGTGTAGCTCGTCTTATCGTACGTGATCCCGTTGCTCAGCCCCGCCTCGTTGGGGAGCTTCTCGCGCAGCGTGTAGGTGTGAGTGCCGGGCTTATCGTAAGTGATTTTGTCCATGACGATCTTGCCGTCGGCATCGTTCTTGCCGGTGACGACGACATCGTTACCCTCGACGAGCTCGAAGGAGAACTCGCCGTCCCTGAGGCCGCGCCCGGTCAGGACCTTGGTCGCGGTGATCTGGTCCTCGACAGGCTTCACGCTATAGGTGTTCTTGAAGTCGGTCTCGCCCGAGATCTTTTCAACGTCGGCCTTAAGCTCGCCCTTGGCGTTAACCGTCACAGTCACCTTGAACGTGGCAACGTTCTTGCTGTAGGTAATGCCACCGGCGTCGCCCTTGACCTCGCGGACCTCATAGGTGTACTCGCCCGGCTCGGCATAACTAATCTTGCCAAAGTTAATGGCTGCCTTGCCCTTGTCGAGATCGGCATTGGTCACAGTTACGGTCGCGGGGTCGGGCATCGGGGCATTGTTGTCGGACGTCGCGGAGAGCTCAAACTCAAACGCATCCGTACCCGTCCACTCGCGGCCCTCGAGCACCTTGGTCAGACCAAAGTCAGTCTTGGTATCCACCGTTACCGGCTTGGTTGCAAGGCTAAAGACGATCTTGCCGTTGTTGCCCAGGTGCGAATGCACGTGCGTGGAAGTCGCAACGGAGGAAAGGTCATTCCACCTGGGGTTAAGCACGTCGGGCGCGGTCTCGGTCTTGTTGCCGTTCGCCTCCACATCGTCCTTGGTGGTATGCAGTTGGTCGATATAGGCCAAGCGCGCGGTTCCCTTATTAAAGGACCAATAGCCGTCATCTTTGACCAGAGCGCCGTCGTAGCTGGCGATCTCGTGCCCCTCAAACTCCACAACGGCATAGTCGTCCTTCGGCTTGCCGTTTGCGCCCATCGCCACAAACTCGTCTTTGTAGTAATAGACGTCGTTGCCCTGCGGCTTTACCGTCGCGCGCTGGGTGCATTCCTTGTCCGTGTAGATAGGCGTGATTTTTTGGAAGTAATAGTAGCTGTTGGTATCGGCGGGCTCAAACTCGGCGACAACATCGCCCAGCTCGCCGCCCGACCACTTGTTGGCTAGGAAGTAGACCGTCTGGTTATCGGCACCCTTATGTTTCTCGATATACTTCTTGAGTCCGTCATCGGGCGCAAACAGGTTGTTACGCGCGGCGTCCTTGACGCTCGAGGTGTATTTAATCTGAATAGGCTTGATGTCATTGAGCGACGTGCGCTCAAAGATCCCGTTTTCCATGTCCACGTGATAGCGGATCAGCGGAATCAGCGATGCGGGAATCTTGACCGTCACGATATCGCCCTGCTGCGCGTTGGCAGAGCGCTCAACGGTGATAACCAGGTCCTTGGCCAAGCCCGAAAACTCGTACGTGTCCGTATTGCCCTTGGGGGTCTTGGTCGCCTTATCAAAGGTGACGCCATTAATCTGAGCACTGACAAACGTATCGACCTGCATGAAGTCGCCCAGCTCATCACTGAAGGTGATGTAGCCGGACTTGCTCTCGTCGTAACCATCCTCGATCTGAGTGGGAGAGCCCTTGCCCGAGGTGATAGAGCTCGAGATATCATCAAACACCTTCTTGAGTTCATCGGCTTTCGACGCAGCCTTGTAGAAATCGGAATTCTCGGTGCGCTTACCAAGCTTATTGGTTGTGTAGGACGTGGCGTTTGGATAGTTGCTCGACACGGCGTGCATGAACTTGTTTTCGTCGCTCGTCCAGTAGTCCGTAGGATCGTCAGCGGGATTCGCACCATCAAAGATGCCGATGGTGTAGACCGTAGCGCCTTTCCCCTTCATTTTCTTGGCGGCGGCTATGGCATTATCGGCAACCGTAGAGTTAAAGTTCCTGGAGTCTGTGGGCGTGCCGTCCGTAAAGAACACAACTACCTTCTGGGCATCCTCGCGGCCCGACATGTCGCGAGCAAGTTCAAGGCCGTAATCAGCCCGCGTGGCACCGGCAGGTTCGATGTAGCCGACCGTATTCTTAAGTTCCGTCGCAGCGCTATCGACACACGGCGTCAGGCTCTTCATGGTCTGCGAGTAGTTGTGCGTGTATCCCTGACGATCGCGATACGTATCGTTGCCGATCTCGTTTTTCTTTGCACCCGAAAACTTAACGATGGCAACCTGATGCCGCTTATTCGTATCTTTAATGCTCTTGTTTTGCTCGGCGATGGTGTCGATAAAGGAACTGGCAGCTGCCTTGAGTGCGTCGATGCGTTTGGTCGAATCGCTGTCACCCATGTCATCATCCATCGACCCGGAGGCATCAAGCACCATCACGATATCGAGCGGTTTAGTGACCAGCGACGTTGTGTCAGAAGTCGAAGACATCGTGGAGAGCGTCGTCACAAAGTCGGACTTTTCGTCCTGCGCTGGCTCGACCGTCTTGTCCGTCCAGATTCGGCCTACATAACGTGTCGTCTGGTCCTGCTCGCCGCCCGACGCCCAGTACTGCCAGCGGCCGGTGGTGTCAGGGTCGACTATCTTTTCGCTCACCGTCGGTCCGTCCATTCCGGTGCTGGACCTGGCGTTGGCCTCGGGCAGCATGGCAAATGCTGCAGCCGGCAACACCAGCACTACGGCCAGTATCACCGCCAAGAGACCCCTCGTGTACTTACTCATCGCGTCTCCCTTCTCGCGGTCTCAGACCTTGCAACAGCCTAAAGTTACGAAATGAGACACAATTAGGGCAGGTGACACATGTTCCAGATTCGGTTTTGGGCGTGAGACAAATGTCTCACCAAAGTTGAGACACGGCGTTTTCGCAGGAAAACGAGTGCGACTCGGAGCCATCAGGCAAAAATGACCCGTTTTCCTCCGTCCCCGGGGGATCAATTGGTGGCGCTCGCCTCAAAACTGGACCATCTACTACGTTTGACCCGATACCCCTGAACATAACCGCGTTTCATAAAAAACCGCAGGTGTTCTACCTGCGGTTTTGTTTTTGCGTTTTTCGCTATGGTTGGGGGTTGCCACTCAAAAGTAGTAGATGGGCCGGTTTCGTGGCGGCGGGGTCACGTGGAGGCCCTCGCAGGGCCAAAATGATCCGCTTTCCTCCGATCTTGGGGGGGGGTCAAGGGCTGTTACGGATATGGCGCCATTTCAAAACTGTGCCGGATTACGGGGCTAATGTCGGGGCCCTTATCCATACCACCATTTTTTGAAAAACGGCAGGCTAATTACCTGAGGTTTTGTTTTTGCGATTTTCTGTATGGTCGGAGGTTCGCTATCCAGCTCCGTAATCCGGCATAGTTTTGTTCGTGGCGGCCCAACCGCGCGTTTAAGCGCGGGGCCGGTGGGGCATTTTTGCCCCACCGGCCCCTATTCCAGCTCTATTCCGGTTTGGTTTCTACTGTGGGAGTCTTGTCCGCCGCAACCGGAGTACGGGCGGTGTCCATAGTCAGGCAGTGTTTGGGGCAGCTCTCGATGCACTCGCCGCATACCACGCAGGCATACGGGTCAATCGACCACGTTCCTCCCTTGCGATCGACCGCGAGCGCGCCCGCCGGGCAGCGGCGCGCGCACATGCCGCAGCAAATGCACACGTCCATGTCGTTAACGATGTGCCCACGCAGGCGCTCGGGTGCCGCGAGCTTCTCCTGCGGATAGCACACCGTTACCGGCTGCTTGACCATAGAACCCAAGGCCGTCTTGGCAAATGTCAGCAAACTCATGCCGCGCCTACCTTTCCGTGCAGCTAATGCAGGGGTCGATGGTCAGGATAATCATGGGCACGTTGGCAATGAACACGCCCTGCAGCGCATGCGTCAGACCCGCCAGATTTTGCGACGTCGGCGTGCGCACGCGAAAACGGTCCAGATTCTTGGTGCCGTTGCCGCGCACATAGTAATACGCCTCGCCGCGCGGTTGCTCAATCACAACCTCGCCGCGTGCGCCGTCGGCCGGCGTAAGCTTGGTGCGCCCGCCGATCCCGTCGTGCGGAATCTTGCCCACAAGCTCCTTGATGATGTCCATGGCCTGCGTGACCTCGGCGCAACGCACTTGGCAGCGGGCATAGCAGTCGCCATCGGTAGCGACAACCGGCTCAAACGCAGCCAGGTCCGCATAGGCACCGTCGCCAAACATGCGCACGTCGTAGTCCACGCCCGAGGCGCGCCCAAACGGACCGACCATCGAAAGCTCCAGCGCGTCTTTCTTGCTAATCACGCCCACGCCATGCAGGCGCTCGCCGCAGCTGTCATCGTCCAAAAACGTATGCACCAGAGCCTCGTAGTCAGGACGCATGGCATCGAGCGTCTGGACAATGCCTGCCAGCTCGGAGTCCTCGATATCATGCTTAAGGCCGCCGATCTCGTTAATCGACAGAATCACGCGCCCGCCGCAAGTGCTCTCAAAGATCTTGAGAATCTGCTCGCGCAGGGTCCACGAACGATAGAACAGCGCCTCAAAGCCAAAGGCGTCGGCAAGCAGGCCCAGCCACAGCAAATGCGAGTGAACGCGCGAAAGCTCGTGCAGAATGGTGCGAATATACTGCACGCGGCCGGGCACCTCGATGTCAAGCATGCGTTCGCAGGCGCTGGCATAGCCGCAGCTGTGGCCCACGGCGCAAATGCCGCAGATGCGCTCGGCGATGTAGCCAAACTGATGCATGTCGCGCTTTTCGGTGAGCTTCTCGAGCCCGCGGTGCACAAAGCCGATCTGTGGAATTGCCTCGATAACGCGGTCGTCCTCGATCACCAAGTCCAGATGAAGCGGCTCGGGCAGCACCGGGTGCTGCGGTCCAAACGGAATAACGGAGCGATGTGCCATGGGCCTTACGCCTCCTTTTTCTGCTTGTCGCGGGCGGCCTTGGCGGCAAGCGCCGCGCGGACCTTGGCCGCTTTCTCAGAATCCATGGCGGCGAGCTTTGCCTCCATCTCGGCGGCCTTGAGCGCCGCCTTCGCAGCAGCCCCATCGTGCTGAGCATCGGAGCCGGCAGCCGCAGCGGGCTGAGCAGCGGCGCCCGCGGCATCGCCGGCGCCCGCAACGCCCTCCCCTGCAGCAGCCGCAGCCGCGGCGGCCTTCTCGGCCGCGGCCTTGCGCGCCTTGGCCTCGGCAGCCGCGCGGACCTTCATGGCCTTCTCGCGCGCGGCCTTCACCTCGGGCGTGATAACGCTCATGGGTTCAGCGGTCGAGACCTGGTAGAAAAAGCCCTTAAAGTCGATCTGCATATCGGTGATGGCAAGACCAAACAGATCGTGCGCTTCGTTTTCAAACGGGAATACCGCCGGATAATACGAGCTGATGGACGGAATCTCCTGGTACTGGTCGATGCCTTCGACCACCAGGTTCTCGATCGCATAGCTGCCGCCCTGCGCAATATGCTCCTGAGCAGCACGAACGTTGATAAACGTATAGACCAAGCGATACGAGCCGTCGTCGACGTTACGCTCGGCGTGCATTTGCACAAAGCGCGCACCGACGCCCTTAAGCGCCTGGACATGCGACAGGAGCTCGTCGATCCCAACGATGGTATAGATTGCCTCTTGCATTACTCGGCCTCCTTTGCAGCGACGGACGCGGCGGGCGTCCCAGCAGGTGCGTCGCCAGCGGCGGGCGCGTCGCCGGCCTCAGCCGCGGCCACAAACCCGTCCTCGCCCAGCTCAACGCCACCGTCCCAGGTGGCGGCGCCGCCCACGGTGAGCGGATCGCCGCCGGCGCGCATCACGGCCTCCTTCTGGTCCAAGATGCCGCACGCCTCCACGATGGCATCGATCACCGTCTCGGGGCGAATGGCGCACCCGGGCGCGTACACGTCCACGGGAATCGCGCGGTCCACGCCGCCGATCACGTTGTAGGCATCGCGGAACACGCCGCCCGAGCACGCGCAGATGCCGCACGCCACCACGCACTTGGGCTCGAGCATCTGGTTGTAAATCTGACGCACGACGGGCAGGTTCTGGGCATTGACCGAGCCCGTCACCAAAAAGATGTCCGCATGTTTGGGGTTGCCGGTGTTGACCACGCCAAAGCGCTCCGCATCGAACAGTGGGGTAAGCGAGGCCAGCACCTCGATATCGCATCCGTTGCAGCTCGAGCCGTCGTAATGAATAACCCACGGTGAGCGCGACATTTTATGATCCATGGATGCCGCCTCCTAAATAAACACGTCGACGAGGATGGGCATAAGGTTGAGCAGGCCAAACACCAGCGCCACGCCCCAGCCGAGCTTAAAGCAGCTGCGCCAGGTGCTACGGGCGAAGGTGTTATCGATCAGTACCTCGACAAAATACGTCGCGGCCATCACGACCAGGGCTACGGCCCAGCTCACCGGGTTGTCCCAGACAAAGAACATGCCCACCCACATCAAAAACAGCACGGTCTCGCACCAGTGCATAAGGGTCATCTTGGCCAGCGTGCTGCCGCTCATCTCGGTGGCGACGCCCTGGACAATCTCCTGATGCGCGTGATGCGAGTACGAAAGGTCGAACGGCGACTTGCGTAGCTTGATGGTAAGCACCGCGAGCAGCGCAAGGAAAATGGGCGCGCTGTACACGATGATGGGGGCTGACTGCCCCGTCACGGCAATGGAATCGAAGCTGTCGGTGGCAAGGTACAGGCCCACGCTCATCAGCAGAACGGCGGGCTCGTAGCTCATAACCTGTAGCAGCTCGCGATCGGCGCCGACCTGCGCAAACGGGCTTTGCGTCGAGGCGGACGCCAGCACCACAAAGATCGCGGCGAGCGTCACCATAAAAGCGCACAGCAGCGTGTTGGAACCCGACACAAAGATGCCGCCGCCTACCACGGTAAAGATGAGCGCACATGCCATATAGGTATCGTCCATGGTGTTTACGCTGGCAGGGGCCTTGCGCAGCAGTTTGGCAACGTCGTAGAAGGGCTGCAGCAGACGCGGACCCACGCGGCCCTGCATGCGAGCCGAAAGCTTACGGTCAAGGCCGTCGATCAGGCCGCCCACAAGCGGCGCCAGCAAAGCAAACGCCACGGTGCCAATAAAAATGCCCACGACGCCCGAGCCTTCGAAATACTTGCCGCGCAGCACCGAGGGCGCGCTCATGGCAAGCCGCTCGGGCCCAATCCACGCGCAACACAGCAACGCAAACAAGATAATGCTGCAACACACGACGCTACCCGCGGGGCCAATACGCTTCTCGCCAAGGGCGTCCTCCGAGTACCAATTGCGCTTTTCGGCCTTCACCTCGTGTCCCATCGAGCCACGGAAATGGCGATATTTGTCGGTCCCCACACCCGAAAGGTACACGTTGACGTGCGGTTTGTTGCTCACGCGGAATGAAGTCAGCAGCACCACGGCGATAAACGCCACGATAACCACCATCAGATACATGGAGTCCTTGCCAATAACGTACGGCACGCGGCCAAACACCATGGCCAAGTAAGGCGACACCAGGCCGCTCGAGATGAGCGGGAACGCCACGCAGCACAGAATCAGCAGCGCGGCGATGGTGTTGAGCGCCATCCATTCGGTCTTATGGACATTGACCTCAACGTTTTGAGCCGTGGGGTCGACGCCCGAAAGCTTGGCAAGCCACTTGCCCCAGAAGAAGAACGTCGCGGCCGAGCCAAAGGCAAGCACCATGATCATGAGCACGTTGCCGGTCTGCGCGAACGCCACCAGGGCGCCCCACTTGGACACGAGCATGCCAAACGGTGCCACGAACATGCCCATGATGCCCAGCATCATCAGACGCGTAAGGTGCGGCATGCGGCTGAACATACCGTCCATGTCCTCGATATTGCGGCTGCCGATATGATGCTCGGCCGTGCCCACGCACAGGAACAGCAGCGACTTGGCCACCGTGTGGAACAGGATCAGGAAGATGGCGGCCCATACGGCCTCGGGCGCGCCGACACCCAAGCAAGCACTGATGAGGCCCAAGTTGGAAATGGTGGAGTACGCGAGGACGCGTTTGGCGTTGCTCTGCGAGATGGCCATGAGGGCAGCGAGCAAAAACGTGATGGCACCCACGCTCGTGACCATAAAGCCGGTCACAGGATAGATGGCATAGAGCGGGCTGAGCTTGACCATCAGGAACACGCCGGCTTTGACCATGGTTGACGAGTGCAGCAGGGCACTCGTGGGCGTGGGGGCAACCATGGCACCCAATAGCCAAGTGTGGAACGGCATCTGTGCGGCCTTGGTGAGCGCGGCAAGCGACAGCAGAACGACCGGCATCACCAGCAGCGCGGATTGCGCGGTTCCGGCGCTGGAAAGCTCGATCATGCCCGAGATGGTCAGCGGCATGCCGTTAACGTGCAGGTACATGAGTCCGGCCAAAAACGCGATGCCGCCCAGCATGTTGAGGATGATCTGGGTGAAAGCGTTTTTTATGGCCTCGGGCGTGCGCGTGTAGCCAATCATGAGGAACGAGCACACGGTGGTGATTTCCCAGCCACAGAACAGCCACTCAAGGTTGTCGCTTGTCACGATGACGAACATGGCCGAGAGGAACAGGAACATAAGCGCCAGGAACTGCGGGCGACGGTCGGGCGCGGTCTGCCTGCGCAGCGCAGCCTCGTGCTCGTCGTGGGCCTGAAAGTCCTTCATGTAGCCCAAGGCATACACGCAGATCAGGCTGCCGACAATGCCGACGGCGAGGACCATGATCACACTCATGTAATCCAGGTAGAGCGGCGTGGCGGTGACAACCTCGGCCGCGGGCAGCGTCATGGCAGCGAAGGCAACCGAACCCACCAGCTGCACCACGCCGAGCACCGTGGTGAGCGTGCTCTTATATTTACGCGCGTTGTACAGGATGACGGCGCACAGGATCACGTCGATGACGGAGCTGATGATCGAGAGCACATGCGAGGTGCCGGGGGCAACCTCGAAGCTCTGCGGGCCCGGGCCAAAAAACATGACGGCGACTACAACCGTCACCGCCATAATGATGCCAGAGCCTATGAGCCCCACCGCATCGCGGGCGCGGTCACCGCGCACGAGCAGCATGCCCAGCGCCGGTACCAGCGGAAACAGGGTAAGGAAATACAGTAGCGTCATACCATCACTCCCCCATGCAAAAACGCTGCAATTGTTTAACGTTATAGCTCAGTTGAGGAGTAGCGGCGGCGGGTTTTCGGTCAACTGGGGAGTTTTAGGCGTACGGGGTAACGAGTCTGTCCGCTTTGGAGCAGAGAGGCGACGCTCCCCCTATCGCGGCGGCGGGCGCACGGGCCACTGCGCGCGGTTTATTAACCACTTTGGAGGATGTTCCAGTAGGCTCACGACGGTCCAAAAAGTTGGCGCGGCAAGAAAAATGCGCCCCTGTGGGCGCACCATCCCGTTCGCTATTCCGCTTTTTTAACGCGCGGCTTGCGACCGCGCGGCTTATCAACCAGCGCGGACTCACCGCTCTCGCGATACTGGCGGCACCAAGCCTTGACCGAAGACTCGCTGGGAATCTTGTGCTTGATCATGGCCTCGCGAACCGTTAAGCCGTTTTCCAAGCGGTCCTTGACCACGGCGAGCTTAACTTCGTACGAATAGGTGTGATGATGCGAACCGGCGTTGAGAACGGCGTCGGCACCGCCCACGGCATACGCGCGGGCCCACTGACGAGCCGTGGCCTGGGGAATGCCAAGCTCCGCGGCGAGGGCGCGATGACCGACCCCCTCTTGGAGGATCTCGACGGCGCGCTGCCTAACCTCGGGCGCATGCGTGCGAGTCCTAGTTGCTTCCGACATACCTGCCACTTCTTAGCCTTAACCGTTAATCTGCTTTCTTACGTGCAAGTTAGATAGTAGCATTTTACTGTTTGCTCAAAGCAGTTAATTATAATAGACGCGGTGTTATCTGGGCATTTGGCACCAATTTACGACATTTCTTTATCGATTATTTACGCTGGTAGCTGGCTCGCAGCTAATCGTCATTCGCTTGTCAACAAAATTGGCATCTCTTTATGTCCTTTAGCATAGAGGATATAGTTATTAACCCCTCCCCCAATAATTTTGAGTAATCGGCAAGGCAGTAGACGCCCTTACTCCTCATGATTACCGCGCATTGCCATCCACCGGAGCAAAACAAAAAGGGCGGGGCCTGCTGCGCTTGCAGGCCCCGCACCGGTTGACACCCGACGGGACACAGCCGGGCGAGACGGATCCGTGCTACCGTCCCGCCTGGCCGCGATGTTCAACTACAGCTCGTTGGCCGCGTGATACGCCGTGCGAATGGCGCTCGCGATGTCGGCGGTGCGCTCGCCCGAGCAGTCGCCCACGCAGGTCACGGGCACCGTCACGCCATCCAGGTCAAACGCGTTGGCCTTGGAGCCCACGGCCATCACCACGTAATCGCAGGCGATCTTCACCGGCTCCTCGGCACCGTCCTCGGTGGTGTGCACGGCCTCCACGCCCTCGTCGGTAATGGCGGTCAGGCGGGTCTTAACGTGCTGTTCCACGTTGTGGGCGGCGAAGTCGCTCATGATCAGCGGCAGAATGGTCTCGGACTCGCCCGCGGCAATCTTGTCGAGCATCTCCACGATCGCCACCTCGCAGCCGCGCTGCAGCAGGTACTCGGCAGTCTCGGTGCCCACCAGGCCACCGCCAATGACGGCGACGCGACCGCTAAGCTCCACCTTGCCGGACAGCACGTCCCAGCTCGAGACGACCTTCTCCGAGTCGGCACCCGGAACGGGGATGACCACGTCGTGCGCGCCCACAGCCACAATCGCGGCGTCGGCGGCGTTGAGATCCGTGGGGCTAGCGGCATGGTTGAGCTCAACCTTCACGCCCAGGCCGGGCAGAATCTTCTCGTAATACTCGACCGAGCGCATAATCTCATCCTTGCGCGGAGGCGCGGCCGCCAGCACAATCTGGCCGCCCAAGTGATCGCTCGCCTCATAGACGGTCACGTCGTAGCCGCGCTTGGCCGCCACGCGCGCGGCCTCCAAGCCGGCAATACCGCCACCCACCACGGCGATCTTCTTGTCGCCCTCACCCGGTTTAATGGCGATGGTCGCCTCGTCGCCGTTCTCGGCATTGAGCACGCACGAGATGTACTTGCGGTTTTGAATCGCGTCGACGCAGCCCTTGTTGCAGTTGAGGCACTCGCGGATGGGCTCGCCCGTGGCGGCCTTCAGCGCAATGTCGGGGTCGCACATGAGCGAGCGGCCATAGGCGATAATGTCGGCCGCGCCGTCCTCAAGAATCTTCTCGCCGGCCTCGACCGAAACAACACGGCCGACGGTGGCCACCGGCACGGAGACCAGGGCCTTGACGCGCTCGGCCACGGGCAGCGTCCAGTTGTAGGGCATGGCGCCCATGGGCGGAATGGTGTCGCCCATGTTGCCGGTATGGTTGGCCTGTGCAACCTGGATCATGTCGATGCCGGCGCCCTCGAGCAGCTTGGCAAACTCGCAGGCCTCATCGGGCTGCAGGCCGCCCTTGCCGCGCGGCGTGCCGTCGGGGTTCTCCATGATCACGGGGAGCTTGTACTCCACCATCAGCTGCGGCGCGGCTTCCTTAATGGCGGCGACAACCTCGAGCGCATAGCGAACGCGGTTCTCGAACGAGCCACCGTACTCGTCGGTGCGCTGGTTGAGGATGGCCGAGCACAGCGAACCCACCAGACGGTCGCCGTGAACCTCGATGGCGTCGATGCCGGCCTGCTGCGCGCGGGCGGCCGAGGCAGCGATGGCCTCCTTGATCTGGGCGAGCTGCTCTACGCTCGCCTCGTTCACAAAGTGCTGCATGTCGTGGTGCAGCTTGGCGTAGGCCTGCTTGCGGATCTCGTTGGACTCGGCCATCTTGGCGGCAAAGGTCTCCTCGTCGCCGGCGGCCTTGGCCTCCTGCGCAGCCTTGGCGGCGGCCATGGAACCCATGACCATGCGGCCGACGCCGGGCACGTCGTACTCGGGATGGAACAGCTGTAGCGCGACCTTGGCACCGTGCTTGTGAACGGCGTCGGCCAGCGCCTTAAACGTGGGGATCTGGGCGTCGGTCGCTAACTTGGGCGTGGGGCTTGCGGTCATAACAGGAGCAACGTCGCCGATGACGATGTAGCTCACGCCGCCACGGGCCAGGCGCTCGTAAAAAGCCAGGCTGCGCTCGCCAATGGAACCGTCGCGCTCCTCGTAGCCGGTGGTCAGCGGCGGGAACATAATGCGGTTTTTAAGCTCAAGGGGGCCAACCGTAATGGGCTGGAGCAGTTTGGATGCGGGTGCGGTCATGGACATTCCTCTCTTGTAGGCGCGGCGGCGATGATGCCGCGTAGTTGTCTAAAGGATATGGCATGGGAGCACGGTGACGCAACGGAAATCGGCAGATAGCAGGTAGCGGCAGGTGGATGGGGTGGGCGGCCCGTCGGTTTGTCTCGATCTGTAACAGTTACTCGGCAAAACCGGGGTCTATCTGTTACAGATCGAGACAAACGGAAGCGTTCCGTCGGAAAATCTCGATCTGTAACAACTACAGACCAAAAACGACCCTAGATGTTACAAATCGAGACGAACAAGCTCGGTCTGACCAAACATCTCAATCTGTAACATCTAGACCGACTTTTGCCCCTTTACTGTTACAGATCGAGACAAACCAATCTAGCCTGCCGAAAGATCTAGATCTGTAACAGTTACTCGGCAAAATCCGTCCCTCGTGTTACAGATTTAGATAAACGGAAACCGGCGCGCTGGCCTGTCTCGATCTGTAACATCTAGCCACCCAAATCGGGCCCACCTGTTACAGATCGAGATTTTGTTTGAGAGGCTAGAGACCAGAAGCCCGAGTGGAAAAGCGGACAGGCCGACGGCATCGCCCCGCCGTCATACCGAGGACCGCGCCACGGCAGCCCGGGCGTGGGCCAACCCCGCAATTCCGGACATTTCATCCCTTTTCCGGACATTTTTAGCCCGTTTCCGGACACTGTCCGCGAATGTCCGGAAACGGGACCGTCATGTCCGGGATGGGATTTGGCCAACGGCAGCCCCCAGTAAAGGTTCCCAACCCCACAGCAGAGTTCCCTAATTCACGCCGCGCCGGTGCACGCCGGCATTAGTTAGCCATGGGGAGCGACAAAGGGGTAACCCCTTGGGTCATCGATGCCACCGCGGCCAAGGTGCGGCATTACTGCGACAGAGGTGCGACATTACTGCGACAAAGGTGCGAAATAGACCGACCACTCTATTCGACCGACGAGCGCTTCGACCGGATATTCCGCCCGCTCGAAGGCGAGGCGGATGCAGGTTCAGGGCCTCTCCCAGACCCCGGACACCCCGGTGTGCTCGGACAGCGACTTCGGCTTCCACGACCCCGACAACTTCTCGACGTGGCAGAAGGGCCACTTCATCGAGCACGGTCTCGGCAGGATGGAGGAGGCCGAGGAGGGCGGCCGCAAGCAGAGGCTCTACGTCGGCTACGATTTCCACGAGCTGAGGCATACGCAGGCCACCTTCCTGATCGGCAACGGCATCGACCCGAAGAGCGTGCAGGGGAGGCTCGGCCACGAGGTGTCGAGCATGACGATGGACGTGTACGCGCGCATGATGGGAGGGAACGACCGCGAAGCCGCCGATCTCCTGGAGATCCAGCGCGGGGCGGGCGCGCCCATCACCATCGACGGGAGCCGGATCACCGTCATGGCGAGGGAGGCTTAGGGCAGACGTCGCCACGACGAAGCACACTCCCTCCCTAACGTCAGGGGTCATCGCCGCTGGACCGGCAGGCGACAAAGCCCAGGATGATAAAATGCTTTCGACGCAGGAGCGTCCCCATCTTTGAATCGAGGAACCATGAGCGATTTTGATGCCGAGGACGAATCGGTCGAAACGAGCGCGCCAATAGCCCTGGCCGATTCCGCAAACATAGAGCCCCTAATCCATACCGTCCGTGGGCAGCAAATCATGCTCGACACCGATCTCGCTCGGTTATACGAGGTAGAGACAAAGAATCTCAACCGCGCCGCCGCACGCAACGCCGACAGATTCCCCGAGGACTTCCGTTTTCAACTGACCAAGGAGGAGGACGAGTCTTTGAGGTGCCAAATTGGAACCTCAAAGACCATGGAGGGCCGCGGCGGGCGACGTTACCTCCCCTATGCCTATACCGAGCAGGGCATAGCCATGCTGTCCGGCGTGCTACGCAGCGAAGTGGCGGTGCAGACCAGTATCAGTATCATGAGGGCGTTTGTCGCCATGCGCCACCTCCTCGCCGAAAATGCCACCCTGTTTGAGCGGCTGCGCGGTGTCGAGTTGAGTCAGGCGGCGTTTCAGCAATCGACCGACGAGCGTTTCAACCAGGTGTTCCGCCTGCTCGAAGGCGAGGTCGAGAAACCCCAGCGGATCTTCTTCGCCGGGCAGATGTTCGACGCCTTCAGCCTGCTGACAGATCTCGTGGGCCGCGCCGAGCGCGAAATCTCCCTCGTGGATGGCTACGTAGATGTCCACACCCTGAACATCCTCGCAAAGAAGCGCAAGGGCGTCGCGGTGACCGTCTACACGTCCGGCAACCGGCTCACGCAAGGCGATGTCGACGTGTTCAACGCACAGTACCCGCAGCTCACCGTCCGCCGCACCAGAACGTTCCACGACCGCTTCCTTATCCTCGACGGTGCGACCGCGTATCACATCGGCGCATCCCTCAAGGACGCGGGAAAGAAGTGCTTCGGCATAGACCTCATCCAAGACGAGGAGCTGACGAAGATGCTCATCGAGAAGCTAAAGCTCCTCGATGAGCATCAAACGGCTTGAGCGTTATCCGACCTCTTGCCACAAGCCCTAAAGTTTGAGCATGATCGCTGAAAGCCTCGTTAGTCAACATGTCAAAGTAGGCCCTGGTCCGCAAGCCTTCGATAATGCTTGCCGAGGAGCGTCAACCGGCAGAACTTGCTCTCCATCGCCGCGTTCCACATATGGTCGGCGCCAACTGGAACCAGAAGACCATGCCGGTTGTATTTCTGGAGCAGAGAGAACACCCGGTTGTTCCTGGGCTCTGCTGGAGGCATAGCGTCTGTTCTTCCTTCGTCCTTTGGCTCATACGACGGATCCAGCCTGTATTCATAGTCCTCTGTTGGGAAGAGCTTTTCCGACTCCTCCTCCTTTCATCCAGGATGCCCGGACGGCAAGAGTCGGAACGTCTCCTCAATATCCAAACTTCACGCAAGCCCAATGCGAATAGAGACGGACCTGGCAAATCAAGACACGGCTAGCCGCTCGCACCCAAAGCCGTTTGCCTAAAAATGTATACCGCTGGCCGAAATGGAAAGATGGTAACAGCGAAAAAGACTAGCCGAGCTCGTTTTAAGCACCGTTTGTTCCGTCCCACATGTTTTGTGAACACTCTAACTATCATGAAGCCAGTAAACAGAGGTGGACATCAACATCCAACGCCGGCAAGCATGTGAGCGCCTCCTCTGCCCAAGGGGCAAGTCCCCGAGATTAGTTAAGAGAGGGGAAGAGATGGATAAAGTCAAAACGGCCTTCCAGAACTTTGGCCGCGTTATCGTCGACCCTATTTTGTACCTTTCGGTAACGGGCATCATTTTGGCCATCGCCACGGTATGCTCGCTCGGCAGCGGAGTTGTCGCAGATCTGGGCACGCTGCTCTCCGCGGCAACCAACTCCGCGGTGATCGGCAACCTGCCGGTGATTTTCGCAGTCGGCCTTACGGCAGGCTTCGCAAAGAAGCAAAAATCCAACGCGGCAGTGTTTGGACTTATTAGTTACCTCATGTTCCTGTATGTCAACAACGCCTACCTGACGCTCACCGATCAGCTGGCAAAAGCCGGCGCGATGGGTCTGTATGGCACTGGCCAGGCAACGGTACTGGGTCTTCAAGTTACCGATGTCAACGTCTTCGGCGGCGTACTCATCGGATGCTTCTGCGGTTGGCTCTATAACAAACTGATCGACGTAAAGGTATCGGAGTATATCCGGATTTACGGCGGACCTCGCCTGGCCCTTCTGGCGATGGTTCCGCTGAGCATTGTCTTCGGCATCGGAGCGACTATCGTGTGGCCCCCTATCGCCAACGCCATCAGCAACGCTTCTTCATTCATCGCAGCCTCGGGTGGTCTGGGCGTTTTCATTTACGGCTTCCTGAACCGCGTCCTCGTACCTCTCGGCATGCACCACTTTATGTGGATGCCGTTTGACTACTCCGCGATTGGCGGCACGGCGGTCGTCGCCGGCCAGAGTGTTTCCGGCGCAGCAAACATCTTCTATGCCGAGCTTCCCCATATCGCCGACGGATCCCTCACCACAGTCGACCCCTCTGTCCGCTTTGCCATGTTCAGCTTTGGCAAGGAATTCGTAACCCTCGGCACCGTGCTCGCAATGATTGCGACTTCCCGTCCGGAGAATCGAAAAGCTGTCGCAGCCATGCTGGTGCCCATTTACATCACCGCCATGCTCTCCGGCATCACTGAGCCGCTCGACTTCATGATCCTGTTCGCGTCTCCGATTCTCTGGGTTGCCTACAGCCTGTTCTACGGACTGGGCGAGATGCTCCTGTTTGTCCTGGGAGTCCGCTTGCTTAACATGTACGGTGGCATCGAGCTGCTCACGCTCGGCCTGCCTTTGCCAATGGGCGTCACCAAGTTCCCGATTTACATCGTCTTGGGCATCGTGTTTGCCGCCGTTTCGTTCATCGTTCTGGCGATGGTGATCAAGAAACTCAACCTCATGACGCCCGGCCGTTCCGCAGAGTGGTCTGCAGAAGTCTCCGGAAACAACAATGCTCTCGAGTCCTCCGGAACTCCGGAAGTCGACGCAAAACAGCAGGAGATGGTGCAGAACATCATCAACGGCCTTGGCGGCAAGGACAATATCAACACCATGGGCTGCTGCATGACTCGTCTCCGTGTCGAAGTCAAAGATCCCAACAAGGTCAACGAAGAGACCATCAAGAAGGCTATCGACAAGGGCCTGTTTAAGAACGGCACCAATGTCCAAATTGTCGTGGGAACCAACGTGCACTCCGTCTACGACCTGCTGCGTCCCATCCTTAATCTGGAAGATTAACAGTCGCTTAATCGATAAGCGATAAGCGATAAGCGAGGAGACCTCATGTTGACCAAAACGTTTCATTCAATCCGAGGCATGTTCGAACGCCTGCTCAACATGTACAAAGAAAAGTCGACAAGGGGTCTTCTCGTACTTATGGCTGCATTCGCATGTGGTTTTATCTGGCCGCTCCTGGGTCTACTCGCTGCGGTTTGGACCCGGCGTTCAGGAAGGCACGCGGACGCAGGCAGCATTGCAGGAATGGCGGCGGTCATCAACATCGCTACCTACTTCGTGCAGATAGTGACCAAGATTGTCTGCAGCTCAATTTGATTTGAAAGGCATGAACAACATGAACGGATACAAGATTGTCATCTGCGGCGGCGGCAGCACCTATACCGCTGGCATCGTCAAAGACCTGATCGACCAAAAGGATGAATTAGGAATACGCGAGCTTTGGCTCTATGACATCGACGAGGAGCGCCAAGACACAGTCGCCGTGGTGGTTAAAGCGGTTATCGATGACCTTGCTCCCGAGATCCCCTTGCATGTAACCGTCGACCCCAAAGAGGCGTTTACAGATGCGAACTTTGTTATGGCGCAGATGCGTGTGGGTGGGCTCAAGATGCGTATCCAGGATGAGCAAATCAGCCTGCGCCATGGCGTAGTCGGTCAAGAGACCTGCGGAGCAGGTGGCATGGCATATGGCATGAGAACCATCTTCCCCATGTGCGAGCTTGTCGATTTCTGCGAGGAGTATGCCTGCAAGGACTACTGGATCGTCAACTACTCCAACCCCGCTGCCATCGTAGCCAAGGCAATGCACAAGCTGCGTCCTAACGCTCGCATTCTTGACATCTGCGATATGCCAGTGGAGATTGAAGCCCGCATGGCAGAGATTTTAGGCTGCGAACTCGACGACATTGAGGTCGACTACTTTGGCCTCAATCATTTTGGGTGGTTTACCAACGTACGTTGCAAGGGCGTCGATGTTACGGATAAGCTCAAAGAGCACGTGCGTAAATACGGTTATATTTCCGAAGCAAGCCTCAATGACGCCTTGGTGAAGGACCCAGATTGGGCCCACACCTTCAAGAATGCGGCAACGATTTCTACGCTATTCCAGGATTACCTCCCCAACACCTATTACCAGTATTACCTGTTGCCCGATGCCTGCGTGGAGTACATGGACATCAATAACACGCGTGGCATGCAGGTTGTAAACGGCCGCGAAAAGCGCATCTTCGATGCATCTGCGGCGCTTAAGCGTGGTGAAAAGGTAGATCTCACGCAGTTCTATGTAGGCGTCCACGGCAGGTTCATTGTCGATGTCGTCAAGTCTCTGGCAAAAGACCTGCGCCATCGCCAGCTGGTGATTGTACCCAACAATGGTGCAATCGAGAACCTCTCGGACGACGCGACAGTCGAGGTTCCGGCGTACATCACTGATCGAGGAGCCGAACCGATTCGCGTCGGGAAGATTCCCCGCTTCTATAAGGGCCTTATCGAACAGCAGGATGCCTGTGAAGGCCTTGTGGTCGAAGCCGTTATCGAAGGTTCCTACCAGAAGGCACTCGAAGCCTTCACCCTCAATCGCACGATTCCCTCAGCACGCGTGGCTAAGGAAGTCTTGGACGACATGATCGAGGCGAACAAGGGCTATTGGCCTGAGCTGAAGTAAAGGAACCGCCCAAATACCAAAAGCGCAAAAGATGGCCCCAAGGCAAAATTGCCTTGGGGCCATCTTTTATATGCCTAGATCTCAGCAAAACTCGTGAAGATGAACGAATCGGCCTCGCGTTTTACACGATAGTTCTCTTGATAGTCCTGATTGAATATAAGCGAATAAATAACCTGAAGCGTATACGTGAGCGAAATCAAAGAAGAGTAATTGGCCACCTTTCCAATCACGCGTTCTGATTTTGGAATGGGCAAGACAGTATCGCATTGCTTGGCGAGCACCGAATCAGAAAACGCCGTAATTAAACACGGCTTGACTCCGCGTTCGGAAAGAGTGGCGGCGTATTTGGAATAGTCATAGTGAATGCCGCTGTAGCTTAGGAATAAAAACAGGTCGCCGGGCTTGCCGTTTTTAACATGCAGCGTCTGCAGGCCTCCGTCGTCTGCCATGGTGACATGACGATCGAGCTTAAGAAGATTGTTGCGAAAGATGCATCCCGCCAGGTAGCTTTCCCCTTTAGCAAAGATGTAAATTCGTGGGGCGCTAAGAACCGCCTTAGCGATTATGCTTAATTTGGCGCTATCGAGCTCGATTTTCGTTTGATCTATGATGCCCTTCAAGAGATTCGCAAGGTTACCCTCGATGGCCTCAATTGAGTCGGTGCTGTCAAAAGGACGGTTGCGATCAACGGTGGCAGCCAGAAGATAATCCCCGCTTATCTCCTGGATGAGTTGCATGATCAACTCTCGATAGCCGCTTAGGCCCAGTTTCTTGCAAAAGCGGATGATAGTCGCGTTCGAAGTATAAGTCTCCTGTGCGAGCTTTGCCATAGTGAGGGTCTTAAGGTCGCCGGTATGATTGAGCAGATAGGTAGCAATAGCTCGGTCGGTTTCATTAAAAGACGCGCTGTTACGCAGGCTATCAAGAATCATGGTCGCTCCGATCGCTTTAGTTTGCCGCTTAATTATGTCATTATCAAAACGACGGGCAGCCCTTCATGCACTGACTTACGCCCTGCGATCTCTCTTCTGATATTCCGCATATAACGGCAACATTAATTGCGAGGAGCGTGTCGCTCAGTTCCTAGAGAACAAATGCGAAGAGGCTCGATTGCCTGAGTTCACTGCCCGCCTTGAGGCAAAGAGGCGGCCCCGGACAAGCTCCATGCGGATTTGAGGCAGCATGGTGCTTGTCCGTCGGCATCCTACAACCCGTAATCCCTACCCTCTGTTTCTGTGCTGGCTGGTTCAGGCAGGCGCCCTGTTCAAAATAGGCTGTTTAAAATTGATTTCGACCAAAATTCGACCAAGATTGAAAGTCAAAAAAAGAAAACAGCCCAGAGGAACAATGCCTCTGAGCTGCTAAAAGTCTTGGTCGCGGGGGCAGGATTTGAACCTACGACCTCCGGGTTATGAGCCCGGCGAGCTACCAGACTGCTCCACCCCGCAATGTCTGGGCGCCTCATGTGCGCAAGAAAGAATATTACGTGGGAGTTCGGTAAACGGCAAGGAAAATCTCGTAGAGCATAATTCCTTCATATTTAAACCTCTCAGCCCTTATCACCGTAAACGAATCACAGCCGAGCGCCGTCGATGGCACGTATACAATGGTGCGCGTCCTTTTATGCCGACACCGGGAGTAGACATGCTGCTCGCTATCGATATGGGAAACACGCAGACGGCCATGGGCCTGTTTGACGGAGACGAGCTGGTGCAGTCGTGGCGTATGCCCACCGACCGCTCCTATACCGCCGACGAGATCCACGTGCGCCTGATGGGTTTCTTTAAGATGTACGGCCTCTCGCTCGATACGGTTGACGCGATCGCCTTTGCGGGCGTGGTGCCGCAGCTCTCGCGCGAGTGGCACGCCGTGGCCGACCGCATTGCCGCAGACGCCATCGTCATCGGGCCGCAGACGGCCGCCGTGACCAAGCTGCGCGCGGCGCGCCCCCAGGCCGTTGGTGCCGACCGCATCGCCAACGCCGTCGCTGCCGAGACCTTCTACGGCGCGCCGGCAATCGTGGTGGACTTTGGCACCGCGACCAATATCGACGTTATCGACGAGGACGGCTATTACATTGGCGGAGCAATCGCACCGGGCATCCGCATCTCCATGGATGCGCTCGCCGCCCGTGCCGCCAAACTCGCCAGCGTTCCGCTCGAGGCGCCCGAGCATGCCATCGGCCGCGATACCGAAGAGTGCATCAAGGTCGGTGCCGTCGTGGGCGCCGCGGCTATGGCCGAGGGCCTGGTCGCGCGCATGAAGCGCGAGCTGGGCCGCGAGGACGCCACCGTTATCGCCACGGGCGGCCTCGCCAGCATCGTCGCCGATTCGACCGACGCCTTCGACATGATCGACGGACAACTTACCATTAAGGGCATCTGCGAAATCTACCGCCGCATGCAGGAGCTGGGGTAAGGCAGGAGCTTAAGTCGAGCACGCCCGATGCCACAGTCCCCGCAAACGTTCGCCAAGCTTATTCCTCAAAACTGAAAAATTTTCAATTTTGAGGAATAGAGACTCCTCGAATACGCCCAGCGCAGCGATATCGTGCATGTTTCCTATTCCTCAAAAACGAAAATTTTTCAGTTTTGAGGAATAGTGCGCTGGCAACCCATTCCCCAGATAGGCGAAACCCTCCCCGGCACAGGCCGAGGAGGGTCTTGTTGTCATTGTTGTCTTTGGACGCGAACGCCGCGCGCTACAGGCCGCGGATGCGCACGGCCTCGGGCGGAAACTCCTGCTCGCCGGCATCGGTCTTGATGGTCGCGCGGCCCCATATGTCCAGGCCCGCAAACACGCCGACCGCAAGCGGCAAGCCGTTGGGCGACACCGCCGCAACCTGGCGGCCCAGCAACGGCACCATGTCGAAGTACTCGGCAAGCACCGGAGCCAGCGGGCCAGCCGCGCCCTGCGGCGTGTTGGCAACAACTGCCCAAGCGTCCACGCGGGTCAGCACGGCGGCGGCCAATGCCTCGACCAGCGCTTCATCGGCCGCATCCACGCCAAGCTCGCTCAGCGCCGTGCGCTCAATATCCACCGTCACGGCACCGAACATGCCCGCGGCGCCGGCGCCACCGTTCACGGCGACACGCGCGAACGACGTCTCAAACGCGGGCGCGCCGCACACGATGTTGCTCGGCCACTCAATGCCCACCTTGCCGGCAAGGCCCAGCCCCGGCGTCGAGGCCGTGCCCACCAGCGCGTCCATCATACCCATCGCGGCCACAAACGGCAGGCCTTGGAAGGCATGCATATTCACGTCCGGTCGCACGACCAGCGAAAACGTTAACGACGCCTCGCCCGCACTCCAAGCACACCAACCCGCAGACGCACCCTCGCGGCCCGCGTCGCGCGCGGCATCGAGCTCGGTGCCGGCGGCTACAGTATTCATCTCAATCATCTACATACGCCCCAATTCGCCCACGATATGGCCCACGCGGTCCTCGGGCTCCTTGACATCGACACCGTTGAAGCGGAAGAACCGCGCCGGGTCGTGCATCAGGTCCTCGAGCGGCACCAGCACAAAGTCGCGCTCGCCAATGAGCGGATGCGGCAGGCGCAGCTTCTTGCCGCCGTGCGTCTCGCCATCCATCCACAGCAGGTCCAGGTCGATGGTGCGCGGGCCGTTGACCTTAGCCTTCTTGGAGCGGTCGCGGCCCAGCTCGAGCTCGATCTTCTGCAGCTCGTCAAGCAGCACCAGCGGCGCCAGTTCGGTCTTGATCTCGATAACGGCGTTGGCAAACGCGTCCTGGCGCGTCTCGTAAGCCGGCTCGCTCTCGTAGATGCGCGAGCAGTTGGACACGCAGGTGAGCGGGATCTCGGCGATCATGTCACGCGCGGCGCGGATGTTATCGCAGCGATGCCCCAGGTTGGAGCCCACGGCCACAAACGCGCGGCGCGGCTGCGGCTTGGCGACAGCCCAGTAACCGTTCAGGAACTGCGCGAAGCCGGTGACGTCGTGCACGCGCACGATGTTGGCACCGGCCTGGATGGCGCCCAGGCACACGCCAAACGTGGCGGCATCGCGCGCGGCGGCCTCGGTCACGCCCGAGACGGTGCCCACAAAACGCTTGCGCGACACGGCGCACATGAGCGGATAGCCCAGCGATGCCATCTTGGCGGTCTCGCGCTGGATGACGATATCCTCGTTGGCCGTCTTGCCAAAGCCCGGGCCGGGATCGATGCAGATGCGGTCGCGCGACACGCCGGCATGGATGAGCGTGCGGGCCTGGTCGGACAGAAAGCCCATGACGCGGCGCATGATGGGCGCCGAATCGGGCAGGGTAAAGCGACGGAGTTGAGAGGTGGGCACGTAGGCCTCCTCGCGGCGGGCGCTGCGACGCATCATGGCCGCCAGGTGGTCATTGGGCTCCGGCGTGGGCTCGGGGGTCGCGGCGGGCTCGGCGACAGGGGCGGCCTGCTCGGCGGCCGATGCCTCCTGCTTCTGCTCGTCCGCGGGCGTGGACGCGGGCTCGGGCGTGGGCTCCGGATCGCCAAACGGCAGCGAAGGCTGCACCACGCCGCCCGGAAGCTTGGCCTCCGTCTTGGGCTCGCCCAGCAGCTTGCCGCGACGGCGGCGAGCCGGTTTCTCGGCCTCGCGCGCAGCCTCGGCGGCCGCCTCGCGCGCCTTCTCGGCAACAAACGCCGCGGCCGAGGTATCGAGCTGCACCGTTGCATGCGTGCGGGTGGGCGCCGCGACCTCGCCGGCGTGCATCACGATGACGCCGCAGGTGCTCGTTGCGACAAACTCGACCATCTTGGGGTCGGTGAAGCCCGTCACGTCGTTGACGATCGAGGCGCCGCAGCGCACGGCAGCCTTGGCAACCGCCACGTGACGCGTGTCGATCGAGACGATGGCGCCCTCTTTGGCCAGCGAGCGCACCACGGGCAGCACGCGACGAGCCTCCTCGTCGGGGTTGACCGGGGTAAAGCCGGGGCGCGTGGACTCGCCGCCCACGTCGATGATGTCAGCGCCGGCATCGAGCATCGCTAGGCCGTACTCGATAGCGGCATCCGCATCGAAGTGCTCGCCGCCGTCGCTAAACGAATCGGGCGTCACGTTGAGGACGCCCATGATGCGCGGACGGTCAAAGCTGAGCTCGTACTTTCCGCACCGCCATGTCTTGCTATCGTTCGCCATGAACATCCTCCTAAAATGCCCGCGCCGCCGCGCCTGGGCGCTGGCGGCGGGGCCGCTTTGCAATCAGTCTTTCTATTGTATCCGCGCGCGCGGGCTAGAACGCAAACGCAGCCGCGATGTCGCAAGAAATCAGCAGGTCGGCATTTGTATCCTGATCGGTGGGAGCAAGATTGCAAATGGCCAGCGTATCGCCGGTAAAGTAGCGCGTAAGGCCCGCCGCCGGATACACCACGAGCGAGGTTCCGCCCACAATGAGGGCATCGGCCGCGGCGATGGCGGCAACGGCACCGGTAAGTACGCGCTCGTCGAGCGGCTCCTCGTAGAGCACCACATCGGGCTTGATGCGACCACCGCACGCGGGGCACACGGGCACACCCGCGGCACCCTCGTGCTCGCGCGCGCAAATCCACTCGGCGCTATAGACCGCGCCGCACGCCTGGCAAATGTTGCGGTGGACCGAGCCGTGCAGTTCAAACACGCGCTGCGAGCCTGCCATCTGATGCAGACCGTCGATATTTTGCGTCACCACCGCATCCAGCTTGCCGGCCCGCTCCAGCTCGGCCAGCTTGGTGTGGCAGCGGTTGGGCTTGGCGCCAAGCGCGATCATCTTGGTACGGTAGAAGTCGAAGAACTCGGCCGGATGCGCCTCGTAAAAGCTGTGCGAGAGCATGGTCTCGGGCGGATAGGCAAACTGCTGATGATACAGGCCGTCCACGCTGCGGAAATCGGGAATGCCGCTCGCCGTGGAAACGCCCGCGCCGCCAAAGAAAACCACGCGCTCGTGGGCGTCGAACAGCTCCGCCAGCGCCGCGGAGGCCTGCTTGGGGTCCGATATTGCCTGCGTCATATGAGTCCTCCGTCCTTGTTGGTCGGACCGCGTCGGGCGATGTCATGCACGCAGCCTTTGAGTCGGCACACGCGGAGCCCGCCGGCGCCCTTGTTGCGCTAATCTTAAGCCTGCCAACCCCGTCGAAAGGACACCATGCCTCAGACTTACACTTTCGCCTCGTGGAACGTCAACGGCCTGCGCGCCGTGCTCAAAAAGGACCCGAGCTTTATCCAGATCGCGCAGGAGTTCGATGTCGACATCTTGGCGCTGCAAGAGACCAAGCTGCAAGAGGGCCAGGTCGATATCGACCTGCCCGGCTATCACCAAACCTGGAGCTACGCCGAGCGCAAGGGCTACTCGGGCACCGCGGTCTTTAGCCGCCAGGAACCGCTGCGCGTGCTGCATGCCGACGCACTGCTGCCCTACGCCGCCGAGGGTGAGGCGGCCGAGCTCGTTGCCCAGGCCGCAACCGAGGGCCGCGTCTGCGCGCTCGAGTTCGATAAGTTCTGGTTTGTCGACGTCTATACGCCCAACGCCCAAAACGAGCTCGCGCGCATCGATGTGCGCATGGCGTGGGACGATGCCTACCGCGGCTTTTTGAGCGCGCTTGAGCGCGAGACCGGAAAACCCATCGTAACCTGCGGAGACTTTAACGTGGCGCACGAGGAGATTGACCTTAAGAACCCCAAGTCCAACCGCGGCAATGCGGGCTTTTCGGACGAAGAGCGCGGCAAGTTTACCGAGCTGCTCGATGCCGGCTTTACCGATACCTGGCGCGCGGCAAACCCCGACGTCGAGGGCGTCTACAGCTGGTGGAGTTACCGTTTTAATGCTCGCAAAAACAACGCTGGCTGGCGCATCGATTACTTCCTGGTGAGCGACGCAATCGCCGACAACGTGCGCGACACCGACATCCGCGGCGACATCTTTGGCAGCGACCACTGCCCCGTTACCCTCGCCCTTGAGCTCTAACCCCAAATGATCCCTCGGGGACGGAGGAAAGGGGATCATTTTCACCTCGCGAGGGCATCCACGCGGCCCGCTTGCCACGAAGCTGGCCCATCTACTACGTTTAAGCCACTACCCTCAACCATAGCGAACAGCGCAAAAAGAAAACCGCAGGTAGAAAGCCTGCGGTTTTTCATAAAATGCGATTGTGCTTGGGGATGTCGGGCCAAACGTAGTAGATAGGCCGATTTCGTGGCGGGCGGGTTCAGCTGATTCCCCGGGGACGTCTGGAGGCGGAAGAAAACGGATCAATTTGGCTCTTGAGGGCCACGATGCCCGTCATATAAGCCGGCCATTCCAAAACTATGCCGGTTTACGGGGCTGAATCGCGAACCCCCAACCATACGCAATTCCAGAATAATAAAACCGCAGGTAGACGGCGTGCCCTTTTTCGAAAAATGCTGGTATGGTCGGCCCGCGCCAATCTAGCCCCGTAAACCGACATAGTTTTGAAATGGTGCTTCGACAGTATTGATTCCCGCCCCGGCACAACCAGCCCTACAGCCCGTACTTCACGACGACTCGGTTGATGCGGCGACACCAGGGCTTGTACAGGGCGGCCAAAAACACGCAGGTCGCGAGTCCGTGTGTGATATCGAACGGTACGGCGGTGGCGAGACGCGCCACGGCGCCCGCCCACGTGAGCGGCTGCACAAAACCGATGATGTCGTATGCGTTGATTACGGCACCATAGAGCAGGCCCGATGCAAAGCCATACGCAAGTAATACCGGCATGCGCACGGTCCCATCCGCACGGTCGAACGCACCCGCATGCGCCAGGGCGCCGCCAACATAGCCGACGAGTCCCCAGGCATACATCTGCCACGGCGTCCACATACCCTGCCCAAAAAAGAAATTGCTGGTCAGCGCCGCCAGCGCGCCGACCATAAACCCGTTGCGGCGTCCAAGCGTCGCCCCCGCGATAATGGCGATGGCGCTCACGGGCTTAAAGTCGGGAATGGGACCGAACAAGATACGCCCCGCCGCAGCCAACGCCGCCAGAACCAGTGTTGGCATAATCTGGCGCAGGCCGGGGCGCGACGCCTCGTAGCCCGCAAAGAACAGCGCAAGCACCAGCGCCACCACAACCAGCATGGCAAGCGCCGCCTGCTCAACGCCCGCCAGCAACGCCGCAGTCATCACTGCGGGAACCGCCAGCAGCAGCGGGATTTCCATTTTTGCAAGTAGGCGCGAGACGCGATAATCCGCCATTACATCACGCCCTATAAAACACGTTGTCGGCAAAGAAGTCGGTCGGCGGCTCCATGCAGGCGATCTCGCCGTCAAACATCATGGCGATTTCGTCGGCGACCTGCTCGGCAAAGTCCAGGTCGTGCGTGGCCATGATGACGGTGCCGCCAGACTGCGCATGGTCTCGCAGGGCGCGGGCGATGGTGCGGCGGCTGTCCAAGTCCAGACCCTTGGTGGGCTCATCGAGCAATAGCAGCTCGGGGCCGATCAGCAGCAGCTTTGCCAACGCAAGCAGTTGGCGCTGTCCGCCCGAAAGGTCATAGGGGTGACGCTCCCCCAGGTCCGCGAGCCCCAGACTTGCCGCGCGCCCCTGTGCCATGGCCTCGTCGTACCCGCAGGTCGAAGCCCATTCCATCAGCTCGTCGCGCACCGTCTCGGCAACCAGCAACGCCTTGGGGTTCTGAGGCAGCAGCGCCGCCGATCCCGCCGCACGCTCCATGCGCCCGCGCTGCAACTTGGCCGTCTTAGCCAGCACCGAAAGCAATGTCGACTTGCCGCAGCCGTTACCGCCCACAATCGCATGCACCGCGCCAGCCGAAAACGCCGCATCGAGTCCGCGCAGCACCCAGCCGGACGCCCGATCGTAGCGAAACCAGCTTCCTGCCAGGGTGGTAGCCGACCCAGCGTGCATTTTTGGGAATATTCGGCATCCGCCGGCGCGCGATGGCGTCCCCGAGTCGTCTTGAGGCAAGATTTGCGCCTCAAATTCAGCCATTTTGTCCGATTTCAGTCCCCTTTTTGCACCCGCAGCGCCCGCACGCGGGTCAAAAGACCCCTGCTGGCCACCAACGTTGCTGAAAATTCCGTTTTTTGCACGCCGTGAGCCACCCCACCCCGGCATCTCGTCGGAAAATAGCTCTTCGCGATGCCCCAAGGAGGCGATGTCAGCCACCTCGTGCACGCTGCCGCCCTCGATCCGATACGCGCACGTCGCGTATTCGAGCATCGGGCGCGGCTGGTGCGTTGCCACAACAACCGTGCAGCCCAGCTCACGATTCACGCGAAACAGCGCATGCAGAAAATTTTTCTCGGCGACGGGATCCAACTGGGACGTGGGCTCATCGAGCAGCAGCACGCGCGGGCGCAACGCCAGCACGGCCGCCAAGGACAGCAGCTGCTTGCGTCCCCCCGAAAGCGTGTCAGTATCGCGGTGGAGCCAATCCTCCAGCCCAAAGAAATAGCTAGTCTCTGCTACACGACGGCGCATCTCGTCGCGCGACATACCCAGATTTTCCAGGCCAAATGCCATCTCGTGCCACACGGTCTCGCACACGATCTGGTTCTCGGGATCCTGAAACACATAGCCCACGCGCTCCGCAGACGCCCGAACATCCATGTCGGCAACGCTCTCGCCCAGCACGCGCAGCTCGCCGGTACACTCACCCGTCGGCGCAATCTCGGGCTTGAGCAGCGAGAGCAGCGTCGACTTACCCGACCCGGTACCACCAACGAGCAGCGCAAACGCGCCCTGCGAAACCCGCCAGTCGAGCTTCCCGAACACCGGCGCCTCGGCCCCAGGGTAGGCAAAGCGCAGGCGGCGCACTTCAATCGCCGGCTCATCCGAGCCGCGCACCACGCCCGCCATCATGTTCCCGTCCAACCGAGTCATCAGCCAAACCTCTTTTCGTCAACCGCGTGCAGCACGCAAGGCAGTGCCATCCAAGCCGCGCATACAACATAGCCCGGCCACGGCGCCGGTACCGAAAGCTGCGGGTAAAACGAATACTGCGTCGTCGCAACCCACGCCACCACTACCGCAGCGGTACCAAACACCGCAAGCCCAACCAGCGCGGCAACATCGCCGCGCCCCAGCCGATACCGCGCGTACGTCGTGCGGCGCGTCGCGGCGCCCCACCCACGGGAGCGCATGGCGTCCGCACGCTCCAGCGAATCTTCCATACCCCAACCCATCAACACGCTCGATGCCCGCAGGCGCGAGCGCACGGGGTCGGCCGGCGCGCGCCCCGGCACATCAATCGCATCCTGCACTGTCAGCACCGTACGTCCGCGGCGCAGAAACTGCGGAATCAGCCGCATGCACATCGAAATCATGAGCGCGACCACCGGCGCGGCGTTGCCCAAAAGCGCGAGCACCTTATCGTAGCTAAGCATCGACGCCGCGGCCTCAAACCACAGCACGCTCGCCACAAACAGCCCGCCCATGCACAATCCGTATACCATGCTCTCCAGATACACCGCGCGTATGCCAATGCGGAACAGTTCCGTCGAGCCTGAGGCGCTAAACAGCGGATTGACCAGCGCGATGATCAAAATCACCGGCAGCTGCCAGCGAAGCGCCCCCAGCGTACGCGCCACGCCGCGCGTCGCAAACCCGTACGCCAGCCCGCCCGCAAGCGACAGCGCAATCAGCACCGGTTGCATCGAGAACATGGTGAGTCCCAGCGTCAGCACCATATAGAGCGCCGGCACCGCCGGGTGCGACATCGAGAATGCCGCGACAGGCCCACTGCCCGATTCCTCTCGCGTGATGTCCACGGGCACCCCCGTCCCTTCGCTCAAACGTCAACGCCGCAGCGCCGCCGACACCATACACAACCAGCGCAAACGCCACACCGGCGACACCGACATCGGCCGCCATGCGCCAATCGTTACGCGCTCATCATATGCCTGCGGTATCATATTGCGCCGTGTATCGTTTCCAAACACACGTCTCTATAACGTAACAGGAGATCACATGGACGCAACTGCAATTATCCTCGCCGCCGGCGAGGGCACCCGCATGAAGTCGAACCACTGCAAGGTTTCGCACAAGATCCTGGGTAAGCCCATGGTCCAGTGGATCGTCGACGCCACCATCAAGGCCGGCTGCAGCCGCGTCGTGGTCGTCATCGGCAGCCACGCCGACGAGATGCGCGCCCTTATCGACGGCGCCTACGCCAGCAGCGCCACCAAGGTCGAGTGCGTCGAGCAGACCGAGCGCCTGGGCACCGGTCACGCCGTGAAGGTCGCACTCGAGGCCTGCGGCATCGCCGAGGGTCCCGTCGTCGTGCTCAACGGCGACCTGCCGCTCATCACTGCCGACACCGTCGCCAAGTTCGCGCAGACCGTCGCTACCGGCGAGCTCGCCTGCACCGTCATGACCATGACCCCGCCCGATCCCTTTGGCTACGGCCGCATCAAGCTGGGTGCCGACGGTCAGATCGAGCGCATCATCGAGCAGAAGGACTGCACGCCCGAGCAGGCCGCCACGCTGCTCGAGTGCAACGCCGGCTGCTACGCCTTCGACGGCGCGCAGCTCGCCGCCCACATCAACGAGATTGGCAACGACAACGCGCAGTCCGAGTACTACTTGCCCGACATGCTCGAAATCCTCAAGGGTCACGGCCAGGCGGTCTCCATCTTCCACTGTGACGACTACCGCGACGGCCTGGGCGTCAACAGCCGCATTCAGCTCGCGCAGCTCACCGCCATTGCGCGCGACCGCATCAACGAGCACTGGATGGCCGAGGGCGTTACCTTCATCGACCCCACGCAGGCCTGGATCGGCCCCGACGCCACCATCGGCCGCGACACCGTCGTGTGGCCGCAGACGCACCTGATCGGCCACGTCACCGTGGGCGAGGAGTGCCAGCTCGGCCCCAACAGCCGTCTCACCGACACCACCGTCGGCAGCGGCTGCACCATCGATGAGACCATCGCCATCGAGGCCGTCATCGAGAACGGCGTCGACTGCGGCCCGCGCGCCTACCTGCGCCCGGGCACCCACATGCTCGACGGTTCCAAGGCCGGCACGCACGTGGAGATCAAGAAGTCCACGATCGGCGAGGGCTCCAAGGTGCCGCACCTGTCCTACATCGGCGACACCACCATGGGCCCCGGCGTCAACGTGGGCGCTGGCTCCATCACCTGCAACTACGACGGCGTGCACAAGCACAAGACCGTCATCGGCAAGGATGCCTTCATCGGCTCCGACACCATGATGGTCGCGCCCGCCCAGATTGGCGACGGCGCGCTCGTGGCCGCCGGCTCCGTCATCACCGAGCCGGTCCCGGCCGACGCACTCGGCCTGGGCCGTGCCCGTCAGGTAAACATTGAGGGCTGGGCCGCCGATTATCGCCGCCGTCTGCACGAGGACGACGAGGTATAACGTTTTACCAAGCATCTAAGGAGCTGTTCCCATGGGGGCGGCTCCTTTTTCTATGCTGACCTGCGCGGCCGGATGAGTGGTCGGTTCGTGTCCGTTGACGGTAAAGACGTTATCAAGACCCGATTAACCCCGTCGCGCGGTTACAATGCAACAAGGCATCTATATGGCATTCGATATAAAGGAGAAGGGTAATGCCGATTAATGATCCCGAGAAGTCGGAGAATATGCGCAAGTCCATCCGCGTGTATTCCGGTTCCTCCAACCGTCCCCTCGCTCAGAAGATCGCTGAGTACCTTGGGGTCGAGCTTTCGGGCCTTACGCTAAAGCAGTTCGCCAACGGTGAGATTTACGCCCGCTACGACGAGACCGTCCGCGGCGCCGACGTCTTCCTGATTCAGTCCGTGGCCGGCGGCAACGTCAACGACATGCTCATGGAGCTGCTCATCGCCACCGACGCTGCCAAGCGCGCATCCGCCCGCTCCATCACCGCCGTTATCACCCACTACGGCTATGCCCGCCAGGACCGCAAGGCCGGCCCGCGCGAGCCCATCACCGCCCGCCTCGTCGCCAACCTGCTCGAGCGCGCCGGCGTCAACCGCATCATCACCCTCGACCTGCACCAGGGCCAGATCCAGGGCTTCTTCGATATCCCGGTTAACCACCTGTCCGCACTGCCGCTGTTTGGCCAGTACTACAACGACATGCACTTCGACACCGACAACCTGGTTGTCGTCTCCCCCGATGTGGGCCGCGCCAAGGCCGCCAAGAAGCTGTCCGACATGCTCGGCTGCGACCTGGCCATCGCCCACAAGGGCCGTCCGCGCCACAACGCCGCCGAGGTCATGGGCATCATCGGTGACATCAAGGGCAAGACCTGCATCATCAACGACGACATGATCGACACCGCTGGCACCCTGTGCGCCAACGTCAAGGAGCTCAAGGCAATGGGCGCTGGCGACATCTACGTCTGCGCCACCCACGGCATCTTCTCCGGTCCGGCCATCGAGCGCCTGAACGATGCCCCCATCGTCGAGTGCGTCGTCACCGATGCCATTCCCGTCGAGGTCGGCGGCAAGATCAAGACCATCTCGGTCGCCGAGGAGTTCGCTCAGGCCATCTCCGCCGTTTACCACGAGGAGCCCGTCTCCACACTCGTCGGCGGCGACTTCGCGCTGTAGTCGCTCGACCCTCGCATCCCTCCGGAAGCCCCGGACACGCCTGCGGGGTTATCACGCGAACGTCCTCGCCGCTTTGCGGCTGCGGGATGTTCGCTTTGATAACCCCTCCCGGCGTGTCCGGGGCTTCCTGCTGTCTCGGGGCAGCTGTTTTCTGAAATGACTTTGCTGCAACCTTTCCTCGCCTTCGGCGGGCGTGGTAGCCTTTGTCGTTGATTGAACTATTTGTGTAACGGAAGGACAAATATGGCAGCTGCACAGCCGCTTAAGATTCGCATGGTTGCCGGGCTTGGCAACCCGGGCGAGGAATATGCCGAGACCCGCCACAACGCCGGCTTTAAGGCGATCGACGAGCTGGCCCGTCAGGCCGGCGTCACGTACTGGAAAAACCAGGCCGGCGCCGAGGTCGCGCTCATCAATATCAACGATGCCGAGGAAGAAGGCGGCAGGCGCCAGATCGTGCTGGTCAAGCCGCAGTCGTATATGAATACCTCGGGCGGCCCCATCTCTAAGCTCTGCCGCGAGTACAAGATCAAGGCCGAGGAGCTGCTCGTGATTCACGACGAGCTCGACATTCCCGCCGGCGACGTACGTGTTAAGGTGGGCGGTGGCCACGCCGGCCACAACGGCCTGCGCTCCATCATCGACAAGATGGGCAGCCGCGACTTCAGCCGCATCCGCACCGGCATCGGCAACCCTCCCGGCAAGATGGCTGTCGCCGACTACGTGCTCAAGCAGCTGCGCGCCCGCGAGGCCGAGGATTTTCAGGACACCTGCGCCCGCGCGGCCGACGCCGCCGGCCTGGCGATCGTGCACGGCGTGGTCTATGCCCGCGACCACGTCAACGGCGCCGCCTCCGCCAACGGCAAGCACTAAAACCTACCAAAAAGGGACAGGTTTACCAAAAAGGGACAGGTTTATTTTGGCAGGTTTTATCTGCGGAAACGCCACGGTGGTCACACCGCAATAAACCCTGCGTCGCCATACATATGCAGCGCCCCAAAGGGGGCCGGCCTCACCAAAGCGCGAAGCCGGCCCCCTTTGCCGTTTTGCCTGATAAAACCTACCAAAATAAACCTGTCCCTTTTTGGCAGGTCACTTTTCCCACCTGCCGAAGATACACGCAAGCGACATGCCCATGAGGGTATAATTTGCACCGTATGTCTGCACAACGCCTGTGCGCGTACGGTTTTATTCGGGCTGCCGTCCATTTCCGTGGAGGCACGGTTCGGCCGCCCTAACAAGAGAGGGGTTCTATGTATAAGATCCTGGAGAAGACGCAGTTCTCGGAGAAGGTGTTCAAGTTCCGCATCGAGGCGCCCGCAATCGCCAAGCATGCGCACGCTGGACAGTTCCTCATGGTTCGCGCCAACGAGACGGGCGAGCGTGTCCCGTTTACCCTGGCCGGCTGGAACGGTGACGAGGGCTGGGTCGAGTTCATCTTCATGGTGATCGGCAAGACCACCGAGATGCTTTCCACCTATGAGGCCGGCGAGTCACTGCGCGACGTCGTGGGCCCGCTGGGCGTTCCCACCGAGATGGCCGAGGGCCCCTGCGCCGTCATTGGCGGCGGCGTCGGCCTGGCAATTGCCTTCCCGGTCGCCAAGCACCTGGTCGAGACCGGCCACGAGGTCCACGCCATCATGGGCGCCCGCACCAAGGACCTCCTGCTCATGGAGGACCAGTTCCGCGAGCTCCTCGACGAGGACCACATCCATATCACCACCGATGACGGCTCCTACGGCGAGCAGGGCGTTGTCACCGCTCCGCTGGAGCGCCTGCTGCAGGACAAGGCCGTGAGCCAGGTCTTCTGCGTCGGCCCCGTTCCGATGATGAAGTTCTCGACCCTCACCGCCCAGAAGTACGACACCCCCATCACCGCGTCGCTCAACCCCATCATGGTTGACGGCACCGGCATGTGCGGCTGCTGCCGCGTCGAGGTGGGCGGCGTGACCAAGTTCGCTTGCGTCGACGGCCCCGACTTCGATGCCACCCTGGTCGACTGGGATGACCTTCGTGCCCGCCAGGCCGCTTACCGTTCCGAAGAGGGCGAGTCCCTCAAGGCCTATGAGGAAAAGAGCTGCGCATGCCACTAGTTAACGGTCGTTTCGTTGCCGATATGAAGTCGCCCCGCACCCCCGATAACGAGGAGCCGGCTGCCGAGCGCGCCTGCGACTTCCGCCCCGTCGACAAGGGCTTCACCGAGGAGATGGCGCTGGCCGAGGCCGAGCGCTGCCTCAACTGCAAGAAGCCGTTCTGTGTCGAGGGCTGCCCCGTCAACATCAACATTCCCCGCTTTATCGAGCAGATCCGCGAGAAGGACTTTGGCGGCGCCCTCGATACCATCCGCGAGGACTCCATGCTTCCCGCCATCTGCGGCCGCGTCTGCCCGCAGGAGAACCAGTGCGAGGGCAAGTGCATCCGTGGCAAGAAGTCCGAGCCCGTGGCCATCGGCCAGCTCGAGCGCTTCCTGGGTGACCGCCCCGAGCTCGCCTCCACGCCCAAGATGGCCCCCAAGAACGGCAAGAAGGTCGCCGTCGTCGGCTCCGGCCCGTCCGGCATCACCTGCGCCGGCGAGCTCGCCCGCAACGGCTTTGACGTCACCGTCTTTGAGGCATTCTTTACCGGCGGCGGCGTGCTGGTCTACGGCATCCCCGAGTTCCGTCTGCCCAAGGCAGTCGTCAAGCGCGAGATTGACGGCCTGGAGGACATGGGCGTCAAGTTTGAGTACAACTCCGTCGTGGGCAACATGGCCACGGCCGAGGAGCTGTTCGAGCAGGGCTTCGACGCCATCTACGTGGCGACCGGCGCTGGCCTGCCCAAGTTCCTCAACGTCCCCGGCGAGAACCTGCCCAACGTCTTCTTCGCCAACGAGTACCTCACCCGCGTGAACCTGATGAAGGCCAACAAGTTCCCCGAGTACGACACCCCCACCAAGCACGGCAAGAACGTCGTCGTCTTTGGTGGCGGCAACGTGGCTATGGACGCCGTCCGTACCGCCAAGCGCCTGGGCGCCGAGCACGCCATCATCGCCTACCGTCGTACCGAGGACGAGATGCCCTGCCGTCGCGCCGAGCTGCACCATGCTAAGGCCGAGGGCGTCGAGGTCCTGCCGCTCGTCTCCCCGCTCGAGTTTGTCGCTGGCGAGGACGGCTCCGTGTGCGCCGTCAAGGTCCAGAAGATGGAGCTCGGCGAGCCCGACGAGTCCGGCCGTCGTCGCCCGGTGCCCATCGAGGGCGCCATCGAGGAGATCCCCTGCGACGTCGCGATCTCGGCTATCGGCACCAACGCCAACCCCTTCGCTGCCAAGATCGGCGGCAAGATGGAGCTCAACAAGTGGGGCTACATCGTTGCCGACGAGGAGACCGGCCAGACCACCGATCCCCGCATCTGGGCCGGCGGCGACATCGTCACCGGTGCCGCTACGGTCATTCTGGCGATGGGCGCCGGCAAGAAGGCCGCTGCTTCCATCACCAAGAGCCTGCTGGGCGAGTAATCACCCACAGCGCTAGCCATCAAACGGCAAAGTCCCCGTCGAGCACACGCCCGGCGGGGACTTTTTCTATGCCGGCCAACCCATCACCACAAAGGGGACATGCACCTTTGTGGTGGTCGGGGACTTGGCCGGCGAACCAATTCCGACGTTTGTCTCAATCTGTAACAGCCAAACCCTGTTGAGCCTCGTAGTTGTTACAGATCAAGATATTGTGCGAACATCCGCCTGTTCATCTCGATCTGTAACAGTTAGAGGCCAAATATCCCGCTTGGTGTTATAAATCGAGACATTAGGCTGACGGCCGGACCGTTCATCTAAATCTGTAACACCTAGAGCCATTTTTACTGGCCTGGTGTTACAGATTTAGATTTTGCGAAAGCCGAGGATGGGCGCCGTCGCCAAAACCTAGCGCTTGCGGCGCTTGGTCGCGGCGAGGCCGGCGGCGGCTACGGTTGCGCCGGCGATGCCTAGGGCGGCGACCGTCATCGCGGTGGTATCCCCCGTGGTAGCCAGGACAGCATCGCCCTTCTTGGCCTGCGTGGTTTTCTCAACCGTCTTGGTCGTGGCGGTTGTCGTGGCCGGCTTGGCCGCGGGCTTCACCTCGGGCTTGGTCTCAGGCTTAACCTCAGGCTGCGGCGTCGGCTTGGGATCCGGCGTAGGCTGCGGATCGGGGGTCGGCGTGGCTTCGGGCGTAAACGTCAAATCGGTGTTGAGCCACAGGGTGTAGATCCAGCCGCTGTCCTCATCGGATACGCTATCCGCGACCTGGTAGCCGCACTCCTGGCCGTTGATCACCAGCTTGGTGTCGGGCGTGAAGTAGAAGCCGCGCGCGGACTTGAGGTAGATGCCGTAGCGATAGGTCACGCCAGGCTTAAAAGCATCGATGTGGTTTGTAATGTTCTGATCCCAGAACTTCTGGGAGTTCACCTCACTGCCGTCGCTGCCCGTCCAGAACTCGCACTGGAGAATAGAGTCGGAACCCGCCGGAGTACCCGCCGTAAAGACCGGCCTATCGCCTGCCTTAAAGGTGGTCATGGCACCGTTAATCTCGATAAGGTCGATTGCCCGCCACTCATCAATCGGAGCCTCGCACAGCATATTGTCAGCATTGGGCGCGAAGACGCCGTTGACGGTCTTGATGTGGTGCGCCCAATGACCGTTGACGTACATCATGCAGTCATCGGCCACGGTATTGTCGCCCTTGAGCCTCAGCTCAACGGAGTACATGTAGAACTTGCCCTCTTCGAAGTGTTCGATCCTCCTCGCGCCCGTCGGATACTTGGCAGGGTCGGAATACCAGAAGGCAACGGGCGTGAGCTCCGCAGGGTCGCTGCCATCCATTTCCTCCCAGCACTCGTAGGCGATCTCGTACTTGTCGGCATCGGCGGCGGGGATCGTCGCGGTCGCGCGCGGCGCCTCGCCGGGCGCGTAGTCGGTTTTCACATCGTTGACGTTTAGATTCTCAAGAGCTTCGTTTTCCGACGAAGCAGGCATCGTAATTGTTTTAATAGCAGGGACATACAGGAATTCTCCGCTTAGACTCGACTTTACGGTTTCCCCGTTTACGGTAACAACGGTTTCATCGCTGAAGGAATATCCGTCTTTTGGCTTCAGCATAAGAGAATACACGTACTCTTTCCCGCTTTTAAACTTTGTAATAGTCGGCAGGGAACCATGTGAGCCGTTATCGGAATACCAGGCAGCAACGGGTTCATTGTTTTCAAATTCCTGCCAGCATTCATAAGCGATTTCGTATTTATCTGCATCGTAGTTAGGGACACCTGCCGTCGCCTGCGGACCAGTATCCAGCTGCCAATTGAAGTTCGTATTCTGAACATTGGCAAAGGAGATGGATCCCGATTCTGATTCCGCTGCCGGGATAACAAGGCACGCCCTCTCGTAGACATGGGTGCGGGTGTAGTAGTCATCCCGGATCTCGTTAATAGTGGGTTTCCCGGTCGCCTCGGTGTCTCCTTTAAAGGCGTCGTCCGGATCACCGATGATGATATTCCCGGGCTCTGTACCCGTATACGTAAGCTTGGATCCATCATAGGTGGTCGTCATCTTGGACTTATTCTCCTTGTACTCCGTAAAGTACTTCTGCTCCTCCTTCTGTCTCTGAATCTTGCTGATATCCAGGGTAAGCGTTGTTTTATTGCTCGCACTGTCATACGCCGCATGGACGATCAAGTCCCCCAGGCCGATAAAAGTCAAAGCGCTACCATCGAGAGCAGACTGGTCTCCATCTACAAGGGCAATCCCCTTCACATACTCAATCGTTTCTTCTTTCTTGATGTCGGTGTAATTGTTCCGCACCGTAATATTGACCCTAACGCCGCTGCCGCCAACAACATCGGTCACACCGCAGGGCATGATGGCGTCATTCGCCGGCGTGGCGGCGTTGTCGCTGGGAGTATTTTGTTCAGCGGGTGCCGCATCGTTGGATTCATCGGTGGCGCCAGTCGGGGCCGTCTGCTGAGGCTCAGCGGTGGCTTGCGCCGCCGGAGCAGCATCGGTTGCAGGCGCGGTCGAAGCAGCTGGTGCGGTCGTTGCAGCCGTATCCTCCGCAACCGTCGGCGTCACCGGAGCCGCGGCAACCTCATCCGTCCCAGCGGCGAGATCGGCGCATTCCGTCGCCAGCGCCACGCTCGGCAGCAGCAGCTGGCCGACCATAAGCGCACACGCGCCAGCGCAAGCGATTTTGGCACCCGCACAACGCCAAGTACCGTGAACCAGCGAGCAGGTACGCTCGCGTTGGGTTTGCTTGTCAAAGTGGTTTCCGTACATAACGGCCTCCTTGGTCGATGGGCCATACCACCACAAAGGTGCCTGTCCCCTTTGCGGTGATTCTGTACCACCAAGATGTGTCAAATGACTCCGTATGCCTAGGTTCGTAGATGTGAACCCAGGCCTCTACCTGCGGTTTAAGTCAATATGATTTCGCCATCGCCACACTCGTCCCGGGAACGCTACAATCGAGGACACGATTATTCGTCCACCCAAAGGACTGTCCTTGAACCTGAGCAGGCCTAAAATCAACGCGCTTCTGGCACTCGCGCTCTTCACCTTCGCCTTCCTTGCCGCCGAGTTTCGCTTCGACGTCAATGTCGGGCTACTCGCCGGCGCCGAACGTGTTGTGCTCGCACAGGGCTTTATTCTAGGTGCGAGCGTGCTCGGCTTTATCGGATATGCGCCGCTGCTCGGGCTCGCACAGCGCAAAGGCCGGCCTCGGGCAGTTGTCAGCACCGCCGTCCCCATCGCCATCTTGGGGTTGACTCAGATTCAGTCCCCCACGAGCCCGCTTGCGCTCGAGATTCTGGGATGCCTCGCATTCCTTGGACTCGGCCTACTGGGTGGCGCGGCACACCATGCCTTCGCAACGACATTCCAAGACGATCCCAAGCTCGCCACCGGTGCGGGAGCAGCCTATGCCGCGGGCATCCTGATGCAGTTCGCCATCAACCTGCTCAATTGCGGCGGCATCGCAGAGCTCATCGTCCTTGGCACAGCGACGATCGCCATCTCCGCCCTCAGCGTCGTTCCCCAAAAGGCTGCTGAGAGCTCCAGCCCCGCCATCAATCCCCTTGTTGAGCCATCGCACGCCCTTGCCAAGCAGGCGTGTTGGAGCATCGCGCTCGTCATGATTCTGGCCTGTCTGTTCTCTACTCTCGATAACGTGGTCACGTTCTCCAACGCCCACGGCACCATCGCTGTGCAGACCTGGCCGCGCCTCTTTTTGGCAGCGAACGGTCTTGCCGCCGGTCTTATCTTTGATCTTGCCGAGCGTCGCTACATGGGACTCGTCATGTTCGGCGTCACGGTACTCTCCACCATTTCGATCTTAGCCGTCGAAGCAGGAGCCGATCCCAACCTGGGCCTCATTGTCTTTTACCTGAGCTCGGGCTTTTTCGTCACGTTCTTTACTGCCACGTTTACTCAGCTGGCACCGCGCATGCACGCGCCCGCCTTCTGGGCCGGCATGGGACGCGCCGCCAATAACGTGTGCGCGTTCACCACGTCGGGCGTCTCGCTTGCGCTTGTGACCTCGGGCAATGTTGCTCTCATCATGATCGGTGCGCTCGTTTTGCTCGTCGCCGCCTGCGTGGCATTCGTGGCAGCCGGCCTGTTCCGCCTACCCCAAACCGAGCAGGAGCGCGAACATCAACAGCTTGCCGAGGAGGCGCTGGCAGCACCGAGTATCGAGGAGCAGCGTCAGGTCTTCATCACCGATCACGCTCTCACCCCACGCGAAGTTGACGTGCTGGTGGCTGTGACCCAAGATGAGCGCCCGCTCAAACAGGTCGCCGAGGAGCTTGGTATCTCGATGCGCATGGTGCAGCGCCACCTGAGTTCCATTTATCAAAAGACCGGCACGCAGACGCGCGCCGGTCTCACCAAGGCCTTCCCCTCGGCCTAAAACAAACCACCACAAAGGTGCCTTTGTGGTGGTTTTGATTGGCTAGGCTTCGAGCTGGGCGACTTTGTAGCGGTAGGCAGCGGCGATAACGTCTTTGCAGCCTTCGCGGCCCAGCTTGGCGCGGTTGACGACGATATCCTTACCGCTCGTCATCTTCCACTTTCCGGCGCTGTAGCGCTTGTAGAACGCCTCACGCGCCTTCTGCTGCTGCTTGACCAGCTTGGCACCCTTCTTTTTGTTAAGGCCACGCTTCTTGCGCACGATTTCGACGCGGTCCTCAAAGGGCGCTGTCACCAACACGGCAATGTGGTTGGGGTTGTTGCGAAGCAGGTAATCGGACAGGCGGCCCTCGATAATGCAGCTCTCGGTCTCACCCAGGTCCAAAATCACCTGGCTCATCTTTTGGAACAGCTTGTCCGAGTACGAACGGGCGTCGTAGCGGTCGGGCAAAAACGCCATGTTCTCCACGGCCAGGCGCTCGTCGTAGGCGGCCATCTTGTCGAGCGACTCGCCCGCGCGCAGCGATGCGCGCACCAGCAGCTCGTTATCGTACAGCGGAATCCCCAACTCGTTGGCGAGGATACGGCCAATCTCGTGGCCCTCGGCACCAAAGTCGCGCGCGATGGTAATGACCACAGGATTCTTCTTATTCTCCAGATCGCTCATCGCGATTCCTTTCTCTATGTGACAAAGGGACCGTCCCTTTGTCACATTATGCAGCTACGATTCGGCGCTGATACGCCCTTACCAGTAAGGAAATACCAAAGTTGAGCACAAAGTACATCGCAAACACCAGGCCGTAGAGCATAAGCACCTGCGATAGGTCGATCGCGTGGGCCATCACGACGTTTGCCGTGTACATGAGCTCGGCCACGTTAATGCCCGAAAGATACGAGCTGTCCTTGATGACGGTCGTGCATTGGCTAAACAGTGCCGGAATGATCGTCTTAAACGTCTGCGGCAGAATGATGTAGCGCATGGTGGCAAAGAAGCCAAAGCCCTGGCTCTGCGCCGCCTCAAACTGGCCGCGCGGAATCGAGTTGAGGCCGCCGCGCACAATCTCGGCCATAACAGCACTGGTAAACAGCGTAAAGGCGATGGTCGAAATCACAATGTCCAAACCCTGCACAGTAAAGTAGATAAACAGGATCCACAGTAGGTTGGGCGTGCAGCGGAACAGCTCAATGTAGGCGCTCACCAAAATACGGAACGGGCGGGGCGCATAGCTCTTGATGAGCGCCAGCACCGTACCAAAGATGAGCGAGAAAAAGATCGACAGCGCCGAGATCTCGATCGTCTTAACAAAGCCGCCCCAAATGTAGAGCAGGTTGGTCGCGTTGAAGATTTCCATGCGCTAGGCCTCCTCTACGTTGTCGAGCCCCAGCTCGGCCAGGCTCACTCCGCGCGGACGCTCCTTGGAGCGGCGCTCGAGCCACTGCACCAGCATGGCGAGCGGAAAGCAGATGATGAAGTACATAAGGCAGCAGACGATATATCCCTGCAGGTAACCGTACAGACTCACAAAGTTGTCCGAACGATACATAAGGTCGCCGCCGGCCACGAGCGCCAGCACCGACGTGTTCTTGACCAGGTTGAGCGCCTGGTTACACAGCGGCGGCAGAATAATCTTGAATGTCTGGGGCAGCACGATGTACCAGTAGGCCTGTGCGCGGGTGAAGCCCTGGCTCTGAGCCGCCTCCATCTGACCGCGCGGGACGGCCTCGATGCCGGTACGGATGACCTCCGAGATGTAGGCCGCGTGATACAGGCCCACACCCAAGAAGCCCAGCACGAACGGCGCGATACGCACCGGCTGATCGGCACCGGTTATGGCCTGCAAAAACTGCGGACCGGCCATATACATAAAGAGCACCTGCACGGGCAACGGGGTGTTCTGGTAAAACTCCACGTACACGCGGCTTATGGCGCGCAGCACGCGCGAGCGAGTGGTAGAGAACACGCCCAGCAGCGTGCCCAGCACCAGCGACAGCAGCAGACCGGCAACGACCACCTGTAGCGTCACGCCAAAGCCCTCCCAGAAGGGCCCCATGTTTTGAAATGTCGTCGACCAACGGTCGGCGTCAAATAATCCTTCGAGCATTTGATTCCTTCCTTGGACGATGCGCCTATACAAGACCCCAGGTCTTGACCTCTTGGTCGAGCCAGCCGTCGGCCAGGCGATCGCAAATCACCTGATCGACCATGGCCGAAAGGTCGCAGCCCTTCTTGGTCGCCACGCCGTAGCCCTGCTCGCCAAACTTGACCTCGGGCTGTAGCAGCTCAACGGTCTCGTTCATGTAGCCGGCCAGCGTGGAGCGGTCCATGGCAAAGACGTCGATATTGCCAGCGTCGAGGGAACTCTTGATGATGGGGTAGCCGCTAAAGGCCCTAAACTCGGGCTTACAGCTAAAGCCGTTGTCCTTGATCATCTGCTCGATCAGGCCCTGCGTGGTAGCACCCTGGCTCACGCCAATGACCTTGCCGTCCAGGTCCTCAATCGAGGTAAAGCCCGAACGCTTCTTGACCATGAGTCCCACGTAGTCGGTGCGGTACGGCGTCGAGAAATCCCAGCTCTTCTTGCGCTCGTCGGTGATGGTGTAGGTCGCCGCGACCACGTCGAGTTGGCCGTTATCGATCAGCGGGCCGCGCGTCTTGGGCGTTACGTCGGTAAACTCGACAAGCTCCTGGGCGCGGGCCTCCTTGTAGCTCACGCCAAAGACGGCAGCGGCGATCTGGTAGCACAAATCGACTTCCATGCCCTCAAAGCGGCCCTTGGCGGTGTCGTAATAGCCATAGGCGGGAACGTCCTTCTTGACGCCGGCATTCAGATGTCCACGCGACTTAATGGCCGCAAGCTTGGACCCCTTGTCGGAGCCCTCGCCGCTGGTGGAGTTGCCGCAACCGGTAAGCGCGGTCCCCGTCAGCGCAAGCATGCCGGCGCCCGCCAGCTGCAAAAAGTGACGGCGCGACACGGCCGCCCTCGTCATATCCGTCATGTCCATCACCGCGCCTAGTGCAGAATCTTGGACAGGAACTCGCGGCAGCGCGGGTTCTCGGGGTTATCGAAGAAGTGCTCGGGCGTGCCCTCCTCCAGAATGCGGCCGTCCTCCATAAAGATGACGCGGTCGGCCACCTGGCGCGCAAAGCCCATCTCGTGCGTCACGCAGATCATGGTGATGTCCTCCTGCGCGAGCTCAATCATAACGTCCAGAACCTCCTGGACCATCTCGGGGTCGAGCGCCGAAGTCGGCTCGTCAAACAGGATGATGGGCTGCTTGGTGCACAGGGCACGGGCGATGGCGATGCGCTGCTGCTGACCACCCGAGAGATTCTGCGGATACTCGCCGGCCTTATGCGCCATGCCGACGCGCTTGAGTGCGGCGATGGCGATCTCGGTCGCCTCCTCCTTGCTCTTCTTTTGCAGCTTGATGGGCGCGAGCGTTAGGTTGCCGAGCACCGTCATATTGGGATACAGGTTGAACTGCTGAAACACCATGGAACTATACTTGCGAGCCATCTCCAGGTGGTTCTTTTTGGTAAGCGGCGTACCGTCGATGATGACCTCGCCCGACGTGGGCTCCTCCAGATAATCGACGCAACGGATGAGCGTCGACTTACCCGAGCCGGAAGGCCCGATCATTACGAGCTTCTCGCCGCGCTTGACGGTGAGGTTGATATCTTTGAGCACATGCAGGTCGCCAAAGTACTTGTTGAGATGCTTGATCTCGATCATGTCTGCCATGAATGTCCCTTCCCTGCGTTTACACGAGTTGAACTATTGTACGGAAAGAACCACGTTTCCGCAGACCACACTACATTCCCGTAAAGAACCCGCAATCTTCCACCCACTCATTGGGGACAGACTTAAATGAGTGCCTGCTCATTGGGCACTCATTTAAGTCTGTCCCCAATGAGCGCTCAACCGCCCTTGTTGAGCATAAGTCAGCGAAAACCCGTACACGCGAGCAAGGTGACGTGAAATCAGAACCACCCTTAAAAAGGGTGGTTTGCTCTTAGGGTATAACCCACGGGC
>DXZQ01000008.1 GCA_019419585.1 Collinsella sp. | reverse complement strand
ATTTTCCGGTTCGACGAACAGCCGATCGTGTCAAATTTGGTCTAACAGAGCCAAACAAAAAGCGCCCTTACGACGGCCACCTTCAAAGTCCTACGGTGCCGCCACAAGAGCGCTTACGCTGCCCCCATCCGGAGAAGGGAGCGATATGTCAGGCGTATTGTAACCCGAGTCATCCGCGCGAGTAAAACCACCACAAAGGTGTCCCCTTTATGGTGGTTTTGGGTCTGAAGCAACGTTAGTGTCGGAGTCCCAGCAGGCCGCGGCCGCGATGACGGGCGTCGGCGTGCGCCTGAGCGTGCGGACCGGCGGCCTTGACGGGCTCGGGCAGGTGCGAGTACTTCTTCTCGAAGTTCTCCTCGAACATCACCGCCAGATTGTGCGCGGCCTCGTCATAGCGCGCGGTGCTCTGCCAGTACTGGCGCGGCACCAGGATGCCGTCAGGCACACCGTGGCACGTCGTGGGAATGTCGACGTTAAAGATATCGTCGTGGACGAACTCGCTGTCCTCGATGGTGCCGTCGAGGGCGCGCGCGACCAGGGCGCGCGTGTAGGCCAGCTCAATGCGATGGCCAACGCCGTAGCCGCCGCCGATCCAGCCGGTGTTGACAAGGTACACACGCGTGCGGCCGTCGGCGATGCGCTCACCGAGCATCTTAGCGTAGACCATGGGGTCGAGCGGCATAAACGGCTCGCCGAACAGCGAAGAGAACGTGGGCGTGGGCTCGGTGACGCCGACCTCGGTGCCGGGGATCTTGGCCGTAAAGCCCGTCACAAAGTGATACATGGCGGCGTCGGCCGTCAGGCGCGAGATGGGCGGCAGCACGCCAAAGGCATCGCAGGTCAGGAAGAGCACGACGCTTGGAGTGGTGCCCATGCCCTTGGTCCACGCGTTGGGAATGTGCTCCACAGGGTATGCCACGCGCGTGTTGTGCGTGATCGAGATGTCGTCGTAGTTGGGCTTGCGGTTCTCGTCGAGCACCACGTTTTCGCAGATCGCGCCAAAGCGGACAGCGTTGAAGATCTCGGGCTCGTGGAAGGCGTCCAGGCCCTCGCATTTGGCGTAGCAGCCACCCTCGATGTTGAAGATGCCCATGTCGGACCAACCGTGCTCGTCGTCGCCGATCAGCAGGCGCGTGGGATTGGCCGAAAGCGTGGTCTTGCCGGTGCCAGACAGGCCAAAGAACACGGCGGTCTCGTGCGTGACGGGATCCATGCTGGCCGAGCAGTGCATGGGCAGCACGTCGTCCTCGACGGGCAGCAGGTAGTTCATGACGCTAAAGATCGACTTTTTGATCTCACCGGAGTAGCCGGTGCCGGCGACCAGAATCACGCGTTCCTGGAAGTTGATGACCACGGCGGCGCTGGAGTTGAGCCCCTTAATGGTGGGATCGCACTGGTAGCCGGGAGCGGCGAGCACACAGAAGTCGGGCTCACCGGTGCGTGCGATTTCGCGGGCGAGCGGGCGGGCGAGCATCTGCTTAATAAAGAGTGCCTGACTGGCACGCTCGCAGGCAACGAGCAGTCGACGCGTGTGGTTGCGGTCGGCGCCTGCCATGCCGCGGGTGACAAACACGTCGCGCTCGTTGAGGTAGTCGACAATGCCGGCCTTGATGGCCTCGTAGCTCTCGACAGACAGAGGGCGGTTGACGGCGCCCCAGGCGATCTTGTCGTGCACGTCGGGCGTGTCGGCGATAAAACGGTCGTTGGGCGAGCGGCCAGTGCGCTCTCCCGTCTCGATCACCAGTGCGCCGTTGGAGGCCATGCGGCCTTCGTTGCGGCGGATGGCGTGCTCGACGAGCTCGGCTGCCGGCAGGTCAACCAGCAGGCGGGGCTGGTTCTCGGCGGGGTCTTCGACCAGCGTAATGCCAAAGTTGGACAGAACTTCTGCAGGGGTAACACCAGACATGGGGCCTCCTTTAAAAACGCGACACGTGGGCGCGGCGCGCACTTTACTCACGTAAAGCCCGTTGTACCCGATATGCAAAACGTTTTTGCGGCAACGGCGAAGCGCCCGCCCAACGGTCAAAAATCGCACGCAAGCGGCCTAGTCGTTAGGGACACTCTTGAACAGGCAACAACCAAGGAGCGACCCCGGATGCCGGCACTTAGGGACGTTCCCAAAGTGCCGGCACATAAGGAACGTCCCCAAATGCCGTCTACTGAATGGCGCCGCCGAAATTATCGAACAACCTGTTCAAAAACACGAACGAACACCGTCGCGTCTATACTAGAGCGCAGCAATAGAAAGGACTCCGCTTTGAGCATCACGCCCATCGATAGCATTCGCCGCGCCATCGCCCGCCGCAATGGCGTCGCCGACCCCACCGTATCGGACGGGGCGCACGGGCAGGGCGGACGCATCGAGAACGGCCTGTTCCCCGCATCGCACACCGCCGAGGAGCTCGCACGAATCCAAGAGCTAAGCCAGCGTAACGCCGGCGGTCCCGACAGCAGCCAGGTCACACGCCGTCGCCGCGAGCGCGATCGCCAGCCCGGCCCCATCCACCGCATGGTCAATGCCTGGTGGAACCGCCTGCTCGGAGCCGTCTACGGCGGCGGCTTCTCCACGCAAGAAGCCGAGTACGAAGATCACGCCACCCGTCGCGACTACCTTTGGAATACCCTGGGCACCGCCGTGTGGGGCATGGCGTTTCCGTTGCTCACCATCGTGTCCACACAGCTCGTGGGCGCCGAGGAGGCTGGCAAATTCTCCATCGCCTTTGTCACCGGCACGCTCATCATGATCGCGTGCAACTACGGCGTGCGCAATTTCCAGGTCTCGGACATCGACGAAAAGACGTCCTTTGCCTCTTACCAGCTCAACCGCTGGATCTGCGGAGCGCTCGCGCTGGCATGCGGCCTGGTATACAGCAGCGCCCGCGGCTACGATGCGCAGATGGCCACAATCGGCCTGGGCGTCTACCTGTATAAGGTGATCGACGGCATTGCCGACGTGTACGAGGGCCGCCTGCAGCAGGCCGACAAACTCTACTTGGCCGGCATGAGCCAAACGCTACGATCCGTCGGCGTCATCGCGGTCTTTAGCGTGGCACTGCTCCTCACGCGCAGCATGCCCATCGCCGCCATGGCCATGGGTGTTACCGCGATCGCCTCGCTCGTGCTGGTCACCGCGCCGCTCGCCCTGCTCGAAACCGAAAAATCGCGCCGCGTGAGCCTGCGCGAGGTCGGTCACCTGTTTATCCAGTGCGCCCCGCTTTTTGGCGCGCTGTTCCTGTTCAACCTCATCGAGAGCATGCCCAAGTTCGTGATGGAAGGCACGCTGGCCTACAAGTATCAGCTGTACTTTAATGCCCTGTTCTTTCCAGCGCAGGCCATTTTGTTGAGCATCGGATTTGTCTATAAACCGCAGCTTCTGCGTCTGTCGAGCATTTGGACGAATCCGCGCAAGCGTCGCCGCTTTGACCTGATTATTGTTGCCGTTATGGCACTGATCGTGGTCATCACCAGCGTGTGCGCCGCATTTATGGCAGGTCCCGGTATTCCCCTCATGAGCTTTATGTACGGCCTCAGCTTTGAACGCTACAGTACGCTGGCACTGCTGATGGTTGTCGCCGGCGGCGTCACCGCGGCCATCGACTTTATCTACGCCATCATCACGGTGCTGCGCCATGCCGGCGACGTCACCAAAATCTACCTGATCTGCTTCGCCGTAAGCGTAGTGCTGCCGGTGATCCTGATCAACCTGCTGGGTCTGATGGGCGCCGTGATGAGCTACCTAGCCATCATGGCCCTACTCCTGGTGCTGCTGATTATCGAATACGCCCACATCCGCCAACGCATCGAGCGCGACCGCAACCCGTACGGCGCCTAATTGGCGCAATGGGGGGTCTCGTTGCGGACGATTTGCGACACGCAAAACTAAGTGAGTAGACTTTTGCCGAATCCCTGACCACACCGGCAAAACACAAGTCAGTGACCTGCGGTTTTGTTGAGGCAAATTTGCCGGCTGCTCGGCATTTCCAAAAAAGTCTACTCACTTAGCCAGCGGGCAGCCAAAAAAGAACCGTCGCAACGTCGTTTGACTCCGTTGCGACGGTTTTTCGAGCATTTTCGCACTGCCGAGGACGCAGACGTTCCTCATTTCTCGCGCTTACCGAGCAAGAAGGCGCTATTCTCCGAAAGTAGTCAAAAAAGCTCCGTCCCAAATTAGCTACCCTTTGCACCGATTATTCGCCTGGGTTGATATTCGCGTAGAACTCCGCGCCATCATCCAGGCGCAGGATCCCGACGCGGCCGAACTCGGAGCCGGTGGCGGCGGCGCAGTCGATATCGATACGATCGGGCACGCCGGCGGTATCCTCGCCACCCAGGCGCACAATCTGCCCGCGGCCCGACTCCTCATCAAGCCCCGCCAGGCCGCCAACCTCGCAATAGCGCCCAAGCGACACCGTGGGCGTGTGGCCGCTCACCACGACCGGACCCTCGCCCTCGGCAGAAAGCAGTCCCGTCGGCGCATCCCAATAGCCGTGACGAATCCACAGCAGGTCATCGGACGACTGCACCGCGAGCATCTGCTGCAGCAGCTCGCGATCGGCACCCACCGCTCCGACGCCATCGGCACAATCGACGCCATGCTCAAGTAAAAACGCGCGCGCCGCCTTCATCTCGATTCCAGCATGTACCAGCAGATACGGGCGCTCCTCGGTCTCGGCCACCGCGTAGAGCGGCAGCGCGGCCATCCATCGCACGAGCTCCTCGTATGCCTCAAATTCCATGTCGTTGAGCTGCTCGCGCGTCGTCCAGCCACCGTTGATATCCCAGGTCTCGGCATCGAGCGGATCCTGGCCAATGATGGCATCGAGCATGATCTGCTCGTGATTGCCCTTGAGAACGCGGGCGTTAGGCAGCGAGCGCACGAGCTTAATAACGCCGACCGGATCGGGCCCGCGATCGATCATGTCGCCCAGCACGTACAGCGTGTCGTCGGACGTCAACGAGATCTTAGACAGGGCCTCGTCAAGCGCATGCACGTGTCCGTGAGCATCAGATGTCACATAGATCGCCATGGAACGCCTTTCCCTACCTTGCGACCGAAGCCCGGAACCGCAACTAAAACTTCAAGTTGAACTTAAACGTTACCCATTGTACTCCGTTGCAATAAAGCTGGAAAGGGTTTCCGAGCAGAGGCAAAGACGGCAGCCGTCTATGACGATATCGCGCACGCCCGCAATCTAACCCCATAAACCCACCATCTTTGGGTACAAATAACCGCAGACAACTGACCGTGCCACGCCAACCACCCAGGAGCGGACACCATCCATGAACCAGATCCTTCTCTTTATCGGCCTCGTTATTATTCTGTGCCTGACCATCAAGCCCGTCGGCAAAAAACTCCCCTTCCCCACCCTGCTCATCTTTATCGCGCTCGGCATGCTGTTGGGCGTCAACGGGCCGGCTCACATCGACTTTAGCGACTACGCGCTCACCGAAACCGTCTGCAGCACGGCGCTGCTGTTCATCATGTTCTACGGCGGTTTTAACACCAACATCGACCGTGCCAAGCCCGTCGCCGCGCCTGCGGTGCTGCTGAGCACGCTCGGCGTCGTCATCACTGCCGGCATTACCGGCGTGTTCGCGCACTTTGTACTGGGCTTCGACTGGATCGGCGGCCTGCTGCTGGGATCGGTTGTGGCGTCCACCGACGCGGCCAGCGTCTTTAGCGTTCTGCGCGAGCACAGCCTTTCGCTGAGGGGCGGCACCGACTCGCTGCTCGAGGTCGAATCGGGCTCCAACGACCCCGTCGCCTACATGCTCACCGCCGTGCTCGCCACACTCGCAGCCGGCGGCGACATCAACATTCCCACACTGCTGGCCAAGCAGATTATCCTGGGCGTGGGCCTGGGCCTTGCCATCGGCTGGGCGGCGGGCCACCTGATTGAACGCGCACGCGCAACAGCCGAGGGCGCGCAGACCATCTTTTTGTTCGCCGTGGCAATCGTCGCCTACGCGCTGCCGAGCTACCTGGGCGGCAACGGCTTTTTGGCCGTGTACCTGGCCGGCATTGTGCTGGGCGCGAGCGACATCACCGGCAAGGTCGAGCTGGCGCACTTCTTTGACACCCTCACCGAGATGGCCGAGATGACCATCTTCTTTTTGCTGGGCCTACTCGTCACGCCCGCGCGCCTGCCGCAAATGCTGCTGCCGGGCCTGGCGCTCATGGCGTTTATGCTCTTTGCGAGCCGCCCCATCGCCGTCGGTCTGCTGCTGGCGCCCTTTAAGACGAGCCCTCGCCAGGTTGCGCTCGTAAGCTGGGCGGGCTTGCGCGGCGCGGCTTCGGTCGTCTTTAGCCTCTTTGCTGTGGTGGCCGGCGTTCCCGGCGGACACGACCTATTTGACCTGGTGTTTGTGATTGCCGTATCGAGCATTGTGGTGCAGGGCTCGCTGCTGCCGGCGGTGGCGAAGAAGCTCGATATGATCGATGCGACCGGCGACGTACGCCGCACCTTTAACGACTATCGCGACGAAGACGGCATGTCGTTTGTAAAGCTCAAGGTGGGCGCTGGACATCCGTTTGCAGGACGCTCGCTCGCGGACATTGGCAGCGCCACCGACATGCTCGTGGTCCTGGTGCTGCGCGACGGGGCGCACCCGGTACTGCCCAATGGCGACACCGTGATCCAAGAAGGCGATCTGCTAGTGATGGCAGCCCCAACGTTCGAAGAGCGTGCCGAGGTTACGCTGCGCGAGGTCACCGTGACGCCCCACGGTCGCCTGGCCGGTCAGCGCCTGCGCGACGTGCCGCAGGGCAAGCACCCGTTTATCGTGGTGATGCTCAAGCGCGAAGGCCAAACGATCATCCCCGACGGCGACACCCTAATATACGCCGGCGACGAAGCTGTCATCGCCACACTGGCGTCGTAGTGACCAGGGGTTAGCTAATTTGCGACGAAGAAATCAAGCGCCTAGAGAACCTCATGCCTTCGCTCGCAGATTTGGATTTGCCCGAGGAGTAAAGCACCCCTCCCCCATGTAACCATCCTGTAAATCATAGCGGCGCACTCGAGTTTTACCGTGATGCGGTCGCGCCTGACGCTGCACTGTGCTAAAGTATCCCGAACGTTCAAACGACTACGAGGGGAACTAGAAGATGGCACGTGTGCACAACTTCTCAGCTGGCCCGGCCGCGCTGCCTACCAGCGTGCTCGCCGAGATCGCCGACGAGATGATGGACTACCACGGTTGCGGCATGTCCGTGCTCGAGATGAGCCATCGATCTAGCATGTACCAGCAGATCATCGACGACGCCGAGGCAACCCTGCGCCGCCTGCTGAGCATCCCCGATAACTACCGTGTTCTGTTTTTGCAGGGCGGCGCCACGCTGCAGTTTGCGGGCATCCCGATGAACCTCATGCGCCGCGGCCGCGCCGGCTACGTCGTGACCGGCAACTTCGCCAACAAGGCGTACAAGGAAGCCGCCAAGTACGGCGAGGCCGTGCTGCTCGCGAGCTCCGAGGACGCCAATTTCGACCGCATTCCCGCCATGGCCGACATCAACGCGCGCATTGCCGCCGAGGCCGCGGGCGGCGGGCTCGACTACGTCTACATCTGCCAGAACAACACCATCTTTGGCACCATGTACCACGAGCTGCCCAACTGTGGCGATGTGCCGCTGGTCGCCGATGTCTCGAGCTGCTTTCTGTCGCAGCCGCTCGACGTTGAGCGCTACGGGCTCATTTACGCCGGTGCGCAGAAAAACGCCGGCGCCGCGGGCGTGACCGTGGCCATCGTGCGCGACAACCTGATCGCCGACGACCCGGCCTTTGCGCAGACGCCGCAGTACCTGAACCTTAAGACCCAAGCCGCCAAGGGCTCCATGCTCAACACGCCCAACACCTTTGGCATCTACGTGTGCGGCAAGGTGTTCCATTGGGTTGAACAGACCGGCGGACTTGCCGCCATGGCCGAGTGCAACTGGGCCAAGGCCAACCTGCTCTACGACCTGCTCGAGAACAGCAAACTATTCCACGGCACCGCACAGACAGACAGTCGCTCCATCGCCAACGTCACGTTCCGTACCGGCGATGCCGACCTCGACGCCGCCTTTGTCGCAGGCGCGGCCGAGCACCAGATTCAAAACGTCAAGGGCCATCGCCTCGTCGGCGGCATGCGCGCCAGCGTGTACAACGCCGTCACCATGGAAGACGTGCAGGCACTGGCCTCGTATATGAAGGACTTCGAAGCGCAGCATAGTTTGAGTCCGCGATCTAACTAGCCCGCAACGAGCGGGCCGACCAGCCACTTCAAACCACTTGTTATAAACAAATCCGCTAAGGAGTTTTTCATGCGCAAGATTAAAACCATCGACGACATTACCAAGGACGGCAAAGTCGAATTTGGCGAGGGCTACGAGTTTGTGGGCACCGCCGAGGAGGCCGACGCTATTCTGATGCGCTCCACCGACCTGCACGGCCACGAGCTGCCCGAGGGCATCCGCGCCATCGCCCGCTGCGGCGCCGGCGTCAACAACATCCCCGTCGAGGAGTACGCCAAGAAGGGCGTCGTCGTCTTTAACTCCCCCGGTGCCAACAGCAACGCCGTCAAGGAGCTCGTCCTGGGCATGCTGGTGCTTTCGAGCCGCGGCGTCGTGCAGTCGATGAACTGGGTGCGCAACAACGCCGACGACCCCGAGATTCAGGTCGATGCCGAAAAGGCCAAGAAGGCCTTTGTGGGCCGCGAGCTCAAGGGCAAGCGCATCGGTGTCATCGGTCTGGGCAACGTGGGCTCCAAGGTCGCCAACGCCTGTGTCGACCTGGGCATGGACGTTTACGGCTACGATCCGTTCATTTCCGTCGAGCACGCGTGGGTGCTGAGCCGCGAGGTGCAGCGCGTGGGCACGCTCGAGGATCTGTGCCGCGGCTGCGACTACCTCACCGTGCACGTGCCCAGCAAGGCCGATACCATCGGCATGATCAGCACCGAGCAGATCGACCTGCTGGCCCCGGACGCCGTGCTCATCAACTACGCGCGCGAGACCATCATTGACGAGGACGCCGTCGACGCCGCCCTGCGCGCGGGCAAGCTCAGCTGGTTTAGCTGCGACTTTGCCACGCCCAAGACCGTCAAGATGCCCAACACGTTTATCACCACGCATTCGGGCGCCGGCACCGGCGAGGCCGAGGCCAACTGCGCCGACATGGCCATCAGCGAGCTCAAGGATTACCTGGAAAACGGCAACATCGCGCACAGCGTCAACTACCCCGCCTGCAGCATGGGCAAGGCGCGCGCCGCAAGCCGCATTGCCTGCCTGCATGCCAACGTGCCCAACATGATCGGCCAGATCACGGCCATTCTCGCCAAGGACAACGCCAACGTGCAGCGCATGACCAACGAGTCCGCTGGCGAGAACGCCTACACCATGTTCGACACCGATGAGCACCTGGACGGCAGCACGATCGAGGCACTTAAGCAAATTCCGTCGATGTATCGTGTGCGCGTGATTAAATAGCGCCGGCGCCAATCCTGCCAGACAGACCACGAAGCCCATTCGGCCCCCGTTTTCACGAAACGGGGGCCGATTTTGTTGCTCCGGACGACTTTAAAATGATACCCAGAACAAGTTTTTTCAGATAATCGATAGTGAGGCTCAAGTCGCTAAGCACACCCGCTTTGATAAACAGCTTTATCAGGGACTTTAGTAGGTAAAAATCGATCTCTATGTGCCGAATATAAGTTGACTGTCCATTTTCCGAAACAACTTATTCTAGATAGCATTTTTAAGGCCCCTCCAAGGCGAAATATAAGTCTTTTTGTGACCAAAACTCTAGTCCGCGCGACCGTTTTCCACCCGCGCGGCTACATTCCTGCCCAATCGATAAAAATCTCCTCACGAAGCCGCCGTTCGAGCTCCTGCTGTCGCGGCGTCTTGTCTTTCAGCGGCACATCGAGATAGGACATGATGAGCTCCATCACCACGCGGAAGGCATCGGAGTCGGCCAGCTGACCATAGGTCATCAGAATGACGGGATATCCCATCGCTTGCAGCGCCGTCGTTCGATCGGAGTCCGAAATCTTGGATTCAATGGATCCGTGAATGGCTTTACCTTGGCATTCAACCAGACACTCTCGACTGCCGTCCTTATTTGCCAGCAGGATATCGGCATAGCGCCTATCAAGCCCCGAAATCAGGCGGGCGCTGCGCGTCATACGAATCTCAACGTTATTGGTAAGGCGCAGCCCTTCGCCGCCGCGCAACCTCGTAAGGCCAAACAGCATCGAAGCCTGGACCTCAAGCGGCGATGCCGCCACCCCCGTAATGCATTTCGCGGCACGTGTGAACGATTTAGCGCCGCGGAGCCCCCGGATCTTATCGGCGAACTCTGTAAGTTCAGAGAACTCGATCAAGGGCGGTCGTTTCCACAGGTCCGTTGGATTCCCCGAGACATCCTTTACATTTTCCCAACCCAACCGTGCGTCACCCCACCGGTCCCCATATGCCTGCACAAGTGCCGACTTTACCTGAGGCGCAATCTTGCACACGGCAAAGGTGCCGCACATCTCATACATGCACATGATTAAACGCTCGTTTGAGACCGAGGAAGCCAGGGTCAGCAGGGTAAAGAGCGGGGACGCGACATCGAGGCCAAACTCTGTCTGTCGCATGGAATCAAACGGCCTCTCCCCGTTCCAAACATGCCTGACAATGAGATCGCCCTTACGTCCGCAGCTGCCCTGCGCCAACACGTGTAACGGGGTGCCCAGGAAATGCGTGACGAGCGGATGCTCACATAGGTGCTCCCTGCGCGGATCGTCTACAGAATCAGGCAGGTCCGGCATTATTGCCAAGACCTGTGGGGGTATCCGGTGATACCGAAAAGCAGATATGTCGCACAGCATGTCGTCCATGAAGGGTACGTACCCGCTGCGTCGCTTGTGAACCCGCTCGGACGGCAAACGCACTGGCTCGGCCTGCGAACGGTAAATACTGCCACGCCCACGTCGCGGATCTCTCAGGAGGCTTACAATCGGTTTGGAAAGCAAACTGATTGTGAGGTTGCATATGGTTGATGAGGACTTTGCCTGGCGGCTTGCGCAGGAGCTTGTGCGGATCGAAAGCTCAGACCCGGGCGCGTATGAGGACGAGATCGAGCGCTTCATTAAGAGGCTCATTGAGCAGCAGCTGGCACAACTTGATAGTTCTGCGCTCGATGCCGTGCAGATTGAGGAGCTCGAAGTGCTGCCCGGGCGCCGCAACCTTAAAGTCACCGTGCCGGGCCAAAGCGACGAGCCGCGGCTGATCTATATCTGCCACATGGATACCGTCACCTTGGGCGATGGCTGGGACGCAGACATCGCACCGCTTGGGGCGGTTGTGCGCGACGATAAACTCTATGGCCGCGGTGCCTGCGATATGAAGGGTGGCCTGGCCTGCGCCATTGCCGCACTGGTCCATACGCTCGAACGCGTGGCGGCGGATGGCGCGCTGCCACGCCGCGGCTTTTCGCTCATCTGCTCGGTCGACGAGGAAGACTTCATGCGCGGCTCAGAGGCCGCGATCGATGCTGGCTGGGTCGGCTCGCGCGAATGGGTGCTGGACACCGAACCCACCGACGGACAGATCCAGGTGGCGCACAAGGGTCGCACGTGGTTCGAGATTGAAATGGCTGGCGTGACGGCGCATGCGAGCCAGCCTTGGAAGGGCGCGGATGCCGTCGCCGCCATGGCCGAGGTCGTGTGTTCGCTTCGTCGCGCGTTTGCGGCGCTGCCCGCGCACGATGAGCTGGGGCCTTCGACCATCACGTTTGGCCAAATCGAGGGCGGATATCGCCCCTACGTCGTACCCGACCGCGCCAAAGTTTGGGTCGACATGCGCCTGACCCCGCCGACCGATACGGCCGCCGCAATCAATATGGTCGAGCATGCCATCGCCGTCGCCGAAGCCACCGTTCCCGGTTGCCATGGCAGCTACACCGTGACGGGCGACCGCCCCGCCATCGAGCGCGATCCGGTCTCTCCCCTTCTAGCTGCACTCAAGTGCGCAGCAGACGATGTAACGGGCACGGATACGACCGTCGGCTTCTTTACCGGCTACACCGACACTGCCGTCATTGCCGGCAAGACGGGTAACCGTAACTGCATGAGCTATGGCCCAGGCTCGCTCGCGCTCGCCCACAAGCCCGACGAGTATGTGCCCCATGCCGATATCGTTCGCTGCCAAAACGTGCTCATCGTGCTTGCCGATAACACGCTCTGGGACGCAAGCGGCCAAGTTGGGGCATAATAAGCCGCGAACAAACCGACTCGCGCGTTAGGACCGCCCATGAAAGCACTTCCGTTTCCCTGCATCCGCCCGGCTCAGGACCGTGTGCTCGAGGCGCTGCCTGCGATGGGCGGTATCCTGAGCGGCAACGACGCCCTGCGCGGCGCCATTGCTGACGGCCTAATGCTCAAGGACCCGGGTGCGGCGTATTACGTGTACGAATGCTCGGGCGAGCTGGGTCGCGTGACGGGTGTCGTGGCGATCTGCCCGACGAGTGTACTTGCGGACGGCAAGGGCGATGCCAGCGCCGACGTGGCCGCCGCCGCGCGCGCGATCGCCGAGCTCAAGGTGCAGCCGCGCCCCGTGTCGCTCGCCTACGAGGCCTCGCCCGTCATGGATATCATCCTGGGCGCCGCCAAAGAGGGCGCGTCGCTCTACGCCGTCACCGACCCCGCGGGCATTACGCACCGCGCGTGGGAAGTCAAGCGCGAGGACGCCGTCGGGGCCATCCGCGCTATGCTCGACCAAGCACCGGAGCCGGTACTGACCGACGACCCCGCCTACGCCGCCGCTCTGACCGGGGCGTCGCAGCTGCTGGCCGATGAGGCCCGTGCCGCCGGAACGTACACCGGCAAGGAGCCGTTCAACTTTACCGTTGCCGTGCTCTTCCCCGCCGCGCAGGTCAGCGGCGCCGCGCCGCAAGTTCCGACAGGTCTGCTCACGCACCAGGTCGCGCGGTTCTAGCAAGACCAGACCGCCCAGCACAAAAATCGGCAGCTCAACAAACAGGGGGCGGAGATGCAGCAGGCACATGCATCTCCGCCCCTTTTGCGTCGAGAAGTATGCCGGCGACCCGTGCCGTCGCGCTCGCGTTATCCGCGCTGCGGACCCGCAGTAGCCACGAGCGGTTCAAGCCCCAGCTCGCGCGCGTAATCCTCCTGCGTAAAGACTTCGACCAGCTCAAACGTGTCGGATTCGTCGTCAAACGCAAAGTGTAGCACCGAGCAGTTGCCCGGAACGCGATCGCGTTCATCGGCCGCCGCGCCCTTGGTATGGTCCATGAACTCCTTGATGGCCGATCCGTGGCTCACCGCAAGGACGCACTCGTGGTCCGGGCGTCGCATGAGTTCGGTCAGCGTCGCCACCATGCGCGTGCGCACCTGGATCTGGCCCTCGCCGCCAAACTGCCGATAGAAGTCGCGCCACGGGCGCTCGGGCATAAGCATCACGCGCTCGGCCTCAAAGTCGCCAAAGAACCACTCACGCAGGCCGTCCAGGCGCTCGTACGCCAAGCCCGGCCACAAGTTGGCGATAGTCTGCTCGGTGCGATGAAGCGTAGAGGTGTAGGCATGATCGGGCTCAATGCCGCGCGCACGTAAAAACATGCCGGCGCGCGCCGCCTGGTCGCAACCCAGCTGCGTAAGCGGCGAGTCACTCCACCCCTGAATGATACGCTTAAGGTTGAATATCGTCTGTCCATGACGGACCAGATACAGATCTTTATTCATAGGGGTCCTTTCGTTCGTTACCAACCCAAGAGCGAAAACGCCCCGTCGCAATAGCCAAAATGAAGCACGGCACCGTTGTCGGGTAGCTCTCCCCCGCAAGTCACATACTCAAGAAACTCCTGGCAGGCTGAGCCGTGGGAAACCGCCAGCACGCAGTCGTGCTGCGGCCGGGCCATAATACGGGACAGCGCCGCGACCATGCGCGACTGAAGCTGCACTTCCGACTCGCCGCCAAAGGCCACCGGATAATCGCCCCAGGGCTGCGGCGGCATCTCGCGATTTGATGTGCCCTCCAGCGAGCCAAAATGCCACTCACGCAGGTCATCGACCAGCTCAATGGAACGGCCCTCGCCAACGATAAGCTCGGCCGTATGCCGCGCCCGGCCCAACGGCGAGGAATACACATGATCAAAGGCCACGCCACGCGCCGCAAACGCCGTACGCGCCGTCAGCGCCTGCTCGCGCCCGTGCGCCGTAAGCGGCGAATCGTGCCAGCCCTGCAAAATGCTCTGCACATTGAGCTCAGTCTGCCCATGCCGCACCAAATACAGATCTGCCACACGCTCTCCCCTCGTACCACCACAAAGGGGACAGGCACCTTTGTGGTGGTTTACCGTCTGATCACGCCGCGGTGACGCTCAGCTACACCAGCACGTCGGCGAGCGGGCGCTTGGGTACGTGGTGCACCTGCGCATCGTCACGCCAGTAATTAATTGAGCCGTCGGGGTTGGAATCGATCGCATCGATCATCTGCGTCTCGGCCGGCACGCCAAAAGCCATGATCAGCTTGAGCTCATACTTGTCGTTATCGAGCCCCATAGCATCGATCGCGTGGGGCGTAAAGGCCTTGAACATGCAGGCTGCCACCTCGGGCGTGGCGCTGCGAGCGGCGAGCATCATCGTCTGCGCGGCAATGCCCGTGTCGACCTCGGTGATAAGCGCGGCGGGCTTACCCGGAACAGCGCGCTCGGCAAGAATCGCGATGTAGCCGGTCGGACGCTCGCCCTCGGCAGGACCCGACCAATCCTTAAGCGCGCCGGCCCATGCAAGCTCATCAAATACACGCGCGCAATCCTCGGCACCGCTCACCACATGAAAACGCAGACGCTGAGCATTGGCGCCGCAGGGAGCCAGGTGCGCCAGTTCCGCCAGCTCGAGCAAAAACTCGCGCGGCACGCGCATGGACTCGTCAAAACGGCGGCACGTACGGGCGCGGCGGACCAGCGCGTCAAACGCGCCCAAGCCGAGCTTTTCGCAACCCTGCTTTGCCATCGACTCAGCGCTTACCGGCGCCTCGGGAACTGCTTCGTTCATAGGGACCCCCAATTTCGGGCAATTGTTCTTAGGAGAATCTAACCCAAAACGTAGGCAATAACGAACAGGGCTGCAATGTTCTACACCTGTTGAACAGAAAATCGCGACGTGGGGAACAACGGAAACAATTCGGGACCTTTGGGTTACGTTTCGCCCTCCCCGACCCATACGCCAGCGCCTTTAAGCGATACTGGTTGTAACGATCAAGGCTTACGCCACACGGAAAGGAGACATTATGGGCATCTTTAAGAACGATGACAAGCAATCGAGCGCGTTTGGATTTGACGAGAAAAGCATGGCAGGCAAGGCCGTCAAGGCCGTACGCTGGATTTACGCCATCACGGGCGTCTTGGCGCTCGTCGCCGGCATCGCACTGCTGTTTGCGCCCGCCAAGTCCCTCGTCTTCCTGACGACCGTCTTGGGCATCTACTTTGTGATCACGGCCGCGATCAGGCTGTTTACCGCTGTTTTCGAGCCGCTGCTACCCACCGGCTGGCGCGTTACGAGCATCATCTCCAACCTGCTCATCATTCTGGGCGGCGTCATAATCCTGCGCAACCAGGCCTTCTCGACCGCGACGCTCACCACGCTCGTGGTGGTCGTCGCCGGCTTTGGCTGGATCGTCGAGGGCGTCATGTCGATTCTGGAATCCGAGCTTTCCGCCAACCGCGCCCTCGCCATCCTGAGCGGCGCACTCTCCATCATCGCGGGCATGTTCGTGTTTATCTATCCGCTGTGGTCGGCCAAGATGCTCGTCATCTTTAGCGGCGCCGCGCTGCTGGTGTTTGGCGTGACGCTGATTGTTCGCGCTATTCAATTTGGCAAACTGGTGCACTAGATGCCAAGAACGCTCTTTATTGATGCCGACGCCTGCCCGGTTACGCGCGAGTCAATCGACTGCGCGCGGCGGGCGGGCGTTGCCGTGGTAATCGCCGGAAACAGCACGCAAAACCTGGAACGCCACATTCGCCGCGACGATCCGCGCGATACCGAGCACGCGCGACGCGGCTTTTGGGTCACCACGCTCGATGTGAGCGTTGGCGCCGATAGTGCCGACTTTGCCATTGTCGAACGCCTGCAGGCGGGCGACGTGGTCGTGACGCAGGACGTTGGCCTGGCGAGCATGGTGCTCGGCCGCGATGCCGCCGCAATCGGCGTGCGCGGGCGCGTGTACGACAAGGCGACCATCGACATGCAGCTGTTTATTCGTCACGAGGAAAAGAAGGTGCGTCGCGCCGGCGGTCGCACCCGCGGACCGGCAGCCTTCACCAGCGAAGACCGCGCCCGCTTTAAGCGCAACCTCACCGAGCTGTTACGCTAAACAAGGTAGATTTTTGGGATATGCCCGGAAATCTGCCTTTTTGTTTTGAGCGGTGTGAGCGCTCGGAATCCATGGCTCAACAAAAAACGGGCTTCAAAATGCCATGCGTCGCCGCATTGCGCAGGCGCTGAGCATGGCTATTTGAAGCCCATTTTTTAGGCCCACTTAGAGGCCAACGGCGGAGAGGATGAGGCCCCAGCCAGCGCCGATGACGTACATCATGATCAGGAACACGGCATTTTCGCGGGCGCTGCGGTTGGTGCGGAACAGCACCAGATAACCCACGCCGGCGGAAATGAGCGTGCCGGCGAGCATCGGCGCCAGTTGCAGCGCGCCTTCCAGATACAGCTGTGTAATGACCACGCTCGCCGAGCAATTGGGAATCAGCCCGACAAGCGCCGAACCCAGGACAGCGAGTGTCTCGTTGCCGCGCAGGAACTGCTCGATCGCGGACTCGCCGAACGTCTCGAGCACGGCGACCAGAATCAGCGTCACCAGAAAAATGAATACCGAGACCTGCACGGTGTGCGAGATCGCACTGCGGATGATCGACAGGACAGGCGTCCCTTCGTGGGAGTGAGAGTGACCGTGACCATCATGGTGTTCATGTTCGCCCTCATGACCGTGATCGTGGCCATGTCCGTGTTCGTGCTCGTCTTCGTCTTCATCACATCCGCAATGGTCGCGCTCGCACAGCTCGTGGATGTGGTCGGCGCTCACGCCCGCCTCGGCCACCTCGTCGATGATGTCACCGCCGCTGTGGTCGTCGTGCGCGCAGTTCACGTGGGCCGGATTGGCCGCGGTTCCCAGCACGGTACGGCGAATCGCCGCGTGCGCGCGGGCGTTACGGCGCAGGCCGCGAATGGCAGCGTCCACGATAAAACCCGTGACCAGTGCGATCAGCGCTTTCGAAGCCAAAAGCATCGCCATAGTCTGCACGGGAACCTGCTCGGCAAGCAACAGCGGCAGCATCTCGTCGGAGGTCGAAAGGAACACCGCCACCAACGTGCCCAAGGTCACGACACGGCCGGCGTACAGCGTGGCCGCCATGGCCGAAAAGCCGCACTGCGGCACCATGCCCAGCAGCGAGCCAACCACGGGACCCGCGGCACCAGCACGCTTGATAGCGCCGTTGACGCGGTCGCCCGCAACGTGCTCAAGTGTCTCGAGAGCAAGATACGTCACCAACAAAAACGGCACCAGCGACAGCGTGTCCTTGCCGGCGTCGAGCAGAATATCAATCAGTAAATCCATGACGGATGGAACCTTTCGTGTCTTTCGGCAGCATTGTAAAAGTCCTAGCGGTCAACTAGGGTATTGTAGTTGTCCCGGGCGCGGTGCCAATAGTTGCCTATGGTAAACTATCATCTCGCCATAACTCAGTAACCTCGAGCCGCACAACGCGGCCCGTCCAAGGAGTAGCATATGAACGTATCGCAAGCACTCGAATACGAGCGCCAGCCGTTTATCCCCATGTTTATCTACGGCGACCACGGCGCCATGGAGTCCGAGCGCCAGAAGGGCGAGGAGGCCCTCAAGGTGCTCGAGACCGAGTACTTTACCGCCGAGGGCGACCCCGGCTTCGACTTTGCCACCGTGCGCGACCTGGCCGACCGCAACCGCGACCTGTGCGACCAGATTGGCGAGGCGCGTCTGCGCAACGTGACGCCCGCGACGCTCTCGCGCGGCCTGTCCGATGCCGACACCTGCGCCGCCATCGGCAAGATGCAAAAGCGCACCGCCGCGTCCGTTATGCGCGAAATCCGCGGCGACCGCGACGCGCTCGGCGTGGCCTACGCCCGCAAGCCCATCCAGGGCACCGTGCTCGGTATCGACATCGAGACCACCGGCCGTGCACCCGAGCGCGGCTATATCATCAACGTGGGCTGGGAGATCATGGAGCTCACCAGCGACGCCGTCCCGCATGACGCCGAGGCACACTACTGCGGCCTGCCCGACATCTACCGCGGCGAAGATGTGCCGCTGTCGAATATCCACCACATTACCTGGGACGACATCGACGGCAAAACGCCCTTCCGCGAGAACAAGGAGCTGCAAAAGCAGCTGCTCAAGCTTATGGAGAAGTACCCGTACATGGCGCATAACGCCGCCTTTGAGGACAGCTGGTTCAAGATTCACCTGGACGGTTACGCCGAGGCACGCCGCGCGGGTAAGATCATCGTCATCGACTCGCGCCAGATCTGCCGCAGCCTGGACGCCGACGCGCGCTCGCTCCCCCGCGAGTCCGCCCCCGCCGCGCTCGAGAACTGGGCACGCCGTCGCGGCACCCTCGCGCCCGACGCCAACGAGCAGCATCTGGGTCTGGACGACACCGACCTCATGCTCCGCACGGTACAGGCCGAGTTCAACCTCAAGAACCTATTCGCGAAATAACCGATCCATCTGCGGGAGCGCCTGCCAGGCACAGTGCAATCCGTCTGGACGCACCGGCACGCAGTAAACTAGGGCGCAGTCTTATGGCTGCACCCTAGTTTTAATCAAAACGAGCAAATACGCATGCTTCACATAGTCGGCAGGTTGGCCCACCTACTTTTTTCGAGTTGTTCGGCCAGCTGAACCACTAGTCGAGGCCCCTTGAACCGCAATCGAGCGCTATAGTCGCCCCAATTTCGCAACCAAGCCCTATAAATCTACCTGAATCAATTCGAATAGGACGTTGCGATCGCACCATTCGTATAGGATAAGGCCGAATAACTCAAATTATGTTGGTGAGGCATCTGAGCGGTCGGCAAAAACGCTTAGAAGCTACGAATCCGCAACTAAAGATCACCAAAATGGGGCAGCCGACAGAAACCTCCCCAGCTGAAGCTGCCCCCCTCAATACGACAGCTCAAAAACCCACCGTTCGCAGAAGATAAGCCGCGCCCCAATACCGTTGCCCGAAGTTTCGAGCGTATATGGCGTCCGCTATGCCATCATGCGCGTATGGGAATCGTTCTGTCACATACCACGGCACGCGCTGTATACCAAACAGTCAGCTCGCTCGCAAGCCACGCGACCGATCCCATACCTATGGAAAAGATCAAGGTGTCTGCGCCGACCACGTCCAACCTGGAAGCGGCGCGAGCATGGCTCAACAGAAAGAATGTCGATTCTGAAAGCATCCATGTGCTGACGTTTTCCAATAATGCCAAAAGGCACCGCAAGGGCTGCATCTGCCACTGCACGCGCTATACGTTTGATGCAGAAAGCTACCTAGAACTCGAGCCGAACGTTTACATCGTCGATATCAAGCTGTGCGCGTTAGAAGCAGCAGCCGACCTCAACCTTTCGGAGCTCGTTGAGTATTACTTTGAAATCTGCGGCTCCTACGCGCTTGGAACGTCCGACGAAACTCAATATCGCGAGCGCCCAGCCCTAACCAGCGTTGAAGAGCTCAGAGCCTTCTTTTCAGAGGCATCGGGGTATCGTGGATCTAATAAAGCACTTAAGGCACTTTCTTATGTACGCGAAGGCTGTCGCTCCCCACTCGAAACGGCGTTTGTCATGATGCTGACAATGCCCAAGTCAATGGGTGGCTTAGCCATACGCGCTATCAAAACGGACTATCCGATCCCAGTCCCCAAAAGATACGCCGCCCTAACGCGACGGACGGTTTTCTACCTCGACGCGCTGCTCGAAAATTCGATGACCGATATCGAATACAACGGCTTTTACCACGACGAGCCCGAACAGCAATCAATTGACGAGGAACGCCGAAACACGCTGCGAAACATGGGATATGCCGTTATCACAGTTAGTCGTCATTCGTTTTTCAAGCAGTCCGCTTTTAGGCGGGTCATGGAAGCGATTCGCATTCGCGAGAAGATATGGCCCGGTCGACTCCCGGATAACTTCGCCATCCTGCAAGAAACTCTTCGTCAATTTGTCTTGCGGCGCTACTTCGAATACGGTCGCCGCGTCCTGGAGACACTCAAAGAAGAAGAGGCCGCCAAGCGCGAAATTGCAAGCCAATATCCGCAAGCTGATGACCCGAGCATCAACGATGTGCCAGAACCCGACGACATGCAACACGTCGGGGCCCTTGCTGAGGAAATCAATGGGCCTTGGGAATGCGACATGTTCGCAAAAATCGATGGAAACCGCACGGAAGACGACACGATTATTGATCTAATTGAGAATTCGCTCTTCTAAAGGCGATCTCTGCGGATGTCCACCTACATTTTTCGACTTATTCGGCCACCGATGTGCCAGATTGGCTGCAGCAATGCTCAATATAACTTTAGATAAAACTGATTCTGCAGGAACTCCCGTAGAGGAAGAACTGATTCTCGCGGTATTTAACACGATAAAGTACAAATATGAACAGTTCTAATGCTTCTCAAGGTGGCTTTCTTAGCATGCTGGCCGAACATCTCGAAATATGTTGGCGAGCATTGCGTCGATGTCTCCCAACCCGCAGAAAATCGCAGAGGCGGCAAGCAGTCATCGAAATTAACGTAAATAGTATTGACATATGAACATGCGCTCATATAATCGGAAGTAAGTTATATGAGCGCATGTTCATATGAAAGGATGTTGCAATGAGCAGCCACGCTGATGAAACAAAGACTGGCATCGAGGCCACCGAGCCGATCGTCCCCACCACCTGCTCGCCCGAGGACCTTCCCGACGAGGAGCTGTTGTACGACCTGGCCGACCTGTTCAAGGTCTTCAGCGACACCACACGCATCAAGATTCTCTATGCCCTCATGGGCCGCGAGCTCTGCGTGGCCGACATCGCCGAGGCGACCGCAACCTCGCAGTCGGCAGTATCGCACCAGCTGCGCACGCTTAAGCAGTCGCACCTGGTCAAGTTCCGCCGCGACGGCCGCAACATTCTCTACTCGCTCGCCGACGATCACGTCTACACCATGCTTAACCAGGGCATGAGCCATATCTGCGAATAGCAATCACCCACGGTATCAGCGCGGCCGGCACCCAGACCGCTAACACAGGGAAAGGAACCCACCATGAAAAAGCAGTTTAAGCTCGACGAGATCGATTGCGCCAACTGCGCGCGCGAGCTTCAGGACGAACTTGCCAAGCTCGAGGGCGTCAAGTCCGTTTCGGTCAACTTTATGACCCAGAAGCTGACGCTCGAGGCCGACGACGCCAAGTTCGACGAGGTCCTGGACCGCGTCGTTGAGTTCACCGCCGACGCCGAGCCGGACTGCGAGATCATTCTCTAACCCGCGCATACGTTGACCTGCGAGGCCGCGCTTGCCGCGGCCTTTGCTCGCGAAATTATATGAGCAAGTGTTCATACACTCAAATGGGAGGTTTGAATCATGGCAGCCGCCGATCCCAAAAAGAAAAAGAAGAAGCGCAAGAAGAAAGAGTCCCTTGAGCACAAGCGCAACCGCATCCTGGTAGCACTGGGCGTTTTTGCCGTTGTTTATGCCCTCGACGAGCTCGGCGCCCTCACTATCGCATTTGGGGAGCCCGGCAACATCTACGCCAGCTTCGCGCTGTTCCTCGTGCCGTTTTTGATTGCCGGATACGACGTACTGCAAAAGGCATTCAATAACATCCGCCGCGGCAAGGCCTTCGACGAGAGTTTCCTTATGGCAGTCGCGACTATCGGCGCGTTTGCCATGGTGCTCTTCCCCGATACCGACCCGCACATGGCCGAAGGCGCCGCCGTCATGCTGTTCTACCAGGTCGGCGAGCTGTTCCAGGCATACGCTGTGGGCAAGAGCCGCAAGTCGATCAGTGCCATGATGGACATCGCGCCCGACTACGCTAACGTCGAGCAGCCCGACGGCACGCTCGAGCAAGTCTTCCCCGATGACATCGCCGTCGGCACCGTCATCGTCGTCAAGCCTGGCGAGCGCGTGCCCATCGACGGCATCATCGTCGAAGGCGAGACACAGCTCGATACCGCCGCCCTTACTGGCGAGTCAGTCCCCCGTCCGGCCAAAACCGGAGACGATATCATCAGCGGTTGCATCAACATGACGGGCCTCATCCACGTGCGCACCACCAAGCCCTTTGGCGAGTCCACCGTCGCGCGCGTCCTGGAACTCGTGGAGAATGCCAGCGAAAAGAAGGCGCGCACCGAGAACTTCATCACGCGCTTCGCCCGCGTCTACACGCCCGCCGTCACCGGCGCGGCCGCGGTACTCGCGCTCGGCGGCGGTTTGGTCACCGGCGCCTGGTCCGACTGGATCCTGCGCGGCCTGACCTTCCTGGTCGTCAGCTGCCCGTGTGCGCTCGTGATCAGCGTGCCGCTCTGTTTCTTTGGCGGCATCGGCGGCGCGTCCAAGCTGGGCGTTCTCATCAAGAGTTCCAACTACCTCGAGACGCTCGCCGATGTGGACACCGTCGTCTTTGACAAGACGGGCACCCTCACCAACGGCACGTTCTCGGTCGTCGCGGTGCACCCCGAGGCAGGCTATACCGAGCAGTCGCTACTCGAGGTCGCAGCCCTCGCCGAGTCGTTCTCCGACCATCCCATCGCGCAGTCGGTGCGCACCGCCTTCCAGGGCGAGCTCGATCCCAAGCGCGTAAGCGACTCCGCCAACGACGCGGGCCATGGCGTGACGGCGACTATCGACAGCAAACATGTCGTCGTCGGCAACGCCAAGATGCTTGCTGCGGCCGGTATCGACGCTCCCAATTGCGAGGTCGTCGGTACGATCCTCCACGTGCTCGTCGACGGCACCTATGCCGGCCACATCGTAATTGCCGACACCATCAAGGTCGATGCGGAGCAAACGATTCGCGACCTGCACGCCGCCGGCGTCAAGCGCACCGTCATGCTCACGGGCGACCGCGAGGAGGTTGCGGCGTCTGTGGCCAAGCAGCTCGGCCTCGACGAGTTCCACGCGCAGCTGCTGCCGGGCGACAAGGTCGAGCGTGTTGAAGCGCTGCTCGCGGCCGAAAGTGGCAAGGGCAAGCTCGCCTTTGTCGGCGACGGCATCAACGATGCGCCCGTGCTCACCCGCGCAGACGTTGGTATTGCCATGGGCGCTATGGGTTCCGACGCCGCGATTGAGGCCGCCGACGTCGTGCTCATGGATGACAAGCCGTCCAACATCGCCCATGCCATCCGTGTGGCGCGCAAGACCATGTCAATTGTTTGGCAGAACATCATCTTTGCGCTGGGCATTAAGCTGCTGATCCTTGTGCTGGCAGCGCTGGGCATCGCCAATATGTGGCTTGCCGTCTTTGGCGACGTGGGCGTGGCGATCATCGCCATCCTGAACGCCATGCGCGCGATGGGTGTCAAGAACCTGTAGCGCCTGTGGTCCCACCGGCCGGGGCCGGGCTTGGTTTTGAAAACGTCCTCGACCAATGAATCGCCCCCGTTCTGCTCCTTCGGAGCTACGAACGGGGGCGATTCTGGTCTGCGGAATGTTTTCAAAACCAAGCCCGGCCCCGGCCTGCGGCGACACAACTGGCGGTTCTTGGGCATCACTTGCTGGCGGGGTTCCTTGTCTGAGTTGGACTTGGTTGGTGGGGTTACTGATCCCGGTCGCTGCCCCGTCTCAGCATCGATCTTAGCTTCTCGAAGCTCTCCTCGCTCAGGCAGTGCTCCATGTGGCAGCCCTCTTGCGACGCGACCTCGGGCGTTACGCCTGCGTCCTCTAGCAGACCTACAAAAAAGCAGTGGCGCTCCCACATTTGACGGGCAACCTCAAGACCGCGTTCCGTCAGATGCACGTCGCGTTTGCCCATCTCCACGTAGCCGGTGCTCTCCAAGGCCGCCATGGCTTTAGAGACGCTTGCTTTGGTTACGCCCAAGTATTCGGCAACGTCGATCGAGCGCACGATGCCCTGACGTTCCGATAGAACGTAGATCGATTCGAGATAGTCTTCTCCGGATTCACGCAGGGCCATGGGCCGCCTTTCGCGATGGCTTCTAGTTAGCCTTTGGATACTTTTGCTTGATTTACTTTACCGCAAAAGTTGCCCATGTCTTACTACTTTGCCTAAAAGTTAGCCGTGTTTCACAAAACATGCGGGACGAAAACAAAATGGGGACGCCCCGCAAGGAGTGTCCCCAGCTGCCGGCGGAAAAGGAACGTCCCTAAGTGCCGGCCGCAGCTACAGTAGCCCAAAGTGCTTGGCGGCGTTGTAGATGCCGTCGTCATCCACGGCGGTCGTCACATAGGTCGCTGCAGCTTTCACGGTCTCCTGCGCGTTGCCCATGGCCACACTCGTGCCCACGGCAGAAAACATCGACAGGTCGTTCTCGCCGTCGCCAAAGGCGATCGCCTCGCTCGCGTCGACACCCAGGCGCTCCAGCGTCGCCGCCACGCCCAAGTCCTTACCGCCGTTGGCAGGGATAATATCGCAGAACAGATCGCACCAGCGCGTAGTGAGCGAATGCGACACGGCATCGGTCACGATATGCTCGTCGGCCGGGTCCACAAAGGCGCAGAACTGGTAGACCGGCGCGTCAAAAGCGTGCTCAAACGGCTCCTTGTGGTAGACGATTCCCGCGTTGCTGCCGGCCGTCACCACGCGCTCGGACAGGCAGTTCACAAAGGAGTTCTCGCCCTGCATGCACAGCGAGTCGTAGCACCCCTCGGCCACCTGGTCCACAATCACCGCAACGTCGTCCGGGTCAATCGGGCAGCTACGGTAGACGCCCTCGGCATCAAAACAGTGCTGGCCCGAGAGCGTAATGTACGCATCCCAGCCCAAGTCGAACAGCCAGTCCGGCATCTGGTAGGTCGGACGGCCCGTGGCGATCACGCACGCGATCCCCTGCTCATGAAAGCTGTCGAGCACCTGCTGCGCCGACGCCGGAATCCGATGGGTCTTAAAGCTCAGCAACGTGCCGTCGATATCGAAAAACGCGGCCTTGATCATCCTCGCCTACTCCTCGCCCTCGAGCCTCTCGCTCGCCTCGAGCCACGCCATCTCCAACTCGTCCATGGCGGCGTGTGCCTCGTCGATCTTTGCCTGCTGCTCGCCCAGCGCCGTGTAGTTGGTGGGATCGACCTGAGCCATCGCGGCCTCGGCCTCCTCCACGCGGGCGCGCTGCGTCTCCATTTTGCGCTCGAGCGAGCTCACCTCGCGGCGAAGCTTCTGGCGTTCGGCGTTGGAAAGGCCATTGGGCTGGCCGCTCGACTTGGGCTTTTCGGCCGCAGCCGCCGCGGCACCGGTGTCAAACGTGCCGGTCTTGGCGCTCGGTGCACCCACGGGCTCGCCCTCGGCGGTGGCGTTGCACAGGCGCAGGTACTGGTCGACGCCGCCAGGCATATGCGTCAGATGGCCATCGAGCAGCGCCCACTGCTGGTCAGTCACGCGCTCCATCAAAAAGCGGTCGTGCGTCACCAGAATCAGCGTGCCGGGCCAGCCGTCGAGCAGGTCCTCGACAATCGCCAGCATATCGGTATCCAGGTCGTTGCCGGGCTCGTCCAAGATGAGCACGTTGGGTTCGTCTAGGATCGTCAGCAACAGCGACAGGCGGCGGCGCTGGCCGCCCGAAAGGTCGCCGATGCGGCTCCAGAGCTGCTGCGTCGAAAAGCCCAGACGCTCGCAAAGCTTCTCGGGCGAAGTCTCCTTGCCGTCTATGACGTAGTACTTCTTATAGTTGCTGAGCACCTCGCGAATCGTGTCGCCCATGTAGGGCTCGAGTTCCTCGAGCCGCTGCGACAGCACGCCAAAGCGCACCGTCTGGCCAATCTTCACGCGACCGCGCAGGGGCGCGATCTTGCCCTGAATCACGTCGAGCAAGGTCGACTTGCCGGCGCCGTTCTCACCCAGCAGACCATAGCGGTCGCCCGCGCCGATAAGCCAGGTCACATCGGAGAGCACCTGCTTGGGCGCGCCGTCGGTATCGGCATAGCCGGCGTCCACGTCGATCACGTCGATGACCTGTTTGCCCAGGCGACTCACGGCGAGGCGCTTGAGCTCCAGCTCGTCGCGCACGGGCGGCACGTCGGCGATCAGCTCGCGGGCGGCTTCCACGCGAAACTTGGGCTTAGTGGAACGGGCCTGGGCGCCACGGCTCAGCCATGCAAGCTCCTTGCGCGCCATGTTGCGACGGCGCTCCTCGGTAACCGCGGCCATGCGGTCGCGCTCCACGCGCTGAAGGATATATGCGGAGTAACCGCCCTCGAAGGGGTCGACCTGGCCGTCGTGGACCTCCCACATGCTAGTGCAGACCTCGTCCAAGAACCAGCGATCGTGCGTGACCACGAGCATGGCGCCCTGGCCGCGCTGCCAGCGAGCCTTAAGATGGCGTGCAAGCCAGTTGATGGTACGCATGTCCAGGTGGTTGGTGGGCTCGTCGAGCATGAGCACGTCGTAGTCACCGATCAGCAGGCGCGCGAGGTCCACACGACGGCGCTGGCCGCCCGAAAGCTCGCCCACCATGCCCTCCCAGGGCACATCGCTAATAAGGCCAGCGAGGATCTGACGTGTACGCGGGCTCGAGGCCCACTCGTACTCAGGCGTGTCACCGACGACAGCATGATGCACGGTGTCGGTATCGACCAGGTTGTCCTTTTGGCCGAGCAGGCCGATCGTGGTGCCGCGGCGATGCGTCACGCGGCCGTCGTCGGGCTCCAGCGTGCCGGCGAGTACACTCAGCAGCGTCGACTTGCCGTCGCCGTTTTTGCCGACAATACCAATACGGTCGCCCTCGCCCACGCCGAGCGTTACGCTATTAAAAATATGCTTGGTGGGAAACTCTAGGCTGACGGAATCGCATCCCAAAAGAATCGCCATATGCCCTGCTCCTTCGTAGAAATTCAACGTTGTCCATGATAGCAGCGAGCCCCACCCCAAAACCTACCAAAAAGGGACAGGTTTATTTTGGCAGGTTTTATCTGGGCAAACGTCAGGGCGCTCCGAGCACGCTCCATGGTAAAACGTTAACCTGCCAAAATAAACCTGTCCCTTTTTGGCAGGTCGAAGGACGTGAACAACGCAAAAAGGCGGGCCATCTCGTAAAAGAGATGACCCGCCTCTCCAATCAGTCCCGCGGCAACCGTGGCCGCCGCGGGCCTCAAGCATGTCCCGGACTAGGAGAACATGCCGGTGAGGTAATCATTCAGCCGCTTATCCTTGGGCCGTTGGAAAATCTCGTCGGTCTCGTCGTACTCGACCATATCGCCCATGTAGAAAAACGCCGTGCGGTTGGACACGCGCGACGCCTGCTCCATGTTGTGCGTCACGATGACGATGGCGCGGTCGGCCACGATCGACGACATGAGGTCCTCGATCGCCAGCGTCGAGATGGGGTCGAGCGCCGAGCAGGGCTCGTCAAACAGGATTACGTCGGGGTTGAGTGCCAGCGTGCGCGCGATGCACAAACGCTGCTGCTGACCGCCCGAAAGCGCGTAGGCGCTCTTGTCGAGCTTGTCCTTGACCTCGTCCCACAGGGCCGCACCGCGCAGGCTTTCCTCGACCATGCGATCGAGCTCGTCGCGGTCGGTGATGCCGTGGCGCTTGGGCGCAAACGTGATGTTGTCTCGAATGGACTTGCGGAAGGGGTTGGGCTGCTGAAACACCATGCCAATGGACCGGCGCAGCTCGTAGGTATTCTCGGTCTTGGTGTTCACGTTGCGTCCGCGGTAGCTGATCTCGCCCTCCACGCGGCAGCCGCGAATCTCGCGATTCATCAGGTTGAGGCTGCGCAAGAAGGTCGACTTGCCGCAGCCCGAAGGCCCGATGAGCGCCGTGATCTCACCCTTGTGGAAGTCGAGCGACGTATTGTGCAGCGCATGGTGGTCGCCATAGTACACGTTGACGTCCTTGGTGGAGAGCACGACCTCGTCGCTCACGGCCTTGCCGCTCACGCGAACACGTTTCTCGCTCTCCCCCACGCTCGACAAAAAGTCCTGGGTGTCGGACGATGCCGCCTCGGTTGCGGGCGTCGCATTCGTCTCGCTCATTCGGCCGTCATCCTCCTTGCCAGTTGCTTGCCCACGATACGGGCGACTACGTTAAACAGCAGCACGCAAATCATCAGCAGTGCCGCAGTGCCCCAGACGATCTGCTGGGCCTCGGGGCTGCCCTCGCCATAGATCTTGTAGATGTGCACGGCCAGCGACTCGCCGGGACGGAACACGTTCCAGGCGCAGGTGGGGCTCGACAGGTTAAAGCTCAAGAAGTTCAGGCGAACCGGCGAGCTCATGCCCGAGGTAAAGAGCAGCGCCGCGGCCTCGCCAAACACGCGGCCGGCCGAAAGCACGATGCCGGTCACGATGGCGGGCATGGCCTCGGGAATCAGGATGTGCAGTGTGGCCTCCCAGCGAGTGAGGCCCATGGCCAGGCATGCATCGCGCTGGGCCTGCGGCACGTCCTCGAGCGCCTGCTGAATCACGCGCACCAGGATGGGGATGTTGAACATGGTGAGCGCGACGGCGCCGGAGATGATGGAGTACTTCCAGCCCAGCTGCACCGAGAACACCAGAAAGCCGAACATGCCTACGACAATGGAGGGCAGCGAGGACAGCGTCTCGATGGCGGTCGAGGCGATGTCGCGAATAGGCCCATCGGGCGCGTACTCAACCAAAAAGACCGCGCCGCCCAGGCTGATGGGCACCGAGATGATCAGGGTGATCAGCAGCAGATAGAACGAGTCGAACAGCTGGTAGAGCACGCCGCCCTGCGTTCCGTTGGCGCGTGCGGGCTGCGTGAGAAAGCCCGGCTGGAACAGCGTCGAGATACCCTCGAACAGGATGTAGGCCACCATGGAGACGACGATAAGCATGACGATGGCGACAATCGCCGTCAGCACGCCCGTGGCGATGCGGTCCTGCTTTTGGACAAGCCCGAGTCTCGCCTCGTCGATGTGGATGCGCGTGCTAGCCACGAGCCTTCGCCCCCTTGCGGCCAATGAGATGGATGATCAGGATAAAGATGAGGCTCATGCCCATCAGCAGCAGACCGAGCGCCCACAGGACGTCGTCCTGCGCCGAGCCCTCGGCATAGACCGCCATGGACGTGGTGAGCGTGGTGGTGATGGTAGACGCCGGCGACAGCAGCGACGTCGGCATGGCCTCGATGCCGCCAATGACCATGCGCACGGCGAGCGTCTCGCCAAAGGCGCGGGTCATGCCAAGGATGACTGCGGTCATGAGCGAGGGCATGGCGGACTTGAGCACCACGTGCCAGATGGTCTGCCAGCGGGTGTAGCCCAGCGCGAGCGAACCCTGGCGGTAGCTATCGGGCACGGCGCGCAGGCCATCGACCGAAAGCGTGGTCATCGTCGGCAGAATCATGACTGCCAGCACGATAGCGCCGGGCAAGATACCCAGACCCGTGCTCACGTGGAAAACGCTCTTCATAAGGCCGACGACCACGTGAAAACCGATCAGGCCAAAGACGACCGAGGGAATACCGGTCAAAAGCTCAATGAGCGGCTGAAAAACCTTGGAGCCAAACTTAGGCTGAATCTCGACCGCAAAGATGGCAGAGCCGATGGCGATGGGCAGTGCGATGAGCGTGGAGAGCACCATGACCGCAAACGAGGTGACGATCAGGGGCAGGGCGCCAGTGTAGGGCAGGCCGTTTTCGGCCGTGTTGGCCAGGTCCCACTTGGTACCGATAAAAAACTCGACGATCGAGACGCCGTCCTTGAAAAAAGCCGAGAGGCCCTTTTGGGCGACCATAAAGATGAGCGCGGCAACGACAAGCGTCACGAGCGCTACGCACGCACCCGTGACGCCCAGGCCCACGTTCTCAAGCTCGCGCTTTGGCAGCTGTTTTGCCATTGCAAACCTTTCCGGGGGCGATTACTTATTTAGCGGAGACCTTGCCACTGGCGTCCTTGACGACCTTCATGGCAGAAACGGGAATAAAGCCCTGCTCCTCGACGAGCTTGCCCTGGACGTCGTCGGAAAGCATGAACTCCAGGAAGGCCTTGGTGGCCTCGTCGGCGTCCTTAGCACAGTACATGTGCTCGGTCGCCCAGATCTTGAAGGAGTCGTCGGTGACGTTTGTGCTCTTGGGCTCGACGCCCTCGACCATGATGGCGTTGAACTTGGAGTCATCGAAGTGCGAGAAGTCAAGGTAGGAGATGGCGTTGTCGGTGCTGCCCATCTGAGTCTGGACATCGCCGGACTTGTCGAGCTCGGCGTCGCCCTTAAAGTCGACGGCCTCGTCGCCAAAGACGGCGGCCTCGAAGGTGGCGCGGGTGCCGGAGCCGGCCTTGCGGTTGAGAACGACGATCTTGGCGTCGTCGCCGCCGACCTCCTTCCAGTTGGTGATCTGGCCGGAGAAGATGCCCTTGAGCTGCTCGAGGGTCAGGTCGTCGACTGTCACGTTCTTGGAGACGACGGGGCCCATGCCCACGACGGCGACCTCGTGATCGACGAGGTTCTTGACCTGATCGGCCTCGAGCTTGGTCTCGGCGAAGACATCGGAATTACCGATGGTGACGGTGCCGGCGGCGACAGCGGTCAGGCCCTTGCCCGAACCGTTACCCGAACCGGAGACGGAGACGTCCGGGTTGGCATCCATGAACTTCTCGGCAGCAGCCTCGACGAGAGCCTGGAACGAGGAAGCGCCGTCGTAGGTCACCTCGCCCGAGACGGACTCGGCAGCAGCGGCGCTGCCCTCAGCAGCGGTGTTGGCGGCGTTGGAGCCGCCGCAACCAACGAGACCGAGACCGACGATGCTGGCAAGACCACCAGCGAGGCCGAGGAACTGACGACGAGAATAAGCCTGATCGAGCATGATCTTCCTTTCATACAAGCGACTCGCGGGCACCCTGCCCGCTTTGCTGTTTGGAAAGATACGGTCTCGATCGGGCAGCGCCCGCGTCAGCTGCGCTTTATTACGGGCATCTGATAGACCCTTACCGCAAGCGCGGCTCGGCTTTACAAACGAATAACAAACCCGCCACCAAGCATGACCCGCCTTTTACACCAATAAAAACAAAGTTGCGGTGAAATAGTTCCTGCTTGGCCATCAAATGGCCCATTCTAGGAACTATTCCACCGCAACTTAAAAAGCCCGGACGAAAGGGGTGCTAAGTTGTTAAAACGCCGCAGCCTTAAAGCTCAAGCTCGTTCAAACGTAAGATCGCCACGATATAAATCTTGAGCGCCTGCTTGAGCTGTTCCTCGTTGGCGCACTCGTTGGGACCGTGCATCTGGCCGCCCCACTCGGGCAGCTCCAGACCGGTCTCCTCGGGGCCAAACGAGACGGCGCGGGCAAAGTTGCGCGCGTACGTGCCGCCGCCCATGGCAAAGGGCTCAGCATGCTTGCCCGTAAACTCGTTATAGGTATCAATAAGCGCCTTCACGGCCGGATCGTCGGCAGAGACCGAGAACGGCACCTTCGCACGACCCACACGGCACGTCACGCCAAAACGGCCCACGAGCGGATCGAGCTGCTCGCGGATGGTATCGGCACTCGTGCTGTCGGGGAAGCGCACGTCGATGACCTGCTCAATATGGCCATCCGCCACGCGGATGACGCCAGCGTTGCAGGTAAGCGGGCCAAACGCCGGACTCGTCGCATCGATACCCAGGCCGCGACCATAGGCGTCCGCATGCACAAAGGCCAGGAACTTGACGAACTCGTGCTCGGCAGGCGTCAGCAGGCGCTCGTCGCGTGCACCAAACGCGTCCTCGGCCTCGCGCAGATACGCCACGATCAGCCCGACGGCGTTGATCGTTCCCTCTGGCATCGAGGCATGACCGCCAATGCCGTGGGCGAAAATCTGCGCATGCCCGTTATCAAGCGCCGTGATCTCCAGGCGGTCGGCGTTCTCAACGGGCGCCGGCAGCTCATCGGCGGCAATCGCGAGCTCGCAGATGGACTGCGACGGAATGGCATTGCTCGCCTCGGAGCCGCTCCACGACACGATGCGCCCGCCGTCGATCTTGGGACTCACGAACGTCGCCCCAAACTGGCCCTTCTCGGCATTGCAGACCGGAAACTCGGCATCGGGCGTAAACAAAAAGTCGGGGTCTGCGTGGTTCTCCAGATAATGGTGAACGTCGGACATGCCCACTTCCTCATCGCAGCCCAGCAGCGCGCGGAAAGTATAGCGCGGGGTAATGCCGTGCTTGAGCAGATAGGCGCCGGCGTAGAGTGACAGCACCGCCGGACCCTTGTCGTCGATAACGCCGCGGCCGAGCAGCCAGCCCTCGCGACGCTCCAGCGCAAACGGGTCGGTGTTCCAGCCCGGGCCGGCGGGCACCACGTCCACGTGGCAGATGGTCGCGAGCTGCTTGTCGCCGCGGCCAGGGATATCGGCAATGCCCACATAGCCCTCGTCGTCGCTCGTCTGATAGCCAAGCTTCTGCGCGATGCCGAGCACACAGTCGAGCGCGTCACGGACCGGGCGGCCAAACGGCGCGCCGGGCTCTGCATCGGCAGAAACTGCCACGGACGGATAGCTCACCAGCTGCTCGATATCGGCGACGACATCTTCCCAGACCTCGTCGACATACTCAGCGACGCTCTGCTCCACCTGATTCATAGACTGCCTCCTTACCAATGAGCGGCAAGCGTACCCGCCCCTCACATTTAGTTCCTAGATAGAGAAAAGTTTAGCAAGCTCGGCCACCGAGTGCACCACTGCATCGGCACCCGCCGCCTCATGCTCACCCGGCGCCGCCGCGCCCGAATAGATGCCGATGCACGGCACGCCCATCGCGTGCGCGCCCTCGACGTCGTTAAAGCGATCGCCGATCATCACGGCATCGTCCGCCGTCGCGCCGAGCGCCGCCAGGGCATCGCGAACCGAATCGGCCTTGGTCTCGCGCCCCTGCGGCGGATTCATGCCAACCACGGCTTCGAACTGAGAAAGACCAAGCTCATGCACCATGTCGATGCATTTGGCCTCCATGCGTGACGTCGCCACGGCCATACGCTTGCCCCGGGCGGCCAACTCATCCAGCAGCTCGGGAATCCCATCGAACACGGGGTACTCCTCCGGTCCCAGCTCATCAAAAAAGGCGCGGTACTCGTCGGCCACCACAAGCGACTCCTCGCGGGAAAAGCCGTAAAAGTCGTGAAAGCTCTTCCACAGGGGCGGCCCGATCATGCGGCGCAGATCACCCATCTGCGTCTCCGAAAACCCGCGCGCAGCCAGCGTCTTGCGCGTCGAGGTCATCACTGCCCGACCCGTATCGGCCACCGTGCCGTCAAAATCGAACAGCACAACCGGCCGCTCGCAAAGTTGCAATGCCGCCATCGGCACCCTTCTTCCCCAGTTGATGATTTCCACACCACCGCTTCAAACTGTTGACTATTCAACAATTGAACCTAGCAATGTAGAGCAACTCCACTATACTTGTCGCACTTTGCTTTCAGAAGGCGGCGCTGCCGCGCCCCAACGAAAGGTGCAATTATGTCTTTTGCCATCATAACCGACTCCACGTCGGACATCTCCCCCGCCCGTGCCCAAGAGCTCGGCATTTACGTGATTCCGCTGCATGTGATTATCGAGGGCGAGGACCTGCTCGACCAGGTGCAGATTACCGCCGAGGAATACGTCGCCCGCATGGCTGGCTCCGAGCAGCTGCCGCACACCTCGCAGCCGAGCGCCGGCGAGTTCAAGGCGCTGTTTGACCGCGTACGCGCCGATGGCCACGACAGCGCGATCTTTATCTCGCTGTGCAGCGAGTGGTCCGCCTGCTATTCCAACGCATGCCTGGTCGCCGAGACCCACGAGCTCGACGTGCGCTGCATCGATTCGCGCACCGGCTCGGGCGCCGAGGGCCTGCTGGTGGAGTACGCGCTGGCTATGCGCGAGGACGGCCGCAGCCTGGACGAGACCGAGGCGCAGATCCGCGCGGCCCTGCCCGACGCCCACCTGCTGCTGATTCCCCGCACGCTCGAGAACCTCGTTAAGAACGGCCGCGCGCCCAAGCTTGCCGGCCAGCTCACGCAGATGCTCAACATTCGCCTGGCCGTTTCGCCGGAGTGGAAATCGGGCGAGATCAAGGCCATCAAAAAGGGCCGCGGCGCCAAGCGCATCGTCGCCAACACCATGGCAGATTGCCTCGCGTTTTTGGACGAGCACCCGGGCTCAAGCGTGCGTGTGCTCACGACCGGCGCCGCCGAGGAGCAGGAACTTGTCAACGAGGCACTCGCGGGCCAGGATTACGTAGACGCCGGCACCGGCCCCATCGGCTGCACCATCGCCACCCATGTAGGCGTCGACGCCATCGCCATCAGCTACTGCCCCCGCTACCAACCTGCCAATTAGGGACAGGTTTATTTTGGCAGGTTTTATCTGGGCAAACGTTAAACGGTAACAAAGGCTTGCCTGGCAAGATCGGACATGCCAAAGCCGTCGAACAACCGAAGTACACCCAGCCACAACAAAGCCATCACGCCGACGCGCCGCAACTCAAGGCGCGCCGGCGTCTTTTTAGGAGTCGCGGCGGAAAAGGTGCCGTTTTAGCCAAAAGGCCGCGAAACGCTTCCCATTACGCCGCAACTTCATTGCCGCCCAACCAGCCAATCGAGAAATTGGCGGCGATCGATGGTAGCGCGCAGAGATGTGGTGTAAGAGGCGGGGAATGCCCCGCCTCCGCCCTTTCTTGAAAGGGAGGGGACACCGCCTAGAATTCGTCGTTGGAGTAATGAAGGTGACGAATGGAAGGAAAGGCGATGCCCCAAGAAGAGAGTGTACTGCGCCTCGGCCGCGACGAGGCCCTCGAGGCGGCGAGGCTTTGGCAGGAGTGCAGCGCGCGAGTTCGCGTGCAGGGTGCTGGGCAGCGTGATGAACGCGCTGATGGACTCCGAGGCCCAGCAGATGTGCGGCGCGAGCCGCAACGAGCGCAGCGACGGCAGGGAGAACAGCCGCAACGGCTACCGCCCCAGGTCGCTCAAGACCGCCGTGGGCGACGTGGAGCTCGAGATACCCAAGCTCAGGCACGGCACCTACTACCCCGAGGGCATGCTCGCGCGATGGTCGCGCGTCGACACCTCGGTGGCCGCCATCGTGCAGGAGATGTACGTATGCGGCGTGTCCACCCGCAAGGTCGAGCGCGTGGCGTCCAAGCTGGGCATATCCTCGCTGTCGAGCTCGGAGGTCTCGAGCCTCTGCTCCGACCTCGACGCCGAGGTGGCGGAGTTCCGCCGCCGCGACCTGTCGGGCACGCCGTGCTGCTACCTGTGGCTCGACGCCACCTACATGAGCTGCAGGGTCGGCTCGTCGGTCGTCTCGCAGGGCGTCGTGACCGCGATCGGGCTGGGCGCCGACGGGCGCAAGCACTTCCTGGGCTGCGACGTGGTCGACACCGAGAGCGAGGACTCCTGGGCGGCATTCCTCGGCGGGCTGCGCGAGCGCGGGCTGGCCGGCGTTCGCCTCGTGGTCTCCGACAGCCACGCCGGGCTCGTGGCCGCCGTCTCGCGCCTGTTCCAGGGCTGCGCCTGGCAGCGCTGCGTGACGCACCTGCAGCGCAACCTCCAGAGCGCCTGCTCGGGCAGGCCCGAGGACTCCAAGGCGGCCGTCAGGGACCTCGTGCACGCCGCGGTCTACCAGGACGACCCCGACCTCGCGCGCTGCGTGTGGGCCGAGGCGGCGCCCTGGGTGGCGTCGGTGTCCGCCAGGGCCGGCGAGGTCTTCGAGCAGGCCGAGGACTCCGCGCTGGCGTTCACGGCCTTCCCCAGGGCGCACTGGGCCAAGCTCCGCACCAACAACGTCCAGGAGCGCGCCAACCGCGAGATCAAGCGCCGCTACAGGGTCGTGCAGTCCTTCCCCTCGAGGGGGTCGATGCTGCGCCTGACGTGCGCGAGCCTCATGGAGACCGAGGGACAGTGGTCCCAGCAGCGCGTGTTCTCCGAGGCCTCGGCCGCCGAGGGCTTCGCCGAGCCCGCGGACAGGCCGGCCCCGACAGAGGGGAGGCGCCGCGCGCTCGGGCGGCGCGCCAGGGAGATAGTGGACGAGATAGTCGAGAGGCGCGGTCTCAAGAAGGAGTAACATCGGGACTTGCAGCGACGGACCTCGGGACGCTCTTACACCACGTCTGCGCGCGCCACCCGATCGATGCTTTGTTCAACCCCCTTGCGATACCCTCTGGGCAAAAAATGGCAAATATGAGTACTGTTACCAGTTTAGTAACAGCGAAATCTGGCTGAAATTGCCATCTTCCGCCAATTCCGAGCGTCATAAAGTCCCGAATCGCCATGTTTAGAGGGTTGATTATATCCAATCCGAATCGATTGGTCTTAAATACTTTCCAGATGATATGTTACCGCTCAAACCACAGTACTCATATTTGCCATTTTTTGCCCAGCGGGCTATTCGAGGGCAGCTCCCGGAATCTCCAGCCCGCCCCGCAGCCGCTAAAACCCACTCAATAACAGCTGCCACATTTTTTGGCACCAGCCAAACACCACTCACGGAGCCGCACTCCACTATCACCGAACTAAAATCAGAATCGGATGCCCAAAAAACCAAAATAACGTACCCTCATTTCAATGAACTCCGACAAGAACGGCATTTACATGAGCACCGTCACGCATCAATACGCCCTCATCGGGGACACGGTATTCCAATTCAAGGAAGCAGTCGTTCATGTATCTGAGCCGCACGGCCAAATCGTCATCTGCAGCAATGGCCCAGACATCCGTTACGCAACGCTCGAAGAATGGGAGAAAGCTGGCACATCTTTCGATAGACGGGCGCAGGTCGAGGGTATCGTCACCAGTGCGAGTCCAGCGCGCGACAAACTGGAACTCTTTCGCAATCTCTTTACTGGCCGCAAAGATGTTTACGCTCATGGGTACCGCAGAAAAGACGGGGGAATCGGCTATACACCCGCCTGCGCAAATGAGTGGAAGGCAGGCATTTGTCCCAAAGTAAATCGTCAGAAAACCAAATGCGCGGAATGCGGCAACCGCATCTTCCCCGAGCTGAGCGATGCCGCGATCATCGCCCATTTTAAAGGCAACGACGACAGGCTCCGAGACGTCATAGGTCAATACGTTCTCGATAGTGACAGCAACACAAAAGTCCTGGTCATCGACTTTGACGGAGCCGATTGGAAAGAAGCGACAAACGCCATTCGGCTTGTCGCAAAAAACCATGGAATCGATGCTGCAGTCGAGCGATCGAGATCAGGTAACGGCGCACATGTCTGGTTTTTCTTCCTAGAACTCACCAGCGCAAAGATCGCGCGAGAATTTGGAAGCAGCCTTATCACCGAGGCGGCGGCGCTCAACAAGACAATCACCTTTCAAGCTTTTGACCGAATGCTGCCCGCGCAGTCCACCATTCCTGAGGGCGGCTTCGGAAATCTCATAGCACTGCCTTTTCAAGGAAAAGCGCAGCGAAAAGGGAACAGCGTATTTGTTGACAAGCAATTTGAGCCCTTTCCCGATCAATGGCTTTACCTTTCGCAAATTCAGCTGATTCCACATGCAACGGTGCAAAATCTGATCGAGAGCATCGAAAATAGGTCACATGGAATAGCAGCTGTTGCGGCGGTAAACACCGGTGTGCCACATTCCCAGAGACTGCGAAAGCGGCTTCCGCTCACACCGCGGGACTTCCCGTCATCGCTGTCCGTCACGCAGGCCGATATGCTCTATATCCCCGAAAAATCTCTGAGTCCCGCAGCTCAAATGGAAGTTCGCAGGCTTGCAACATTTGCCAACCCGGAATTCTTCCGTGCCCAATCAATGCACCAATCAGTATTCGGCAAACCGCGGTACATAGACCTCAGCGAACTTAGAGATGGCTGCGTTGCGATTCCCAGAGGCTGTAAAGCTCAACTCGAGCGGCTGCTTCAAGAAGCCGGCGCTTCTGCTCACTATTCAGACAAGCGCATGTCGGGCAATCCAATTGTGATGACATTTAAAGGGGCTCTTCGCCCTGAACAGCAAATTGCCGCCGAACAGATGCTCAACTATGAAGACGGGATCATGTCCGCGCCGACGGGTTTCGGGAAAACCGTCATTGGAGCCTATCTTATTGCTGCCATCGGTCTTCCAACGCTTGTCATCGTTCCCAAGACTGCGCTCATTGCCCAATGGAAATCCCAACTCGAACGATTTCTCGACATCCCGGACAACAGAGAGCCCGTCCGAACCCCAAAGGGACGAATCAGCAAAAGACAGCCTCCGCTCATTGGGCAAATCGGAGGAGGCAAGACCGCCATAAGCCGTCTCATCGACATTGCTTCATTCCAGTCGCTATCCGGCAAGGATCCCCAAACCGGCGAGTCATTAGCCAAGGAGTTCGTTCGCGATTACAGTCTCATCATCTGTGACGAATGTCACCATGCGGCCGCGCCACAGCTTGAGCTTGTCCTCAAGTCCGCTCCAGCCAAATATGTATATGGCCTTTCCGCAACGCCCGAGCGTTCGGACGGACTCACGCGGGCACTCTCGATGCTCTGCGGCCCGGTTCGCTATGTCGTCGATCCAAAAACGCAAGCAATCCAGCAGGGGATTCAGCGCATTGTTAGACCGCGTTTCACCGGAATTCGATTACCCACCTACGAACCAGGAGCATCCTTTAACCAAATTCTCGATCTCCTGTGTGTACACGCCGCGAGAAACGAAGCAATTATCGAGGACGCCCTCGAGGCCGCATCAAACGGCCGGCATCCGCTTGTGCTATCTAAAAGAAAAAAGCATGCCGAAGAGCTATGCAGGCTACTTCAAAGCCGTGGACACGAACCCATACTCTTAACCGGAGAAATCGACGCCAAAGAAAGAAAAGCAATACTGAAGAGTCTTCCCAGCTTTGAGCATGAGCATCGAATCATCGTCGCAACTGAAAGTCTTCTGGGCGAGGGCTTCGACCTGTCTTACCTTGACACTTTGCTCATTGCCACTCCAATATCTTGGGACGGCAGCATAACGCAGCAGGCAGGTAGGCTACACAGAAGCCACGGGGGCAAACAGCGGGTTGAGATATTCGACTATGTTGACCTGTCGATACCCATGTTCGCGCGCATGTATCAAAAGAGGCTCAAGACCTACGCCAAGCTGGGGTATGAAGTCTTTGCGGCAAACGACAACAGACAGGACGATCGAAATATCCTCGTTAGGTCGGCAAGAGCCGTGGAGGCTTTAGTGAATGACATCGAGAACGCATCGAAAAGCATTTTTATTGCCGCACCCTACGCGTCCGCCGCATGCCTTGAAAAGCTCGCCGCTGCACTCGCGGATGCCGCTACCCGTGGAATTGCCCTTGAGATTTCTATTGCTTCAACTCCACGCGATGACGTGAAAGCGATTTTTGCCGAGATGAACGTCAACCATCTCATCAAAGCCGAAGGACGCCTGTGCGCATCAGTGATTGACGAGGAAACTGTCTGGTACGGAGCTATTCCGTTGCTGGCTTTCCCAAAGAAAGAAGACTGCAGCATTCGTTTCAAAAGCAGCGAAGTCGCAGCCGAGCTTTTGAGCGAAATTCAGCGAAAAGTGGAACCAGAGGCCGCGGCGACGAACGGGGTACCCCCAGCAGTTGCGGTTAAATAGGGACTGTTTTTGACTTATTAGCCGTCAATCAATCCCTATTCCACCGCAACTTAGAAATCGGCAATCAGCCCTGCGGACCCTGGAACAGCTCCTCATGCGAGCCCATTCTGACCAGCCGGATCACAGGATTAGTCTTATGCGGTAAGTAGAGAACGACCACGTCGACCAAGCCATCGGATAGGTGGAAATCGATGTGGCCGTTGTAGTTTCCGCCCGGGTTTGAAAGCTCATGGGCGCCATATTCCGCGGGAAGCGAGCCGTGAGCTGCAAGCTCTGCGACTGCCGCCTTAAACTCACTCTTTAGCTGCGGATGCATGCGCATCGTTCGTTTGTAGTCCGCCTTAAATTGAGCCTCGACTTTAATCTCGAACATCGCTATTCCTCATCGAGGAATGACATAAGCTCATCAGCGTTGTTGAATGACGGGCTATCGTCCGGCAAAATCCCCAACTCATGAGCCTCGGCGATCACCATGGCACGCCTCGTCGCCTCGTTAGGCACCTCCGCCCTTCCTACAATCTCAAAAGGAATCTTTCGCTGATTTACAAGCTGCCGAACGGCAAGATTGAGATAGGAATTGAGGCTGAGGCCGACCGAATCCAAGAACTCAGTCGCCTGCTCCTTGAGCCCCTCTTCGATGCGAACCGTCGTAGGCTTAACCGTTGCAGTAGACATACGCGACCTCCTCGCCCTCGTCTTTTACATCAGTATACCCAATATAAATGTCAACCTGACGTTAGATAGCATCAGATTGCCATGCATATTCATGTCGCTGTGGGCACGATTGCTCTACATCAACCCGCCGAGCGCAATGTCGACGGCCTCGTTGAAGTCGTCAGTAATGTGTACCAAATCCGGATCGAGCGGGCTGATCATACCGGCGTCCATCACCGGACCGTTAAGCCAGTCGAATAGGCCCTGCCAGTACTCGCTGCCTACCAGCACAAGCGGCATGCGCTTGACCTTGTGCGTTTGCACCAGTGTGAGCACCTCGAACATCTCGTCGAGCGTGCCAAACCCGCCGGGAAACACAATAGCGCCCGAACTGTACTTAACGAACATGGTTTTGCGCACAAAGAAGTAGCGGAAGTCCATGCCGAGGTTTACGTATTTGTTGAGCCCCTGCTCATGCTGCAATTCAATGCCCAGGCCAACTGACTTGCCGTTGACACTCGCCGCCCCCCTGTTGGCCGCTTCCATGATGCCGGGGCCGCCACCGGTGATGACCGCCACGCCGCGCTGGGCAATCTTGCGCCCGACGGTACGCGCCGCCTTATAGAGCGGATCGGTCTTGGGCGTGCGGGCGCTACCGAAGATGGTCACCGCGGGTCCGAGCTCGGCAAGCGCGCCAAAGCCGTCGACAAACTCGGCCTGAATACGCAGCACGCGCCACGGATCGGCATGCAGCCAGTCGGTCGACTCCTCAGGCGCCAGCAGATTGGCATAGGTGTTGTCCTTAGGAATCATGGGGCCGCGCATGACCACGGGGCCGCGGCGGTACGTCTCGTCGTAGGCGGGCTCGCCCTCGACGTTCTCATTCTTAATCATGGGTACTCCTATCGAGAAAAAGAAAAGCGAGCGGGGTCGACGCCATGCGCCAAACACCCGCCCGAACATCAACTAGTCGGTATGGTACCCACGATGCATCATGCGCTTGCAAGGCATCGGTCAGCGGTCGCGCAGCCGGCGTCAGCGAATGTGACGAGCAGCTGCCGCTCAGCCTTTGCCGTTGCCCACGCTCTGCAAGCGTGTCTTTCGCCCTTAGTAATCCACCGCGGCAGGGCTATTCATCCAATCGCTCACGAATGCGCCATAGCGGCCCTCGATAATGGCCTGGCGAGCACGCTGCATAAGGTTGAGCAGGTAGTAGATGTTGTGCATCGACAGCAGAATGCCGCCGAGCATCTCCTTCTGCGTGACCATGTGACGGATGAGCGCACGGCTGTAACCGCCCGTGCACACCGGGCAGGTGCAGGTGGGATCGATGGGGCCGTCGTCGTGCGCAAAGCGAGCGTTGCGGAAGTTGAGGCGCCCCTCGCTCGAGAATGCCGTGCCCATGCGGCCGGTGCGCGTCGGCAGCACGCAGTCGAACATGTCGATGCCCACGCCAACGCCGCGCACGAGCGTGGTAGGGTTGCCGACGCCCATGAGGTAGCGCGGCTTGTGCTTAGGCATATACTCGCTCACGAGCGGTGCCAGGGTCTCGAACATGGTCTCGTGATCCTCGCCCACCGAATAGCCACCGATACCATAGCCCGGGAAGTCGCCGCACTCCTCTAGATGGCGCAACGAGCGCAGGCGCAGGTCCAGGTGCATGCCACCCTGGACGATGCCAAAGAGTGCCTGGTCATCGCGGGCGTGTGCCTTATAGCAGCGCTCGGCCCACATACTCGACAGCTCAACGGCGCGCTCAACGTAGGCGCGCGTGGCGGGATAGCCCGGGCACTGATCGAGCTGCATGCAGATGTCGGAGCCGAGCTTCATGGCGATTTCCATGTTGTCCTCGGGCGTCCAGAACACGTGGCGGCCGTCGTAGTCGTTGACGATAAAGCGCACGCCCTCGTCGGTGAGCTTGACCGCGTCGTTGTGGCTGAACACCTGGAAACCGCCCGAGTCGGTGAGGATGGGGCCGTGCCAGTTCATAAACTTGTGCAGTCCGCCCAGCTCGGCGATGGTGTCCTCGCCGGGACGCATGGACAGGTGATAAGTATTGGCAAGCACGATCTGGGCGCCGAGCTGTTTGACGGTCTCGGTAGGAATGCCCTTGACGTTTGCCTTGGTGCCCACGGGCATGAAGATCGGTGTCTCGATGTCGCCGTGCGGGGTGTGCAGCACGCCGGCACGCGCGTGCGTGGTCGGGTCCTCGGCGATCAGGTCGAATTTAAAGAGGCTCTGGTCCATAAACTGGAACTCCTTGGTTGCGGTTCATACGCAGACCATTATACGGGCAACCCGCAAGGAGCACCGACTCGACAGAAACTGGCGCAAAGGGGACAGCAAACGAGCGTGGATTTTCGGACGATTACCTCACGAGAGTGGATAATCTCCCACTTTGGCCCGAAACACAAACCAAAAACGGGAGATTATCCACTCTCATGCGGCGGGTACTCATTTAAGTACGTCCCCAATGAGTGGAACTATTTACCAGCCACGCCAACGCCGATGTTTTGGCAACGTCGATGTTTTGGCACCGACAGCGAAAGCCCGCCAGAGCGAGCAAGGCGCCTTGAAACAAGGCGGCATTGACCTTCTGATCATGCCGCCGAAGTTGAAAGGCAGATTGCCGCTCTGGCGGGCTTGCAGCGTCGGCCCGTTACGGCGTTTGGTAAAACGCCGTAACTCCTACGGACGCTGGCCCATGCCACCCTCGAGGGTGACGGTCTCGCCGTTCATATACTTAAAGTCGGGACCGCAGAGCTGAACGACGACGCGGCCGATTTCCTTCTCGACGTCGCCGTAGTGACCCGCCGGCGGCATGTGGACGTTGGCCTTGAACGCCTCGGGATAGGCATCCTGGAAGTTCTCGAGCGCGGCGGTCCAAGCAAGCGGGCAAACGATATTGACGTTGATGCCGTCCTTGCCCCACTCGTTGGCGGCAACGCGAGTCAGACCACGGATGCCCTCCTTGGCGGCGGCATAGCTGCACTGACCATAGTTGCCAAACAGGCCGGCGCCCGAAGCAAAGTTGACCACGGAGCCCTTGGTCTCCTTCAGGTGCGGGTAGGCCTTCTGCATGTACAGGTAGGTGGCATACAGACCGGAGTAAATGGCGAGGTTGAACTGGTCCATGGTGTGATCGGCGATCGTCACGCCCGAAGCGCTGGCCTGAGCATTGTTGACGACGGCGTCGATGCGGCCGAACTCCTCAATGGCCTTGTCGATGACGTTCTGGACGACGGCCTCGTTGTCCTGACCAGCCGAGACATCGGCCTGAACAGGCAGAACCTTGACGCCGTACTCGGCCTCGAGGGATTCCTTGGCAGCCTCGAGCTTGGCAACGTTGCGGCCGGTAATGACGAGGTTTGCGCCCTCCTTGGCAAAAGCGATATCGATACCGTAGCCGATGGAGCCAGCGGAGCCGTCCTTGAGCGTGGCCTTGCCGCCGCCGGTGACGATCACGGTCTTACCAGTGAAAAGTCCCATATAAAGTCCTTTCAAATCGCGACGGGCCTGCCCGTCGACTGCGCGCATCCAACTTCACGCGCCAAAAGCTGAAATGCAACTTTAGCGGGTTCAAGTGAAAAATAAAGCCCATGGCAGGCGAACGGCGCAACGTCTTTCGGCGAAGGGAATGTCAAGTACAAACTGGATAAAGTGGCCGAGTTTTTGCTATCGACGCGAGCCATCGAACACGTTTTGAAACTTTGCTGCAGCGCGCGGGATGTCGGCGCGAGACTTTATCATAGGGTGACAAACAACGATGAGGAGCACATGCCTATGACAGACGAGCTGGACCCCCAGACTCAACAGCATATTGATGATTCCGCAGACGTCACTGCAGATGCCGACGCTGTGACCTGCGATGATATTGACCTCGACGGCCCATTCTTGGACGAAAGCGCTACGGCGGAAACCCCTGGCGCCGAAGATGCAGACGAGCAAAACGACGATGCGCCCGCTCAGGACGACCGCCCCGTACAGGATGCTGCTCCGCAAGCTGCGGGCCCTATCGAGGTTTCTTCGGAAGAAGAGCTCGACGCCGTCATGGACTCCATGATGGATGCCGTCAAAGCGATGAAAGACGCCGTGGCCGACGCTGACGTTGACGCCGAGGAAGAGGAGGCCGCCGAGGCAGCCTCGACCTTCGTACCCGGCGAGACTCCGGTTGCCGACCAGGGCAGCACCATGCCCTCGTTTCTGCAGCTCGAGCATCCCACGATTGGCACCGATGCGGTCGACCCGCTCGCAGCAGGCTTTTCTGTGATCGAAGGCGGTACCGGCAATATCGCCGTGCCGCAGACTGCCGATGCGGACGCTGCCGACACCGCTCGCCCGACCGCCCCGCACTCCTCCGCCGCGAGCCGCGATCTGGGGACCGCTGTCTCGAACACTGCGAACGCCGTGGGCACCTTTATCGCCCAGGGTGCCTCGGCCATGCGCGAGATGAACGCCGCGAAAAAGGCACTTGCCGATGCCCGCGCCCACCTGGCCGAACTTGAGCAGCGCATTGCCGATCAGGCCGAGGAACTCGAGACGCGCCAGGATATCGCAGGCCGCTACGACCAGATCGTCGCCGACCAGCGCCAGGCGATTGCCACGGCCCAAAAGACTGCAGCGGCCGCCGAGATTGATCGTGATGCCCACGCCTCCAAAGCGACAGAGCTCAAGGGTCAGCTCGAACAAATGAAGACAGAGGATGACGCGACTGAGCTCCGCCTGAAGGCCGCGCTCGACGCCGTGGAGGCCCGCGAGGCGAGCTCTCGCGAGACCGGCAACCGCCTCGTTCGACGTCTTGAGGATTCCAAGCGCATCCGCGACAAGGTGAAGGCCGAGCGAGACGCCGGCATTGCGGCCGCACAACAAACCGTCGACGCCACGCGCGCCCAGCTCGAGACGCTGCGCCATGAGTATGCCGAGCTGCAACGCAATCCCTCGGCAAATCCCGCCAACTATACGGTGCGCACCAGCGAGCTCTCGATGCAGATTTCCGACACGGCAGATGCCCTGCGTAAAGCCGAAGAAGATGTCCCGCGCATCACCGCCGACCTTGAGCACTCGCTTGCCGCAGCCGAGCAGGCCGTCGAGCAGGCTCAAGCCCCTATCGCCGACGCAAAACGCGCGCACCAAGCCGTGACGACCGAAGCCGATGCCGCGCGCGACGAGCTGCAGACGGCGAAGACAGCCGCCGCGACTCGTCAGCGCGAACTGCGCGAGAAGATCACTGCCGAGGACAAGGCACGCCGCGACCAGGAGCAGAGCATCGCCAACGCCCAAGCAGATGCCGCACATGCGCAGTCGATCATCGAACAGGCGACCGAAGTGCACGACCACCCAGAGATCACTGAGTCGCTTGCAGGATCCTTGGCCCGAGACAAAGCCGAACACGCCGAGACCGAGCGAGAAGTCGCCCAGCTCGAGGCCACCGAGGACGCGGTGCGCGAACGTACCCGCGACTCACGCATCAAATTCACCGGCGCCATCGTCTGCATCGTCGCCGCAATCCTGGCGATCATCCTAGCCTGGCTGTTCGCAAGCAAGTAGTCATTGGGGACGTTCTTAAACGACTAGTCAAACAAGAACGTCCCCAACGACTAGCCCAATGACGAGAGTGGATAATCTCCCACTTTGAGCCCCCAAGCAGGCCAAAAACGGGAGATTATCCACTCTCATTCTGCAGGCACTCATTTAAGTACGTCCCCAATGAGTACCTGCCGATGCTTTGGCGAAGTCAGCGAAAACGCCCCTAAGCGAGCAAGGTGACGTGAAAGAGGGGGGCATTGACCTTCTGGTCATGCCCGACGATTGAACGTCAGATTGCCGCTTAGGGGGGTTTGCAGCGTCGGCCGGTTACGGCGTTTGTAAAACGCCGTAACCTACAAAATGAGCATGGCGTCGCCAAAGCTGAAGAAGCGGTAGCGCTCCTCGATGGCGGCGGCATAGGCATCCATGATCTGGTCGCGGGTGGCAAGTGCGCTCACGAGCATCATGAGCGTGGAGCGCGGCACGTGGAAGTTCGTGATCAGCGCGTCGACCACGTGATAGGTCGAGCCGGGCATGAGGTAGAGCTGCGTCGTCGCGTTCTCGCGCACCACGATGTCGCCGCGGCCGAGCGTGTCGGCCCCATCCTCGCGGCCCTCAAAATAGCGCGCCGTCACGGCCGGATCAGACACCGGTGCCTCAGCGTCAAAGGCGCTCTCGAGCGAGCGTACTGCGGTGGTGCCGACGGCGATCACGCGGTGCCCCTCGGCCTTCGCCTTATGCACGGCGTCGACAACCTCCTGTGACACGTGGTAGCGCTCGGTGTGCATGACGTGCTGCGTGGGGTCGTCCTCCTCCACCAGACGGAAGGTATCAATACCCACCTCGAGCTCGACGGCGGCAAACTTCGCGCCCTTGGCCTCGATAGCGGCCATGAGCTCGGGGGTAAAGTGCAGACCCGCCGTAGGAGCGGCAGCCGAGTGCTCCTCCTTCATGGCGTAGACGGTCTGGTACTTCTCGGGATCGCCCTCGTAATCGGTAATGTAGGGCGGCAGCGGCACGTGACCGGCAGCATGAATGGCCTCGTCGAGCGTGCGCGGCTCGCCGGCGGCATTGCAGCCGGCCGGCTCAAAGCGCACCAGACGGCCTCCGCGGCTATCGGTGACAAAGTCGATGACCTCGGCCGTCAGCACCACGGGAGCCCCCTCGGGCGCATGGGCGCCACCGGCGCGATACTCAATCTGAGCACCGGGCTTCAGGCGCTTACCCGGCTTGACCAGGCACTCCCAAACGTGGCCCAGCGGGTCAACATCCTCACGGCGCTTGAGCAGCAGCGTCTCGACCACGCCACCCGAGCCGGCTTTGCGACCGATCAGGCGGGCCGGCATCACACGCGTCTTGTTGATGACGAGCACATCGCCCGGCTCGATATAGTCGATGATGTCGCGGAAGATGCGGTGCTCAACGGTACCGCCGTGCTCCAGCGGCTTCCCCGCCTGGGAGCCTTTGCGATCCACCACCAGCAGGCGGCAGGAGTCGCGCGGCTCGGCAGGAGCCTGGGCAATCAGTTCCTCAGGAAGGTTGTAGTCAAAATCATCGGTACGCATAGACACGTCGGATACTCCTTATATAGCTAAAGTCCGCTCTACATCCTAGCAGGCTGACGTCCCAAACGAACTACTTTTTGGCGGCTTTGCGCTCGTCGCGGATGCGGGCGCGGTCCATGGCCGCCTCGACAGCAGAAAAGCGGCAGCCGCAGTAGTTCTGTCGATACATGCCCAGTTCGCGCGAACGGCGCGTAGCCTCGGGATAATACGGGCGAAAATCGCGAATCACCGGGGTGAGCCCATGGGCGGCCGCCAAACGCTCAAGCACGTCATTGCAGGTGTCGAACAGCTGATACGGCGAGACGGCGAGCGTCGTACCCACATATTCAAACCTGCGCTCCTGGGCAACGCGGCATGCCTCGGCCAAGCGCAAGGCATAGCACGAGCGACAGCGACGGGGCCGATCGGCACCCAGCGGGGCCACGCCGGCCTCCCAGCGCTCGCGGTCCTCCCCCGCCTCGATGAGCTCGATGTCGCCATCGGCACACCACCGGCGCAGCTCGTCCAGACGCCGCCGCCATTCATCGCGCGGTTGAATATTGGGATTGGTCCAGCAAATCGTGGGCTCAAACCCCTCCTCGCGCAGCAGGCGAACCGGCTCAAGCGAGCATGGTGCACAGCACGCATGCAGCAACAACGACTTCATCGACATCCCCGTCCCAGAAAACTCACACCGACATCATGGCAGCTAAAAAAGCCCCGTCCCAAAAAGACTATTTTGCGAAAAAGCGCACGCCAAAGGACGTATCCTCGCAGGCGACGATACGGCGGTCGCGCAGAATGGTCCGCACGTAATACCAATCACCCACACAGCCCGACAAGTGCAGACCAGCCGCCAGGTAGCACAGCAGCGGATAGTCCGAGAACGCAAACCCCAGGGCAAATGCTGTCGTCACAACAACCGTCGGCGCCAGGCAAACCGCCATGTACCGCCGGCGCGAATACACAACGCCCTCGGCGCAGGCATAGATCATCGCCGTCTCGCGATTCGCCCCAAAGGTCACCTGCGCGCCCGCAGGCGCCAGCAGCTTAAAAAACACCGCATGCACCAGCTCGTGCACGGCAAACGATGCCATTGAGACCGCAGCCAAGCCGACTATCCAGCCCACGACAGCCATCCAGCCGCCCGCCTCAGCCGCGTCCAAGTCCGCAGGCCCGCCCAACAGCATAAACACCGGCACCAGGCACACGGCAAACACCGCGATCACGGCCATCCCCCACACGAAGCAAGCGTGTAGAAAATCCTCGTCCTCAAACGCATGTATGTTGGAAATCTCATTCATAGCATCTTAGGATAGCGCCCCTGCCACGCACCCGCCCGCATGTGCGATAATGTTGAACGATATGCACGAATTGACCACCGCGCCGCCGAACCCCGTGCCCGGCCGCGCTCTTACCTATATGCGAAGGAGTCCCATGGCATCCAAATACTCCATGAACGACCGTCCCAGCTGGCCGCGCCGCGCCATCGTTACCGCCGGCGAGCCCTACGGCAACAAGGGTCTGCACTTTGGCCACGTCGGCGGCGTCTTTGTCCCGGCCGACTTCTTCGCCCGCTTCCTGCGCGACCGCCTGGGCCGCGAAAACGTCATCTTCACCTCGGGCACCGACTGCTACGGTTCGCCCATCATGGAGAGCTACCGCAAGCTCAAGGAGAACGAGGGCTACGACAAGTCCATCGGCGAGTATGTCGAGTCCAATCACTCCCGCCAGGCCGCGACCCTCAACAACTACAACATCAGCTGCGACATCTACGGCGGCTCGGGCCTTGAGCCGGCGGCCCAGATCCACAACGAGGTGACTGCCGAGATTATCGAGCGCCTGCACGAGCAGGGCACCATCTCCAAGCGCTCCACGCTGCAGTTCTACGATGCCAAGGCCGGCACGTTCCTCAACGGCCGCCAGGTCATCGGCCGCTGCCCCATCCAGGGCTGCAAGTCCGAGAAGGCTTATGCCGACGAGTGCGATCTGGGCCACCAGTTTGAGCCCGAGGAGCTCATCGCGCCCAAAAGCCAGCTCACCGGCGAGGTGCCCGAGTTGCGTCCGGTCGACAATCTCTACTTTGACCTGCCGGCCTACCTCGACTTCATGAAAACCTACACCGCCAAGCTCGCCCAGAACCCGCAGGTTCGCTCCGTGGTCTCCAAGACCATGGAGGAGTGGCTGCTGCCGGCTCAGCTCTACATCCAGAACAAGTTTCGCGAGGCCTTCGACGCCGTCGAGGACCAGCTTCCCGAGCACACCGTGCTGGAGCCCGAGGGCAACAAGAGCAGCTTTACCGTCACCTTCCCCAGCTGGAAGGAGCGCGACGACGCCCACGCGGTGCTCGCCAACGGCGGCGTGCGCTTCCGCAGCGGCAAGGCGCTCGTGCCCTTCCGCATCACCGGCAACATCGACTGGGGCGTTCCGGTGCCCGAGGTCGATGGCGTCTCCGACGTCACCTGCTGGTGCTGGCCCGAGAGCCTGTGGGCGCCCATCAGCTATACGCGTACCGTGCTCGCGCGCGATGCCAAGGCCGCCGGCGTGACCGAGGGCGTCGCCGCCCAGGATGCCGCCCTCATGGGCGAGCCCGCCGCCGACTCCACGCAGGTGCCCGCACCCACCTACCAGCACAGCTCGCTCGACTGGCGCGACTGGTGGTGCTCTGACGACGCTCAGATTTACCAGTTCATCGGTCAGGACAACATCTACTTCTACTGCATCGCGCAGACCGCCATGTGGGAGGCCCTGGGCTGGGACCTCACGCAGAGCACCGTCAGTGCCTGCTACCACCTGCTCTACATGGGCAAAAAGGCCAGCTCGTCCTCGCAGACGCCTCCCCCGCCGGCAGACGACCTGCTCAACCACTACACCTGCGAGCAGATGCGCGCGCACTGGCTGTCGCTCGGCCTATCCGAAAAGCCGGTGAGCTTTAGCCCCAAGGCATACGACACGCGTGTGACCGGCAAGGACAAGGACGGCAACGAGGTACGCGCCTGCGACGACAAGCGCGTTATCGACCCGGCCCTTAAGGAGAGCGCGCTGCTGACCGGCGTGTTCAACCGTCTGGCCCGCAGCTGCTTCTACGGCGTCGCCGTCAAGGAAGGCGACGAGAGCCCCTACCGCAACGGCTGCATCCCCGCCGGTGCCGCTTCTGACACCGTGGTCGAAGCCGCCCAGCAGGCAGCCCTCGCCTTTGAGCAGGCCATGTACAAGTTCGAGACGCACCGCGCGCTTGCCGTGTGCGACGACTACCTGCGCGCCGCCAACAAGCGCTGGAGCGACGCTTCCAAGGCCGCCAACAAGCTCGAGGGTAACGAGGCAAACGCCGCGATGACGCAGGCCCTTGTCGACGCCTTTACCGAGCTGCGCGTGGCGACCGTCCTGATGCACGGTATTGTGCCGGCCGGCTGCGAGCTCATCTGCGAGTACTTCGACGTCGACCCGGTCGCTTTCTTTAGCTGGGATAACATCTTTGCCTCCACGGACGAGTTCGTGGAGATCCTGGGCGAGAAGCCCGGCGAGCACCGCGTGAAGCCGCTGCCCCCGCGCTTCGACTTCTTTAGCAAGCACGAGAGCCAGTACTAAACACTCGACATGTAATGGAATGGGAAGGAAAGACGGATGTCCAAGCCGCGTCGTCGTAAGCAGAAAAAGCAGGTCAAGGCCGAGCTCAAGCTCAGGCAGTTTGCCGCCACCGAGCTTTCCGACCAGCTTGCCGCCCTTCCCTGCGCCGCCGACCTGCCGCGCTTTATGGTCGACACGATCGCCGGCGCCTATGCGCCCGCCGATGCCGAGCTCATGATCGAGGGCTTCGGTGCTGCAGCCACACGCCCGGTCACGCTGCGCGCCAACACGCTCAAGGCAACCGCCGAGGACATCGCTGCGGCGCTCGATGCCGCCGGCATCGCCCACAACCCCGTCGCCTGGTACCCAGACGCCTTCATCCTGCCCGAGGCCCAGGTTTCCGACCTGTGGGGCCTCGGCATCTACCGCAACGGCAAGATCTACTTACAAAGTCTATCGTCCATGATGCCGCCGTTGGTCCTGGGCGCCCAGGCAGGCGAGGACATCTTGGACATGTGCGCAGCCCCCGGCGGCAAGACGACGCAGATCGCCGCCCTCACCCAGGGACAGGCACACCTCACCGCCTGCGAGATGAGCATTCCCCGCGCCGAAAAGCTCGAGGCCAACTTGGGCCGCCAGGGCGCCAAAAACGTGCCCGTCATGCGCATCGACGCACGCGAGCTCGACGAGTTCTTCCGCTTCGATCGCATCCTGCTCGACGCCCCCTGCACCGGCACGGGCACCGTCATCAGCGGCAACGAGAAAAGCCTGCGCGGCCTGACCGAGCAGCTGCTGAGCAAGTGCGCCCGCTCGCAGCGAGCACTTCTGGACCGCGCCATGGGAGCCCTCAAACCGGGCGGCACGCTCGTCTATTCGACTTGTTCGATCTTGCCGCAGGAAAACGAGGACGCCCTGCAAGAGGCCCTCGACAAGCATATGGACTGCGAGCTCATCCCCCTCGATGGCACGCCGAGCGAAAGTGAAACGCGCCGCGCCCAGGAAGCTGGCGAAGAGCCACGCGTCGAGAGCAACGCCCTCACCGTGGCCATCGCCGCCGGCCACGTCTCGTCCGTCGCCAACGGTATGCCCGGCACGCTCACCATTCCGCCTAGCCGCGACTTTGAGGGCTTCTACATTGCCCTGATCCGAAAACGCAGCTAGCGCACGGATCCAAAACTCAACAAGCTATCTCCGTGCGCGTTTGCCCTGCTGGTCGCGATGCTGTTTAAGCATCGCGCGCTCCTTGCGTTCGGCCCTTTTACCCTTAATGGCCGTGACCACAAAGTAGATGACCGCGGCGGCAACGATTGCGCCCACACACAGGCCAATCGAGCCCAACATTGCCGAGAATTCCATACCGCGTCACCTTTCTTTTGCATACGGGACTTTCAAGATAGCACCTCGATTCCCGCCACCACAGCTCCTTCACGTTCGCCGGCCCTTCGGTCTAACGGATGACTCGGCGGGGAAAAATCAACTCGTCAAACGATTTAGCAAGCACAACGCCGCCGGCACCCTCCCGGCCGTCATCACATAGAATCGAGCCTCCATGGATACCCTCAACGATCTAAACGAACGCGTCGACGCCTTCGTCGGCACCAGCTCCTTCGACACGCCCGCCGCGGCAAACGACCAAGCTCCCATCGATGTGCCCGCCGAGGTTCACGAGGACATCGTCGCCTCGGTCGATTTCTCCGAGGTCGAGCTTGCGGACGAATTTACCGAGCCCCAGGTGGCCGTAACTCCCAACGGTCTTTTGCCCATGGAGCCGCTGCCCATCGACGGGCGCCTGCGCAAGGCGGCCCTTCGCATGCCCGATGAGATTGAGGAGGCCAGCGGCTTTACGCTCTTTGGCCGCCGCATCAAATCGCTCATCTACACCACCGACGTGGCGGTCATCCGCAACTCCAATGCCGACGCCGTGTTTGCGGTCTACCCCTTTACGCCGCAACCCGCCATTACGCAGGCGCTGCTGACGGTCGCCGAGTGCCCGGTCTTTGTGGGCGTTGGCGGCGGCACCACCACCGGCAAGCGCTCCGTGCAGATGGCGGCCGTCTCCGAGATGCAGGGCGCGGCGGGCTGCGTGGTCAACTCCCCCGCCACTGAGGAGATGGTCGAGCACATCACCAACATCGCCGACATCCCCGTCATCGCCACGGTCGTTCGTTGCGACGACGATGCTCACGCCAAAGTGCGCGCCGGCGCCAAGATCCTCAACATCGCCGCCGGCAAGAACACGCCGCAGGTCCTGCGTGAACTGCGCGAGCACTATCCCAACCTGCCGCTCATCGCGCCGGGCGGCAAGACGCCCGAGAGCATCCGTGAAACCATCGCCGCCGGAGCCAACGCCATCATCTGGACGCCGCCTTCGGCACAGCAGCTACAGACCGACATGATGCAGCGTTATCGCAAGATGAAGGAAGACGCCACACCTGTCATCTCGCGCGACGATGTACCCATTATCGACCAGGTCGCCGCCGCCGAGGTCAGCCAGGTCGAGAACATGAATCCCGATGTGCCGATTCCCGACGAAGTCATCGAGCGCGTCGCTTCGATCCACGAGCGCGTCGAGGAGCATCGCGCCAACCGCGGCCTCAAGCCGTCACTGCACGGCTTCTTCTTCCGCGGAAAGAAACGCTAGCAAAACATCTTGGCCCGCCCCACAAACGTGAGGCGGGCCGTTTTCGTTTGAGCAATCATGCAGCGATGTGATGGGGCAAATTAATCCACGCGCTTGTCGCCCATAAAGAAGAGCGCCACCGTGCCAGGTCCGGTATGCGAGCCAATCAGAGTACCGATGTTATTGATCTCAATCTTGCCTTTAAGCTGCGGAATCTGTTCCTCGATCAGCGCCGCAACTGCCTCGGCATCCTCGCGGCACGCCGAGTGCGACATGACGCACTTACCCGAATAATCCGCACCGTCCTGCACGTGTGCCATCATGGTCTTAGCCATCTCGGAAATCGCGCGCTTCTTAGTGCGAATCTTCTCACGTGGCGACAGCCCACCTTCGCAATCGACCGTCATAAGCGGGCAAATCTTAAGCGCCGTGCCGATGATCGCGCTCGCGGCCGAAATGCGACCGCCGCGCAGGTAGCTCGACAGATCGGTCGAGAAGAACCAGTGGTGCAGGTTGAGCTTGTGCTCCTCGATCCAAGCGGCCGTCTCGTCGAGTGACGCCCCGCTATCGCGCACGTCGGCGGCATATTCCAGCAACAGGCCAAAGCCCGAAGACGCCGCCAGCGAATCGATGACGCGCACCTTGCCGCCCTGGGGATAGCGATCCGCGAGCATCTGCGCCGCAACGCAGGCCGATCCATACGTGCCCGAAATACCCGATGACAACGTCAGGTGCAGCACGTCTTTGCCCTCGGCAACAAACGGCTCCCAAAACTCCTCGTACTCACCCACGCTCACCTGAGACGTCTTGGGCATGGCGCCTGCGGCAATCTGGGCAAAAAACTCGTCCGGCGTAATCGACTGATACAGATCGTCCGTATAGACAACATCGTCGATCTCGTAATGAAAACACACGACAGGGATATTGCGCGACGCAAAGAACTCACGGGTTCGGTCGGCGGCGGATTCACAGGTCAGGACAAAATCACTCATATGAGGCTCCTTACTCATTGCTGCGCAAATTATCGCACAGTGAGCCTACATACGGTACATATGTCCACTATTTACCAAATCGAACCAAAAATAGCGAACATCTTTACCACCATCGTCTCCACCGGCCCCACGCATAAATATCTGAGAAAACACCTTCTGTCGTCTCCACTCAACCGCCATATCTACCTCCACTAAATCGATTTACCAAACCGTTCGGCTAACAATTCGGCTGCCCATCCCCAATCGAAACAAAAGCGGCGCATACTGATAAACGTTTTACGCTGTTTATCAGTTTTACCAGCCCTATCGGAAGGTGTTTCATGGTCGCATTCGATCGCAATCCGCAAGACTTCAAGTATCTGCGCCTGCTGTCGAGACAGTTTCCCACCGAGCAATCCGCGTTTACCGAGATCATCAACCTCTCGGCCATCCTCAACCTGCCCAAAGGCACTGAGCATTTTATGAGCGACGTGCATGGCGAGTACGAAGCCTTTATGCACATCCTCAACAACTGCTCGGGCGTCGTGCGCGAGCATGTCGACGAGATTTTTGGCGAAACGCTCTCCTTTGACGAGAAGGGCGAGCTGTGCACGCTCATCTACTACCCGCGCGAGAAGATCGAGCTGGTCCGCAGCCAGCGCGAGGACTCGCCCACCTGGTACAAGACGATGCTTGACCAACTCATTATGGTTGCCCGCTCGCTTTCGAGCCGTTATACGCGCTCCAAGGTGCGTAAGGCCATCCCACGCGATTACGCCTATATCATCGACGAGTTGTTGCACACGCACCCGGACGAGAACAACTATCGCGTGCGCTATCACGAGCGCATCGTGGAGTCCATCCTGGAGACCGCAAGCGCCGACGACTTTATCGAGTCGCTTGCCTCGCTCATCAAGCGCCTGGCCGTCGACCACCTGCACCTGGTGGGCGACATCTTCGACCGCGGTGGCGGCGCGGCCAAGATTATGGACCGCCTGCTCACCTACCATTCACTCGACATCCAGTGGGGCAACCACGACCTGCTGTGGATGGGCGCTGCGGCCGGTGAGCCCGCCTGCATCGCCACGGTGCTGCGCAACAACCTACGCTACGACAACTACGAGATCCTGGAGAACGACTACGGCATCTCGCTGCGTGAGCTTGTCGCTTTTGCCGATGCCACCTACACCGCCGGTGAGTCCATCACCCCGCTGATCAAGGCCATCAACGTGCTGCTCTTTAAGCTCGAGGGTCAGATTATCCAGCGCCATCCCGAGTTCGACATGACCGACCGCCTGTTACTCGACAAGATCGACCACGACACCGGCACGGTCACGCTCGCCGACGGCAGCGTGTGGCCGCTCACGACCAACGACTTCCCCACCGTCGACCCGACGGACCCCTACACACTCACGCCCGAGGAGCAGCACATCATAGACAAGCTCGTGTCCGAGTTTGTCACCGCCGATCACCTGCATCGCCATATCGATTTCCTCTATTCCCACGGCTCGATGTACAAGGTCGCCAACGGCAACCTGCTGTTCCATGGCTGCGTGCCACTCAACGAAGACGGCACCTTTAGCAGCATGAACTGCCTGGGCACCTGGCACACTGGCCGCGATTATCTCGATTTTTGCGACCACATCGCCCGCCGCGCCTGGCGCGTGGGCGACCGCGACGCTCTCGACTGGATGTGGTACCTGTGGATCGGCTTTAACTCACCCGCCAGCGGACGCCTGGTGCGTACCTTTGAGCGCGCCTATATCGCCGATAAGAGCACCTGGGTCGAGCCGATGGACCCGTACTTTACGCTTACCAAGTCGCCCTCGGTCTGCGACGACATCATGCGCGAGTTTGGCGTCACGCCCATGGCATGTTCACCGACCGGCCACATCATCAACGGCCACACGCCCGTTAAAACCACCAAGGGCGAGCAGCCCATCCGCGCCGAGGGCAAGCTGCTGGTCATCGATGGCGGCTTCTGCCGCGCCTACCATCCCAAGACGGGTATCGCCGGCTATACGCTCATCTCGAGCTCGCGCGGCTGCCGTCTCAAGTCGCACCGGGCCTTTACGACGGTTGCCGAGGCACTCACACGCAACGTGGACATCGAGAGCGAGACCAACCGTTTTGACCAAGCAGACCGTCGCCGCATGGTGAGCGACACCGATTCCGGAGCCAAGATCCGCAGCCAGATCCAAGACCTGCGCCAGCTGCTCGATGCATATAGAAACGGTGCTATCGAGGAGCGCGTCTAGCCCCACCCGCGGGGATTGGCTAAACTGTGCCAAGTTTGTCATCCCCGCGGCGCCCCGGCGCCACCATAAGGCAGGTACCATGCAAAAGCTCCTTGCGCAGATCATGAAGTTTGGCGTCGTCGGCGTCATTGCCACGGTCATCGACTTTGGCATTATGAATCTGCTCCACTACGGTCTGGGCCTCAACATCCTAATCGCCAACACCAGCGGCTTTATCATCTCGCTTATCTTTAACTACCTCGCAAGCATGAAGTACGTGTTTGCGCACAAGGAGGGCATGAGCCGCCGCCGCGAGTTCATTATCTTTGTCGTGCTGTCCGTGATCGGCCTGGCACTCAACGACGGTATCGTGTTGACACTCAACGCCGGCCTGGGACTCGAGGCCAATATCGCCAAGATCTGCGCCACCGCGCTTGTCATGGTCTACAACTTTGTGACCCGAAAGATCTTCCTGGAAGGCGACGAGACCAAGTAACTCGCAACCTTACAGCTTTACGATGCCCACGGATGACGCACGTCGAGCGCTGTGTCGTTCGTGAGCTTTGCTCGTTTACGGGCAAATTTTCAACGTTTGCGGATTAGCTCTTGAAAATTTGGCGAGTTCGTATAGTTCTTGGCAAAGACCTTACGTTTCCCTTGCAAAAGCTCTAAAGTATCCTCTGCTCGATTCATCAACGCATTGGATGTGATTACGTGCGCAAGGCACTGGCACAACCTCATACCAAGCAGTTCCTCAAGTTCGCTGTCGTGGGTCTTATCTCCTTTGGCATCGACTGGGGTATGCTCATTGCGCTTGTCGAGCTGTTTCACCTCGACTTTTTGATGAGCACCACGGTCTCGTTTACCACGTCCGTCGTGGTCAACTACTGGCTCAGCATGAAGTATGTGTTCGACCACCGCGAGGGCATGAGCCGCAAGCGCGAGTTCACGATCTTCACCATCCTGTCGGTGATCGGTCTGGGCCTCAACGACCTATACATGTTTGTGGGCGTCACGTTTTTGAGCATCGGCTACCAGGCCATGAAGGCCATCGCCACGTTCCTCGTCACCTGGTACAACTACTTCAGCCGCCGCTTCTTCCTCGAGGGCGCACGGTCGTAGTCGATTCATTATTTGCTTGAATGTATAACCGGTTGGAATTCCCATTCCAACCGTTTTTTGTTTGTCGAGAGACCCGGCGACCCAGTCCCATTCGTATGAAAAACGGGCGGCCCGGATGTCTGTCCGAACCGCCCGCTTGGTGCGATATGTCGAGGTCTCTAACCCGTTACGTAATACCAGACCACGTTGTCGCCGTTGGAGAGAACGTAGTTGCTGCAGGCCGTCATAGGCGTTGTGCCGTTGACGGAGTACATCCAGCCGCTCGTGCCGCCGTACTGCTTCTCGGCCAAACCACCAATCGCGGAGACATACGTGCCGAACGATGAGCCGTGTGCGTTGACAGAAAGGCCCAACGCGCACAGGGCATCGTAGACGGTAGCGCCTTCGTTAAAGGTAAAGGTGCCACCAGAAGACACAGGATTGCCCACAGCGCTCGATGTGACCGAAACCGTCACCGTTACGTAGCTGGACTCCTGCGAGCCGCCCTGTCCGCCCGAGGGAGCGCTTCCGCCATTAGAGCTGGAGGCTCCATCAGACGACTGGCCGCCGCCCGAAGAAGCACCGCCAGACACATTGGAAGTATCGCCGGCTCCCCTATTCTGGGCAGCGGATTTATCTCCAGACTTCTTGCCGTCCTGACCATCGGACTTCTTGCTATCCGAGCTTTTATCCGATTCCTTGTTTGAAGACTCGGAATCGTCCTTGGACTCGTCTTTTGCGTCATTCGATGACTTGGAATCCTTGGAACTGGCCTCGACCGAAGTCGTAGTCGAGCCAGACGCCTTGGTGTCCTTGGTGACGACGCTCTCCCCCGTCACGGTCTGAATGATCCAGTCGATGGACCAGGCACCGCTTGTGGAAGGATGGACGAAACCCAGCGAGACGACGATCAGAATGGTGCACGCGGCAGTCAGAACGCCAAGGAGCGCCTTGCGACGAGGGGCGGACGCCGCCGAAGCGGCGCCCTGGTGCTTTGCATCGTCGAACTGAATGAACGAGGAATCTGGTTGCTTGGGGTCAGCGTCCTTGGATTTATTGGACACAGCCCTCACCTACCGACGTTTGGTGAACACGAACACGCCGACGATGGCGAGACCGATGACGCCGGCGGCAACGCCAACAATGGCGAGCGGGTTGGTGCCAGTCTCCTGCTCGGAAGCATCAGAGGACTTCTTGGCAGTGGTCGTGGAAGCAGCGCCCGTATCGGACTTGGAATCGGACTTCTTGTCGGACTTGCCGTCCTTCTTGTCAGATTTCTTCTCGTCCTTCTTATCGGATTTATCGGAGTCCTTCTTGTCGGACTTGTTGTCCTTGGTCTCGGTCTTGGTCGACACCGTCGTCTTGGTCACCGGCTTCTGACCCGGGGCGATAGCGCCGCCCTTCGAGCCGGAGCCGGAACCCGTGCCAGTGCCAGCGCCAGCGCCGGAACCGTTGCCAGCGCCACCGTTGCCACCATTAGTGCCAGAACCGCCATTGCCGCCAGGGTTAACGGCATTCTTGGTCCACTTGGCATACAGTGTCAGATCGGCCGTCACTGGCGTACTGAAGTCATACGCCTGCGTGCAAGCCTCATCGGTATACCAACCACCGAAAGTGTAGCCATCGCGCGTCGGATCGGCCGGCTTGACCAGCTTGCCGTCGGCCGTAGCAACAAACTTAGTGTCGCAAGCAGACCCGCCGTTGGAATTAAAGGCAACCGTCCAAGACTCAACAGCCCCCAGCTTGAACAGAGTACCCGAATCATTGATGTAGTACAGGTTGCCAGAAGCATCGGCAATGACCGGAGAGTCACAGTACTGGTAATGGCCGGCCGCATCATAGATCTGCGTCGCCTCTGCATCGCCGAGAGTATAGCGATACACGCCACCACCAGCAGAGTAGTTGACGTAATCCTTGCTATCCGCGCTGTTCACGGTGAAGTACACATAGGTCTTGCCGCCCTGAACACTCACCAGCGGAGTAGCGGCAATACCGTTGAGGCCAGCCGGCAGCGCCTTGCCGTCGGCAGCAGCGACCATCGTGGTCTTGTCCGTCTTCAGGTTATAGAGAACCAGAGCAGAGCCCGTAGCCGTCTGTCCGCCGACAATCAGATTGTCACCAGACACCGCAGGGGCGCTCAGATTATTCGTAAGGCCCAGATCAACCGTCTTCTGTTCACTCAGCACGCCCTTTGCCGAAAGCAAAATCACATGGAGCTTTCCGTCGTGCGTCATCTGATAGAAGGTCGAACCATTGGACGGATCGGCAATGCAATCGGCATTTGCGACAGCGCCGAGCTTCATGGTCGAAACGACATCGCCCGTCGTCTTATCAATGCACTTAAGCGTGCCCGCGCTCGTAGGAACAATGATGTACTTATCCGTCAGCGCAGCGCCAGTCCAATAATAGCCCTCGGAAGGGTCAATGTTCTGCCAAGAGACTTCGCCCGTGGCAATCTTGATACGCTTCAGGGAGCCGTTGCCGTAGGTCGCGTTGTAATTCTCGTCATACGAAATATCGACCGAGCCTACATAGACGTACTCGCCGTCCGAAACGACGGTGCAGGAGCTCTGCGTCAAGTCCGTCAAACCAGGCGTCAGCCACTTGCAGATCAGCTTGTCTGCAGTAATCGCCTGGACCGCACCGCCGTTGAGCGGAACGATGATAAGGCCATTGGTATAGATCGGACGAGAGGTATAGCTCACCTTGGAGGCAAGCGGCGCAGAGGCAACCTTTTTGCCCGTGGACGAATCGATCTTAATGAGCTCGTTCTCGGTCGCGATGTACACAAAACCGTTAGCAATGACAGGCTCGCTGCAGTTGGCATACTGCTGACCAGACTCGGCCTTCCAATCGAAGGCCCACTTAAGACCGGCGGCCTGCGCAGGCGTCTTGGCGTCCGTAACGGACGTACCGTTGCCGCTGTTGCCGTAGCCGGCCCACTCGGCATCCCAATCAGGAGTCGTCGCACTCGGGTCCACGACAATCTTGTCGGGATCGGGCATGGGCGAATCGTCGGTGGTATGGGCAAGCGTAACCTTATCGCCGCTCTTGAGCGTAATCTGGTTGGCGCAGAGTAAGGAGGGCTCTCCATTGATATACAGGTGCCAAGATTTATTGGTCGCAGCATCCCAGGCATACGGCTTGTGATCGAACGGCGAGTTGATGGAATTGAGGAACCAGTACTCACCACTCTGGGAGCCGTTGTACGTAACGCCCTTGGCCTTCAGGACCGTCTCAATAAGGTTCTGGGCAGTAGAGCCTTCGGGCAAAGAAACACTGCTTGCCGAGCCCCAGCAAGTATTGTTGCCGTTGACATCGGGGCCGACAACATCGACAGACCCAAGAACCTGACCGGGGAGGGCATCGGCGTCAGCACCATACATAAAGGTGACGGCGTCGCCCTCTTGGAGCTCGTAGTTGCCGGCACCGACCGTGGCGGACTTGCCATTTACATAGAATTGCCAATAACTGCGGGTCGCAGGATCATACTTATAGGTCTTACCGTCAAGCGGCGATTTAATGCCGCTGAGGTACCAGCCCCAAGACTCTTCACTAGTAACGAGATCAAGACCAGTCTGCTCCAACAGGTCCTTGGCAGTAGAGCCCGCCTTGAGACTCGCCTGACCCGTCGAAGCCCAAACCTGCTGCTTGCCGTCCTTGTCCTTGCCAAGCACCTGAACGGAAGCATGGACAGAATCGGACGGCAACTGGTCGCCCCAGCCACCGTAGAACCACGTGACGGTATCGCCGGCATGGATGGTGACATTGTCCGCCGTATAGTCACTCGACTTGCCGTTGATAAACAGCTGCCAATAGGTCGAATAATCGAGCGGCGTACCCAGCTCAACACCGTTGTACTTAAGGCTCAGAATGAAGGAGCCCGCAGCAACGGCGTCAATATCATTCGCCTCAAGCGCGACCTTCGTAAGGTCAAGTGCGCTCGAGCCGGACGTCACCACATACTGCGCGTTATCGACCCAAGTCTGAGTCTTGCCCTGGGCATCGCGACCAATGACGGTCACATTTGCGGCAACCTGGTCCTTAACGACAGGGGACGAGCTACCAGCCGTATAGGCAAACTCAATCTTCTGCCCCTGGGTGAGCTTGACACTGCTCGCACCAACCGAGGAAGACGCGCCGTCGACGAACAGCTGCCAGAAGGCATAAGTCGTCGGATCGTAGGCAAGCGTGCGACCATCGCTCGGGGATGTGATGCTTTCGAGGTAGAAACCGTATGCCGTGTTCGGATCGTAGTCCGCCTTGAAGCCCGTCTTCTCCTGCAGCTTAATAAAGGCATCCGCAGCCGTCGCGCCCTCGTCGAGCTTGAGCTGCGTAGGCGCCACCCAGGTCTGAGCCTTGCCGTCGGCATCGGTGCCGATAATCGAGAACGAGACCTCGACTTGCTTCTTGGCGACATCGCCAGTTTCTGTCGGGCTCTCCGTCTGAACGGCAGCCGCGGCGGCAGATCCTGCTTGGCCAGCGGATGCCGTCGAAGACTGCTCGCTCGTAGCAGGGCTCTCCCCCGTCGCCGAGCCTTCGTCGCCAGTTGCTGCCTCTGTTATGGCTGCACTACCTGCAGGCGCGCCCTCGGAATCCGAAACCTCGGCGCCGCTCTGCTCAGCGGTACCGCCCGCAAGCGCTGCGTCCTCGCCCGGCGTCGCAGCCTGAGCCACAGCCTCGGCAATGCCCTCGGCGCCCTCGGCCCACAACTGAGCCGGCGTGGTGCCAAAGGCCATCGCAAAGGCCAGGAATGCCACCAGGCCGCGCTTGGCTACACCGCGTGCAATCGCGCCACGGCGATGCAACGAGGCGCGCTCGCGCTCGTCCTCAAACATATCCATTTGTCCCCCATTGTCTGTACTTGGAGCGTTGCCTTGAGGCTGCCCCGCGTCATCGCGCATGTTGCGCTCGAGTTCCCCCATCGGGATCTCTCTTCCCTCCAGAGCCCTATGCACACCGGCAGCATACGCCGCAGCCGCATGCAAGATGGGAGGCGATCCGACTTAACCTTAACGGCTCAGGCGCGCCGTCCGATCTGCGACGCGAACATCCCGAGCCAAGAGGAATTACGGTTACTGGTACAGCCGGGGACTTGCACCCCGATTCTCCCAAACGCGCAGGAAAACCGCGCATTCGTGCGTCTCCGCACCACCATCTAGGCCATCGATTATTACCGTCAGTATGGTATCACGCAAAAAGGCCTCGCACGCAGGCGAAGCCCAAGGTAAAAGCTATTGTTTGCGATAGGAGAATGCGGTGACGGCCGCAGCCTCTAGTGCTTGCCGCCGTGGCTGTTGAGCCATATATTGCGACCCAGCATAAGCGCCAGCACCAGCGCGCTCACGTAGCCAAAGAAGCCGATGACCGGAATGCCGAGGACAACCGGCTCGATGCGCGCGTAGTACACCACCGACGAACCGATAAACAGACCGGCGATCACGATAGCCATCGACATGCGGTCGATAATTCCGCCCAGCTGTCGCAGCGCCTTATCGCTGCTCATGATCTGCGTGTTCACCTTAAGCTGGCCGCGCGTGAGCATACGCGAAGCCAAGCCCAGATACTCGGCCGCCTCGAGCGAACCCTTGGCCGCGCGATAGCTGCTCGCGGCAAGATCGCGTCCCATATCACGCACGCGCGCATAGGTGCTTTTTTCGTTTTTGATATGCGTCTGGATAATCTGGATCATGTTGACGTTGGGCATGTACTCGGTCAACAGGCCCTCGAGCGTCACCATGCCGCGGGCGAACATCGTCACCACACTCGGCAGCTCAACGTCGTTTTTGCGCGCCAGGTTTAACAGCGAGGTCAAAAACTCGCCGATGTCCAAATCCTTCAGGTCAAGGCCTGCAAAGTCAGCCACGATAAAGTCCAAATCGGACAAAAAGGCCGAATGATCGAGCTCAGCCGAGTCGCCACGCGTCACGGCAAAGCGCATGAGCGAATCCTTGAGCTTGGGCACGTCGCCCTCGGCCACGGCAAAAATCATGTCCTTGACGATACCGCGATCGTGACTCGACATGCGTCCGACCATGCCCAAGTCGATAAAGTAAACGATGCCGTCCTTGAGGATGATGTTTCCCGCATGCGGGTCGGCATGGAAAAAGCCGTCGTCGAGCACCTGCGTCGAGTAGTCCTCGACAATCGCGGCGCCAATCTTTTCCAAGTCATAGCCCTCGGCTGCCAAGCGTTTGGGATCGGCGATCGAAATGCCGTCGATGTAGTCCATGACCACCACATGCTCGGTGCAAAGGTCCAGATAAGACTTGGGACACGACACGCCATGCACGCTTTTGTGGAAGTCATAGAAATCGTTGAGGTTTTTGGCCTCGGCCAAAAAGTTGGTCTCTTCGCGAAACGAGGTCCACAGCTCCTCGACCACGCCGTGCAGGTCCACAAACTGATCAGTGTTGACGAACTTGGAAACGATACGCACCACCGAGCGAATGATATCGATGTCCTGTGCCATAACCTGCTGCGCACCGGGGCGCTGCACCTTGACGGCCACGTCCTCGCCCGTCACCAGACGAGCGCGGTGCACCTGCGCGAGCGATGCGCTACCAAGCGGATTGGGGTCGATCGCATCGAACATCTCCCCCAGGCGCAGGCCGTATTCTTCTTCCAGACAACTGAGTACGACCTCGTACGGCACCGGCTCCACGTCGGAACGCAGACGACGCAGCTCATCGCAAAAGCGTTGCGGCAGAATCTCGGACCGGTTGGCCAGAATCTGCCCCATCTTGACGAACATGGGGCCGAGTTCCTCGAGCAGGCGGCGCAAACGAACCGGCGTGAGGTTGTCCCACACGCGGTACCTTTTGACCAGGCGAACAATCTGCCCGATGCGTTCGCGACGACCCGCCGGCGTGAGCTGGTATTCCTCGTCCGGCGCCATCGCGTCGGGCTCCTCTGGCACCATATCGACAGCGCGCGGCTTCTTGCGAGCGCCCGAGACGGCGGCATCGACCTCGTCGACAACCGCCGCCTCGTCACCCAAGGGATCTAGATTGTTGTAATCGGTGGTGGAATCTGCCATCTGCGCTACTACTCGGCCTCTTCGGCGTCCTTCGCATCGTCGGGCTCAACGGACTCGACGGGCACCGAGGTCACGTTGTCCTCGACCGAATCGACGATGTCGCGCACGTGGGCCAGGAAGGCCGTACGCTCGGGGGCGGTCATAACGCGGACGCGAGCCAGGATGAGCTCGTCGAGCACGCGCTGCGCCGCGGTCTCGCCCTGCATGCCCAGGCGCTCGGTCAGGTCGGAGATGGTGCCACCGGCCTGCTCGAACATGTCGGACACGCTGCGGGCGATATCGGGGGCGCCTGCGTCCTTGCGCACCTGCTCACCCTTGGTATTAAGGTCGTCGAGAACCTTCTTGCTGCCCTCGACGGCAACGGCGGCGGCGCCAAAGCCAACGTTAATAGCGCCGTTAACAAGCTGATCGAGTTTCATAACCATGGTTGTCTCCAATCACAAACAACTGCATTGGCGTTCTTGTACCCAAGATTGAGTGAAAGCGACAAAGCGTTTTAGCGCTATTCGATCGACGGGAAATCCCTACCTCACGTTGTCGTTCATCGCGAAAGAGTTCTTCATGGCGCAGCTCGTGGTGTAGAGCACCTTACCCAGTAGAGCATCGGTCTCTACGCGAACACGCTCGGCAAAGGCCTCATTGGCGCGTGCAAGTTCGGCAGGTACCTCGGCCTCAGGCAGAGCGGCTACGGCAGCATCGACGTCATGGATCTGCTTGTGGCCCATGCCACCGACCTTCTCCTGATAATCCTCGACCGCGCGACCGCACTCATGGAAGCGGACGTCGGCCAGCGCGCCGATCAGGCGGTTGGCCCAGTAGAAGTTTTCGGACGTCACGCGAGCCTGCGTGTCGGCAAAGTACTCGGGCATGGTCTCGACGTTGGCGTACAGCGGAACCAGCGCGTTAAACGAGTTGGAGCCAAAGGCCATCCACTGCACGGCGCGGTAGGCCGGATGCGCATAGGGGCGCAGCTGCAGCACAGCGAGCTGGCTGTTGCGGTTGATGCCGATGGGGCGATAGGCGCCACGCGTGGCGGGCGTGCCCTTGCTGCCGTAGCAGTCGTACTCCGTGCCCTGGTAGTGGCTCGAGAGTACGTACTTGATGTCCTCGATAGTCACCTTGCGCTCGGGCACGCGGCTCCAGGGAATATCGTCGCTCTCGGGCGTGTAGTCGGCCTCGGGACCGTCCCACACATCGCTGGGGTTAAGGCAGCGCTGCATATACCAGGCGCGCGGCGTATTGTAAACGTGGTCGCTGTCGCTGTGCGAGCCAAAGGCCTCGCGCGGGTTAAAGACCGCGGCCGGACCGTCGCCCTCAACGCCCAGCGTCAAGTCCAGATGCCACTCGGCCATCCAAGCGCGCAGGTCGGCGGAGCACATGTGATCGGCCTGGGCGCCCTCGGCGTCATCCAGGTCAAAGCTGTCGATACCCAGCTGGTTGGGCATGGTCACATAGGCGTCATCGGGCACGCGCTTGGCGATCCAGTGGTGACCGCCGATGGTCTCGAGCCACCAGATCTCGTCCACGTCGCTAAAGGCGATGCCGTTGTTCTCGTAGGTGCCATAGCGCTCGAGCAGGTCACCCAGAATGCGTACGCCGTCGCGGGCGGATTTGGCATATGGCAGCACCAGGGTCACCATGTCCTCCTCGCCCAGACCGCCGGGCTGCGCCGGAACATAGCCGTCCTCGTCCTCGTTGCCCTTGGCGGGCACGTAGTCGACGAGCGGGTCGGCGCCGCGAACGCGCTCGTTGGTGGTGAGCGTCTCGGTTGCGGACATGCCCACATTGAGCTCGTTGAAACCGGCCTCGGCCCAGATGCCGTGGCCCGGGACAACATCGGGGACGCTCGTGTAGCGCATGGGGTTATCGGGCAGTTCAACGGTCAGGTGACTCAGGACGCTCGTGTAGACGCGCGGCTGCTCGTCGGGATGCACCACGCGCATACGCTTGGGCTCAAACACCCCGTTGGACGAGTCCTCGTTGCGGGCAACCAACGTCGACCCGTCGTAGCTCGCGTTCTTACCAACCAAAATCGTTGTGCACGGCATGCGCATCCTCCTTGAGCGAAGAAATCAAACGATAACAGTGTATCGCTTCGGCGCAGAAAGGGCGAAACCGCGGCGCTGGCAACCCCTGTGGTCAAAAAATGCCAAATGTGAGTACTGTCACCAATTTAGTAACATCAATTTTGCTACGTATGGGTGCCAAAAGTCTACATTTGTTCAAAAATTAGATGATGTAATTCCTCATAGGTCCAATAAAATAGGCTCTTTATCGATAATAAATATCGTTAGAGAGCCTATTTGACCTAAAGAATATGTGACTATCTTGGCAACAGTACTCATATTTGGCATTTTTTGTCCACGGGGTATAGAGCTAACCCCTCAAACAGCCCAAAACGCCTATTTCGATGCGCGCTCGGCCGCCTCGATCACGTGTTTGGCGAGGATCGCCGTCGTCACAGCGCCCACGCCGCCCGGCACGGGCGTGATGGCGTTAACGACCGGCTCCGCAGCATCAGAATCGACGTCACCCACCAACTTGCCAGCGGCCTCGTCCCAATTAATGCCAACATCAATGATCGTCTGGCCCTCTCGAACCGCATCCACGTCAATCGTACGCGCGCGTCCAACGGCGGCAACCACAATGTCGGCAGCACGGCACTCGGCAGCAAGGTCGTGCGTATGCGTATGGCACGTCGTCACTGTGGCATTGCGAGCCGTAAGCATGGCGGCAACGGGACGGCCAATCACCAGCGACCGACCAACGACCGCGACCTTGGCCCCATCCAGCTCAACGCCGTAATGATCCAGCAAAGCAAGCACGGCTTCGGCTGTGCAGGGGGCAAAACCCTCGCCGCGCCCCGAAAGCGTGGTGAGCAGCGAAGCCGGCGTCATGGAGTCAACGTCCTTGGCAGGATCGAGTGCCGCGGCAACCGCGTCCTCGTCAAGGCCGGCGGGCAGCGGGCGGAACATCAGGCAGCCATGAACAGACGAATCGGTATTGATGTCCTCGATGGCCGCCAACAGCTCGTCCTGCGAAACATCGGCGGGAAGCAAAACGCGGCGAGCCTCAATGCCAACCTTTTCGCAGCGCTTGAGCGCACCGCGCTCGTAGGATAGGTCGTCCTCGCGTTCACCCACGCGCACGATAGCCAGCGTCGGCACAACGCCGCGCTCGCGCAAAGCCACGCAGCGAGCAGCAAGTTCCTCAGTCAAAGCGCGAGCAACGGGGGCACCCTTCAGCAGTTCAGCCATGGCTATCCCCTCTTCCTTGCGGCGTCGGCGGCGCGGCGCGCCAGCGCATCGGCGCGCGGCAACCACATGTCGAGCAACTCATCACACGCCGTCTCGAGCTCCTCAGCACGAGCGCGATCCTTCATAGACGTGGTGTTCGCAAAGAGCGTCAAGCTCGCGCCCTGCATAGCGGAACGGCAGAACACGGCGCCGCACGCCACATCGGACAGCAGCTGACGCGAACCCTTGTCGGCCATGTCCTCGAGCAGCGCCAGTGCACGCCCGCAGGCATCCATAATGCGATACGGCGGCATAGCGGCCACATGCAGCGCATCCTGAATCGCGGTCGCTCGAGCCGGATCGCCACGCGGAATACCGTACGCCGCGGACACCTGCCCATATGCACGAACGTCCTCGGCAACCAACTCGACAAGCTCCTGGGCCAACTCATCTGCCTGGGCAAATGCGCGCGTCAGGTCATCCGCGCGATCGGCAAGCGCAGGATTGGTCGCACCATAACGAGCGACCATTCCACAAAGCGAGGCGCCCAGCGCGCCCACAAAGGCGCTCGCGCTGCCACCGCCGGGAACCGGCTCGCGTGCGGCAAGTGCCTCGGCAAACTCTCGACAGGTTTTATCCATCATCTCTTGGCTCATACGCACGCACCTTCAAGTCATATACATCGGTCAGGCGGCAACCGCCGACCAACCGCATCGAACACGTAATGGTGCTAAGTCTAGCCCATAAGCACATGGGCGTCAGCGCACCTGGCCATCGCGGATTTCTATGACGAACGATAGGCCATGCCAACGCAAACATGGGACACATGGCCCACGTTTCGAGACTCCCGGGCAGCGGCAACTGGGGCATACATATAGGTAAGGAGCCCCATGTTGGGGCAACGCTCATCACGGCACCGGACGACGAATGGAGGAATCACCGCACAGCAAACAAAGTCATCATGTGCACGCGCAACCGCCGCCCCAGCGACCCGCGGCACACGATGTCCCTGGCAGACAAGGAGGACGCCACCATGAAGAAAAAGACCCTATCAATCCTTTCCCTTTGCATCGCCCTCTTTGCCGCATTTGCCCTTGTCGGCTGCGGCGGGAACGCATCGGGCGGGGGCAGCAGCGCATCCAAGAGCGAGGGCAAGGAAAAGGCCCCCGTCGCCAAGAAGACCGACTTTATCTGGTTTAAGGTCGAGATGCCCGAGGGCGTCGGCGTAAGCGACTCCGCCGGCAAGAATGCCGACAGGGTCCAGCTCACCTTCCCCGAAGACGAGAACGCCTCGGCCGATCGCTTTATCCCCGTTTGGAAAAAAGCGATGACAGCCGAGGAATCCCACGCCGACCAGGCAGAAAAGAAGGGGGATACGTTCCAGTGGAAGGATGGCGGGTCCGTCGAGTATAACGGCAGGACGTGGCTCGTCGGAACATACGAGGACAACAGCGGCATCTCAACCATGCTTTTTACCGACGTTGAGCCGGGAAGCGTCTACGTCCTCATCTCGAACTTCGACCAGCACAAGAAAGAAGCCGAGACGCTCCTCAACTCCATCGAGTTCCCCGATGACACGGCAGAGGCAGTTTCCGAGGCGCGCGAAGTCGAGATTTCGAGCATCGAGCTCAAGTAACGGGACACCCGCACGCGCCTACGCGCACCTGCGCACATGCGCCCCATTAAAGCAACGGGCACCCAACCCCGGGGAGGGCCGACAGGCATCGGCCCTCCCCTCTTTTGGACCCGCGCATATTGCCACTTGTCGGCGCAAATCCGGCCCTCAGAATGGGACACATGGCCCACCCTAGCGAGCCGTCCACGCGTACAGTAAAGGCAGGTAATCCATGGGCGGTTACAGATCGAGGAGGACACGACCATGAAAAAGAAGGCCTTTGCGATTCTCACCCTCTGCATCAGTCTCTTTGCCGCAGTTGCCCTGGTGGGTTGTGGCGGAAGCGGTGGCGCTACCGGCAGCGGCGGTGGTGGCGGCGCGGAAAAGCCAGCCGTGGATATGAGGACCGACTTCATTTGGTTTAAGGTCGAGGTCCCCGAGGGCGTCGAGATCACCGACGTTGCCGGCGACACGGTCGACAAGGCCCAGTTTAAGTTCACCGAGAGCGAGCACGCCAGCGACCGCTTCATCCCCGTCTTCGACTCTGACAAGAACGCCGACGAGCTGTTCGACTACGAGGCCAAGTGGAAGACCGACTTTGAGTGGACCGAGAATGATCCCGTCAAGTACAACGGCAAGTCCTGGCGCAACGCTTCCTACACGCACACGGGCGGTGTGACGACCGAGTACTTCACCGACGTTGACGGCGGCAGCGTGTACGTGCGCATCGACAACGTCGAGGAGCACAAGGATGCCGTCGAGACCATGATGAAGTCTCTGGAATTTGCCGACGACATCGCCAAGGCCAAGACCGAGGCCATGGACGTCAAGCTCGACGATATCGAGATCAAGCGCTAAGCGACTCGCGAGCGCAACGGGAAACACGAGCGCAGTTCAAACAAGCGACGGTACCCCAGCGCTTCGTACTAAGGGAGGGCCGGCTCGCCGGCCCTCCCTTTCTTATGCCGATAGCCGGCGAACGCGAGGGTGCCGGGCGGCAAAACCACCCCCAGCGCGGTAGCAGCACAAATAGACAAGCACCCCAACGCGTCCGCCCACCGTTTTATTGCGCCGCGCAGACAATTAAACCTGCATCTTTAAACATCTGGGCAGTATAGTGACCAAAATGAGCGCACAGCCGCACCTTGCGAACGGAGGAGTTATGACCGAACACCATGCCATCAGCCGCCGAGCATTTACGCTGGGCTTAGGTCTTGCGGCGCTGTCGCCGCTTGCAAGCCTGCCAGAAACCGCGGCACCGGGCATTCCCCTGCGAGCGGCATTTGCAGACGACACGCCCAAACCGGCGGAGCACCTCGGTAATTTCGTCATTCGCCTTCGCCCCGCGGGCTATTTTCGCACTGCAAGCGTCAACCAAGACGGCAACGTTCGCGGCAACGTCTGCCACCTGTTTAATGACGGCACGTCCAACAAGCTCATCCTTGAGAACGTAACGACCAAGAATGACGATACAAACTGGTATGCTATCCGCACCTTGCTCAATTTCGAAGAGCATAAAAGACGGGCTACAGCATTTGGTCGGTCGACGACGACTCGGACAAAGATGGAAAGGTCATCCACGTATGGGGCGGCGAGTATGACAACAAGCCCAGCCGCGCTTTTGCTTTCGAGCGCCAGGAAAACGGAACCTACATCATCCGAGACCGCACAAACGAGAAAAAAGACATTAATTACCTGGCAATAGAAAAGGACGGCAAAGACCAAGACAACAACAAGATCTGCCATAAGAGAAAGAGCATTCCGTGGGAGCTCGAACTTGTCGGTTACGACATGAAAAAGAACGATGCCACGGTTAGCAGCCTCGACTGGATCACGTACAGCAGCTACGTCGATGGGCCATGTTGGATGAAATACGTCGACAACAACAAGTTCCTCGACGAACTGAGCATCCCGGGCACGCACGATTCGGGCACCTGCAGCGTGGACAACGACACCGAGCCCCAATCCTCCCAAGCAAAATGCCAGCAGGATTACATCCCCACGCAGCTGCTCGAAGGCGTTCGCTATTTTGATATTCGACTCGGAAAGGGTGAGAACCCTGGCATCGACCACGGAGCTTGTTACCTGCTCAAAAAGGACGGGAACTTTATGCATCTCTCCGATGTCATCGGGTACTTCAATACGTTTTTGAGCGAAAACCCAACAGAAGCGCTCATCATGCTCGTGTCGCGAGGCAATGACGAGGCTACCGACGAAAGCCTCACGACGGCCTTGGGCAAGGTTTTTGATGAGAACCCCGACCTGTTCTACACATCGAGCCGTATCCCCACGCTGGGCGAGGTGCGCGGAAAGATCGTCCTGCTGCGTCGGTTTGGGCTCGCCGGCAACAGCGTAAGCAGCCACACATGGGGCCTCGACCTCACCCAATGGGACAACAAAATCGCAGCACACACCGACAGCACCTCTATGTGTCTCGTTCGAGACGAGCGGGGCTTTGAAGCCGTGGGGAAAACGGGTGACGAAGAGCCCTATTGCACCAAGGTATACGCCCAGGACCATTACGAATGCACAGGAACCGACAAAATCGGCTGGGTCGATATGGCGCTGCAGGAGACAACCAAGCTCGCCCGCATCATGGTGGACGTCGAGGACAATGACGGGGCCAAGGTAAAGGTCCTGGAACACAGCTGGTGTATCAACTACACTAGCTGCACGAACTACAAGCAAGGAAGCAATCCTTTTACCGCAGCACGAGTGGTCAACGAGCATCTATACAAGAGCCAGTATATAAACAGCACCGGAAATGAGAGCACAAAGGAGGACTGCCTCAAGCACATTGGCATCATTGCGTCCGACTTTGTCGATGCGGCACTGGCCCGAAGCATCTACCAGCGCAATTACGATGCGAAGCACAAGCAGACCGTTTCGTACTACCTCCCGACCCGTATACGCATGACGTACGGCGACTCGTTGAGCGACGCCTCACTCCAGGATGGAAAGACCGTTGGCGAGGGTCGTTTCCGCCTTGTCGACAGCAGTAACGTACTCAGCGTGGCGGCTTCGGGCAACACGTTTGCTATCGAATACGTGGATGTCGACGCCCTGGGCAACGAGACCGTTACGGAACTGCAGGGTTCCGTGCCCATCGATATCGACCCGCGCGCACTGACGCCCCACTTTGAAGGGCTCGAAGGCCTTAAGGCCGGTGAGGATGTGCGCGCCAAGGTCACGGCGCCGCTCGACGGCAAGCTCGAAAACGATGCTTGCACGGCCCAGCTCGAGTTTATGCACGATACAAACGGCGCTCCGGGCACGGCAATGGCCGAGGGCGAGGCATTTACCGCAGGGACGTACTGGGTGCGCGCGAAAGGCCTTTTGGGCGACGCGGCGCAAAACTACAAGCTTGCTAATGACGGAGCCGCGAGCTTTACCGTGACGGCTTCGGGCAACGCAGGCGCTACGGACACCGGCGACGGCAACGGCACCAACGCAGGCGGCGCCGACAAGAACGACAAGGGCAACAAGCGCAAGGGCTCAGGCGAAAAGCTTGCCGGCACAGGCGACAACTCTGGCATTGCCGCCGGGCTCGCTGCCGCCGCCGTGGCGACAACGGTCGCCGGCGCGGCAATGCTTGCCAACGACCGCGAAGACAGCGAAGGCGCTAGCGAATAGGCAAGCCGGCTTTCAGACGCATCGGCTCAATCAGGGGCGCAGGATACCGTTCTGCGCCCCTATTTTTGACATGAAGGAGTAGCAAAGTGTTGTTATCCATGCGTGTCACTCCCGCGAGGTTCGCTAAAACTGCCTCTATGGCCACATTTTAGTCACCGCAAGGCTCCCATGCGAAGGTGCCAGACAGCACAGCAATTCGTGTCCGCGCGAGGCTTTAAACTAAATGCGATAAAGATGCATTCCACAAGAGGAAAGTGGGGCGACAGTGATGGGCGAACCGGTAAACCGTGGAGAATCGGCAATCGTGCCAGAAGTTTTTTACAAGCAGGTTTCCTCGATTCTCAACGCCGCTCGCGACAAGGCCTATACCGCCGTTAACTTTGCGATGGTTGAGGCGTATTGGGAGATCGGCAAGAGCATTGTTGATGAGCAGGGCGGAGAGGAGCGCGCAGCATATGGAGAGGCATTGATTGCAGGCCTCTCCAGAAGGCTTACCGCGGATTTCGGAAGAGGCTTTGGCATCGCAAACCTTCGCAATATGCGTCAGTTCTTTCTTGCGTTTCCAATTCGCGACGCACTGCGTAGCGAATTGAGCTGGACTCATTACCGCAGGTTGATGCGCATTCCCGACCCTGATGCTCGCGCCTGGTACATGAACGAATGCGCCGATTCTCGTTGGAGCACGCGTCAGCTCGAGCGCCAGATCAACACCATGTTCCGCGAGCGTCTGCTTGCCAGCAAGGACAAGGAGGCCGTTACCCAGGAAATCCAAAAGAGCGCCCCGGCTCGTCGCCCCGAGGATATCATCCGCGACCCATATGTGCTGGAGTTTTTAGGTTTCTCGGACGATACTGCGTTTCGCGAGAGCGATCTAGAGCAGGCGCTCATCACACATCTTCAGAAGTTCCTGCTGGAGCTTGGCCGTGGCTTCGCTTTCGAGGCGCGCCAAAAGCGCATCACCTTTGATGGGCGCCATTTCTATATTGACCTTGTTTTTTACAACTATCTGATGCGCTGCTTCGTGCTCATCGACCTTAAGACCGATGACCTTACGCATCAGGACCTGGGCCAGATGCAAATGTATGTGAACTACTACACGCGTGAGCTCATGAACGAAGGCGACAATCCGCCCATAGGCATCGTGCTCTGCGCGGACAAAAGCGATTCGATCGTCGAGTACACGCTGCCCGAAGACAACGACCAAGTGTTTGCCGCCAAATACCTGCCGTATCTTCCAAGCAAGGACGAGCTGGCGCGCGAGCTGAGTGCCGAGTACCGCGCCATCAACGAAGCGACTAATGGCGAAGCGCAAGGGTAGCAGTGAGGCTCTAGCGAGCGCGACAACGGCAACGGCTCGCTCATGCGCATCGCGCCCCTGGCGTTCACCGATGCGACAGACGAAGAGATCAGCGAGGTCTCCGCGATTACGCACGTCCACAGAACGTCAACCGATGCATGTATCATATTTGTCGAGCTGATGAGGGATGTGATGAACGACGCGCTCCCCTCGTGGGCACTCCATCTGAAAGGCGTGCCTGAGCAGGAGATCAAGTCAGGTGGCTTCGTGCGCGACACCCTTAAGGCAGCCGCCTGGTGCTTCGTCAACACCAACAGCTACGAAGATTGCGTGCTTTCCGCCGTCAACCTAGGCGACGACACCGACACCACCGCAGCCGTCGCAGGCGCCCTCGCCGGCACGGCCTACGGTATCGACGCAATTCCGCAGGAGTGGATCGATTCCCTACAAGGGAAGGATCTGATTGAGAGCTGCTTGTTTTAGGGCGCCATACAAGAAATAAGGTTGGAGGCACCATGGAGAGGAAGATCGCGAATATCGATGGGTTCAAAATGGACGAAAACAAGACCCCGATACTCCCAACGGGACTGAGGGAGGAAGAAAACCTTTACGTCCTCCCCGACGGGCGTTACCTCCCCTGCGGGGTCTACAGGACCGCGGACGGCGGTTCGCTCATTTATGAGCCATCCGAACTAAGCTTCTTCGGAAAGATGTTTGCTCAATTCAAAGAGAACTAGAGGCTTGATTGCCCGTTAGATCGACACTGCTCCAAGCCATGGGGCGGGTAGGATGTCTCCCGCCGCGGCCTGTGAGGTAGAATTACGACTGCCGCGGAATCCGCCTGCGGGCAACGCTCCGATCTCCGATTGGGGTGAAGCCTATGAACTTGTTTCTTGAAATCCTGCGCCTCTCGATGTATGTGACCGGCATTGCCCGGAACCTCTACTCGATCTGGCGGGAATATAAGCAGTAACGGATAGCGAAGGGAGTCATAGAAAAGGGTCGGTTGCAGCCGACCCTTTAAGACGATAGCACCTGCGTTGCCCGCGCTTCCAAAGTTGACCGACTGAGGGGCGGGTTCCGCGGCACATCCTGATTTTACCCAGTGGCAAGGCTCTTTTACAGCCGTTCCACCGTTTATTTACATCTGCCAATCAAGACGAGACTACTACGCACCTTTATTACACACGATATTTTCAGCCTGGTATAACCAAGTTCAATAATAGAATGCAAATCCAACCACCGTGTCTGATTACAAAAAGATTTTTGCCTTTTCTGCAGCAAACTCTTCCTCGGTAAGCACTCCACTATCACGCAGCGTTGCAAGCCTCTCAAGCCTTGCAACTACATCAATCACTATCCGCCAGCGTCTCAATAGTCTGTGAAACCTGCGTATACCGCTCAAGCTCCTTCGATAGGGCATCGACTATCTCGGCAATATTCTTTGCATTTTTGCCCCCGTTTAATACGTTTGCCCTGACCTTAGATGACGACTTGACAGTAACGCCAGATCCGCCTTCAACTGGAACAACCGAAATACTGATATTTTCGCCCCAAGACCAAAGGCTCATACCAATCTCGGCTGCAACTGTTCTTGTTGTGGGCGATGCACTATCAACTTTTACTTTAGGCAGCTTTTCCATAGCTGCCTTCAAGGCATTAAACGTGTCGTCAGGAGAATACGGTACCTGAAGCTGAAGCTGCTGATCCGCAAAACCCATAATCTGGCCTCCGCTTCTTACAAGATTAAGGCTATCGGCAATGGTAGCACGTTCCCAGCAGTCTTAAATTCGTCTCATGACCTTGCGATGCAGCCCGACGCCCCGGCACCACTCCCCTACTTCCCAAAGATCGCAGCGAACAATCCCTTGCGCTTGGGTTTTTCTTCTCGGTAGGAACCCTCGGCAGCCGCTGCCACCTGACGTGGCTGCTCGTCGCCTCCACGGCGCACAATTTGGTACAGGAATGGCGATTTGATGTATTTGACCTCGACGGGCGTGGCGTGAACGGTGCTTTCGCCGGACAGATGCAGGCTCGGATTGAGCGGCGCCACAATATGCGTCTCGCGCTTGTCGCTAAACACCACCGCCGCCGCACGGCCCGTCTGGCCGTTCACGGCAATGCGCACCTGCTCGCCATTACGTCCATCCGACGCGGGACGATCGACAAAGTAGACCGGCACCATAACCAGGCCGTCCTTGTGCTTGCGGGCCTTGCGCGCCCAGGTGCGGATGCTCTTTTTATTGAGCCCCAGGAAAGTCTCGGCATCGTTGCCAACAATGTCGAGCGCCAGCTTGTCAATGACCACCTGGTCCTTGGTGGACGCATCGACGGAGACAACGCGGAAGTCGCCTTCCTGCATGGCCGGGTCGAACGACCCAACCTTAGCAAAGTCCCATGGCTCCAGAATGCCCATAAGGCGAACGTCCAGGTAGTTTGCCCTGGGATATGCCCAGTCGAGCACCTCGTAGTACACCAGGGTCTCCTTGCTCAGGCCCTTGCCCGGGAAGGACGCCATCATGCGCAGGTCCGCGAGCGCCATGGGGAAGTAGAAGAGCATCATGTCGTTTTGAATCGCGTCTTCCACATCGTGACCGGCAAAGGCGTCTGGATATCGGCGCACCAGCTCAAGCGCATTGGCGCGCGCCTGCTGCGGCGTTATCTCGCAGGGAATACCCTGCTCGGGCACATATTCCGCACCAACGCCCATGGTCAGGCGCTTGCTAAACGTCCCCGGCTTGAGCAGGTCGGCGACACCGATCTTATTGCCGCAGGACGGGCACTCAAACACGCGCTGGGTCGACTCGCCCTCAAAGGACGCTCCGCAGAAGGGACAGGGGATGCTCACGTGCGTGGCCTCTTGGAACTCCTGGGCCGTGCCGCGGTCTTCCCACAGCAGATGCTCCAGAACCGACTGATTGCGCCAGTGCTCATTAAAGAAATACCAGTCGGGGTCCACCGGGCGCTCGAGCTGCGACACATGCGTGAGCTTAAGCAGCCCATCGACAACCGTCAGTGGCGTATGGCGAATGCCCAGGGCGCTCTTGGGCTCCCCCGCATCGGCCTGCCACGGAACGACCGTGCCGCAATAGGCGCACTCAAAGCTGCGTTTAGCCTGGTGTGAGTACATAGGGCCGCCGCAGTTTTGGCATTTAATGGCAAACATCTCGTCCATGAATACGTCCTCCTTTGCACTGGGGCTGTCGACATTAAGTATGTCGGGCAGGTAAGCACGTGCCCATACCCATGTGGCCCAAAATCGAGCACCCAGGCTGACGAGAAGGCTCGCTCGTTAGCACCGGCAGACCATTACTGCATTTTCTGAGCATCGGTGCACAGCGCCTCCGCGCGAGCTACACTATCCCCTTAAACATGATTGTGAGGACGACCGCTATGCTATTTGTAAATCGGCTGGTACATACGCTTGTTCCCGGCAGCGAGGGCGAGCCGGTCGATACCTCCTGCCGCACCAACGCGGGCTTCGCCGCAAGCCTCATCTGCATTGGCCTCAACATCACTCTGTGCCTGGCCAAGGGCATCGCGGGCCTGCTCGCCGGCTCCGTCTCCCTCATCGCCGACGCTTTCAACAACCTCTCCGATGCCTCGAGCAACATCGTAAGCCTGCTCGGGTTCCGCCTTGCCAGCCGCCCGGCAGACGAAGGCCACCCCTATGGCCACGGCCGCTACGAGTACCTAGCCGGTCTGTTCGTCGCCGTCCTGGTTTGCGCCGTCGGCATCAACCTGATCCTCGAGTCGGTCACCAAGATCATCAAGCCCTCCCCCACCGCCTACACGCTGGTCTCCCTAGCCGCTCTCGTCTTGTCCATGCTCGTCAAATTCTGGATGGCCGCATTCAACCGCGCGCTGGGCAACCGTATCGATTCCGAAACACTCATTGCCACAGCACAGGACTCCAAAAACGACGTCATCACCTCGGGTTCGGTCTTGATGGCGGCGCTTATTTCGCAGACGACCGGCTTTGACCTCGATGGCTGGGCAGGCCTGGGTGTGGGCATCTTCATCTGCATCAGCGGCATGGGTCTAGTGCGCGACGCCATCAGCCCGTTGCTGGGACAAGCGCCCGACCCCAAGCTCGTTCAGGCAATCCGCGACAAGATCATGTCCTATCCGCAGGTCTTGGGCACACACGACCTGATGGTGCACGACTACGGCCCCGGTCGTCAGTTTGCCAGCGCCCACGTGGAGATGCCCGGCGAGGGCGACGCATTTGAGCACCACGAGATTTTGGACACCATCGAGCACGACATCAAGCGCCAGATGGGCATCGGCATCACGTTGCACTGTGACCCCATCGCCACCACCGGCGACGACCTGCGCGGCTGGGTCAAGCGCGGCATCATGCAGATCGACCCCGCGCTCTCCATCCACGACCTGCACGAGCACGACGGGTTCGTTTCGTTTGACCTTGTGCGTCCCGACGGCTTTGACATATCCGACGAGGAGCTGCTGGAGCTCGTCACGCGCATCGTGCACGAGCGCCGACCCAATGCCTCATGCGTCGTTACGTTTGACTCGGGCTTTAGCTCGCCCGAGCGTCCGGCCGAGCAACTGTAGCCCGCTTAACAGCTAGTTTCCCTGCGCGCCCGAGATGCCGTTTTGCAGTGCGTTCCAGGCATCCGTCGCCATATCACCCAGGTTCTGAGCGGTGTCGCCCAGGTTCTGCGCCGTGTCGCCCAGCTCTTGCGCTTTGTCTCCCAACTCCTGTGCCTTGTTGCTCAAGTCCTCCAGCGTATTGGAGCTCGAGCTGTCGGTACCGCTTTGGCCGTCGGGCGAGTTGCCCGAGCTATTCTTGTGCGTGAGTTGAATTTCGAGGTTGCCGCTGTCGTTATAGTAAGCAGAAGTAACGACCCAGTTGGCATCGATGACGGGCGTTGAGCCATCATCAGTCAGGACCACGGCATTCGAAAGATTGGCGCCGCGCGACTTGAGAAGTTTCTTGGCGTTGGACCAGTACTGCCCCGGGATATCGCTCAGATCGACGGTGCTAGACGAGGCGGACTCGGTTTGCTCGGCAGCGGTATCAGCCGTTGAACTCCCTCGCTTGTTGAGCATGCCCGACACAATGGCAAACACAACCGACAGCGCAAAGAAGATCGCCAGCACGATGAGGATCTTCTTGATCACGCTCGACGAACGCGACGGCTTCTTCTCCTCGTCCTCGCCATATTGCGGAATCGACTTGGGGTACTCGCGATACGGCTCGCGCGACTCGTAGCGAGGCTGCGCCGTGCGAGGCATATACGTCGTCTGCTGAGGCTGCGGAATGGGATTCTGCGGCAGGTCATCATAGGGATTCGGTGTCGAGGCGGCATAAGAATCCTGCGGCGCATAATCAAACGGGTCCGGAGCTGCGTTGCCATAGGGGCCTTGCGAAGATGCGGCATAAGAATCCTGCGCCGTGTCGCCATAGCCCATAACCCGGGTGGGCTCGGCAGAAGGCTGCGTCGCGGCGGGGTCGGTATAACCGCGGTTGGGAACAACGCGGGTCGCATCGGCGCTATCGCCAGCCTGCGCGGAACCGTAGCCGCCCATCACGGTTGTCTTGTCCTGATCCATGCAACGATTCCTTTCCGTCGCGCGTGAGCATCAAGTTATCCATGCATTCTACCCGCGCAAAAGCCTATGATGGGCAGAGCCCGTCGGTATCTACAAGACATGCGCGGGCCTAAGGATAAAAAGCCCCGCCGGGCCTTGCGGGCACGGCGGGGCAGGCTAGCAGCTATGGACAGCAGACTTAGAACAGGCCGGTGATGTTGCCGTCGTTGTCGACGTCGATGTTCTCAGCCGCGGGGACCTTGGGCAGGCCCGGCATGGTCAGAACACTGCCAGTCAGTGCGACCACAAAGTGGGCACCGGCGGAAACCTTGAGCTCACGCACCGTGATGCGGAAGTTCTCGGGAGCGCCCGGGGCCTTGGCGTTGTCGCTAAAGCTGTACTGCGTCTTGGCCACGCACACCGGCAGGTTGCCAAAGCCGTTCTCGCGCAGCTCGGCGAGCTGGCGCTTGGCGGCCGGCGTAAAGTCAACGCCATCGGCGCGGTAGACCTTGGTGGCAATGGCCTCAAGAGCGTCGGCGATATCGGCGCCGTCCTCATAGGCAAACTTGAGCTCGCTCGGCTGCTCAATCAGACGCATGACCTCATCGGCAAGCTCGAGCGCGCCCTCGCCGCCCTTGGCCCAGACCTCGGAAAGCTTAACGTTGACGCCGAGCTTCTGGCACTCGGACTCGATGAGCGCAAGCTCGGCCTCGGTGTCCGTCGGGAAGCGGTTGATGGCGACTACGCAGGGCAGACCATAAACGTTCTGGATGTTGTCGACGTGACGCAGCAGGTTGGGCATACCGGCCTTGAGTGCCTCGAGGTTCTCCTCGTTGAGGTCGGCCTTGGCGACGCCACCGTTGTACTTCAGCGCACGAGCGGTCGCGACGACCACGACGGCGCTGGGGCGAACGCCCGTCATACGGCACTTGATGTCGAGGAACTTCTCGGCACCCAGATCGGCACCGAAGCCGGCCTCGGTTATGGCGACATCGCCAAAGCGCATCGCCATACGCGTGGCCATGATAGAGTTGCAGCCGTGGGCAATGTTGGCGAAGGGGCCGCCGTGGACAAACGCGGGCGTGCCCTCGAGCGTTTGCACCAAGTTGGGCTTGAGCGCGTCCTTAAGCAACGCGGCCATAGCACCCTGGGCCTTAAGGTCGCGGGCACGGACGGGCTCGCCGGCAAAGCTGTAGCCGACGACGATCTCGCCCAGGCGCTCCTTGAGGTCGTTAATGCTCGTAGACAGGCACAGGATTGCCATGACCTCGGAGGCGACGGTGATATCGAAGCCGTCCTCGCGCGGCACGCCCTGGGCCTTACCGCCAATACCATCGATGACGTGGCGCAGCTGACGGTCGTTCATATCGACGACGCGCTTCCAAGTGATGCGTTTAACGTCGATGCCAAGCTGGTTGCCCTGCTGAATATGGTTGTCGAGCATGGCGGCCAGCAGGTTGTTGGCAGCACCGATGGCATGGAAGTCGCCGGTAAAGTGCAGGTTGATATCCTCCATGGGGATCACCTGAGCCCAGCCGCCGCCAGCAGCACCGCCCTTAACACCAAAGACGGGGCCGAGCGAAGGCTCGCGCAGGGCCACGGCACTCTTGACGCCGCGACGACGCAGGCCATCGGCCAGACCGATGGTCGTGGTGGTCTTGCCCTCGCCCGCAGGCGTTGGGTTGATAGCGGTCACGAGGACGAGCTTGGCCTGGTGATCGGTCGGCTCGTTGAGCAGTGAATAGTCGACCTTAGCCTTGTCGAAGCCGTACGGAATAAGGTGCTTAACGTCGACGCCGGCGTTCTTGGCCACCTCGGTAATAGGCAGCGGCGTGACAGAACGTGCGATTTCGATGTCAGTAGGCATGGGCGGTCCTTTCGTTACCGAATGAGAAAAAGACCAATTCAGCATAGCACGGGCGCGCAATAGTAAAACGCCCATAACCGATGAACGGCGATATGTTTACCCGATGCCCGGCGATAGCCCAACAGCCCGCCAAAACAAAGCGCCCTAAACGGTAGGTTCAATCCCCAGGTGCTCAAAGGTGCGAAGCGTTGCCTGACGGCCCTGCGGCGTACGAATCATCAACCCGCACTGCAGCAAATAGGGCTCATAGACATCCTCGAGCGTGCCCGGGTCCTCGCCCACCGCGCTGGCAAGGGTCGTAAGTCCCACGGCGCGACCGGAGAACGTCTTAGCGAGCGTCTCCAAAATGCGAATATCCATCCAGTCCAGACCGAGCTCATCGATCTCGAAGAACTCGAGCGCCTGGCGGCAGATATCGAGCTCAATAGGGCCGTTGCCACGCACCTGTGCGTAATCGCGCACGCGCTTGAGCAGGCGGTTGGCAAGACGTGGCGTGCCGCGCGAACGCGAGCCGATCTCGAGCGCGCTCGGATGGTCAATCGTCACGCCCAAGATAGTCGCCGAGCGCGTCACAATCTGCGCGAGCTCTTCGACCGTGTAGTAATCCAGGCGATATGAAATGCCAAAGCGGTCGCGCAACGGGCCGGTCAACATGCCTGAGCGGGTCGTTGCCGCTACCAGCGTAAACTTGGGGATATCCAGGCGAATCGATCGTGCGGCCGGGCCTTTACCGATCACGATATCGAGCGCAAAGTCCTCCATCGCGGGGTACAGGACCTCCTCGACCGAACGGTTGAGGCGGTGGATCTCGTCGATAAACAGCACATCACCCGGCTGCAAGTTAGTAAGGATGGCCGCCAGGTCGCCCGTGCGCGCGATGGCAGGGCCACTCGTGGTCTTGATCTGAGCGCCCAGCTCGTTGGCGATAACGGTGGCCAGCGTGGTCTTGCCCAGGCCCGGAGGACCCGAGAAGATCACGTGGTCGAGCGTCTCGCCACGACTCTGCGCCGCTTCGATAAGCACGCACAGACTCTGCTTGATGTGCTCCTGGCCGCAGTAGTCATCCAGGCGCTGGGGGCGCAGGGTACGGTCGACATCGAGGTCCTCGGCCGTCAGCTCCGAGCCCACCATGCGTTCACCGTGCGCCATGGATGCCGCCGGCGAGTTGCCGGGCGTCGCCCACAGGTCCTGAGAGTCATCGGCTTCCCACATCACGCATCCATTCCGAGTCGCTTAAGCGCCGCGCCGAGCAGATCCTCGACACGCATATCCTGCCCATCATACCCGCTCAGGGCAACATCGGTCTCCTGCGGACTAAAGCCCATGGAAAGGAGTGCCGCACGGGCGTCATCGATCGCCGAAGGAGCGGCGGCGGGCACGGGCATCGCAACCTGCCCCGGGATCACGTCGACCGGCACAAAGCCCTTGTCCTTGGCAAAGGTGCTCTTGAGCTCCAAGATGAGGCGCTGGGCGGTCTTTTTGCCCACGCCGGGCACCTTGGCCATGCCCTTGTCGTCCTCGGCCATCACCAGGGAATACAGCTGTCCCACGGTATAGGTGGAAAGTACGGCGAGCGCCAAGCGCGGGCCAACGCCCGAGACGGACACGAGCCGGTCGAACATCGTGCGCTCGTCCTTGGAGGTAAAGCCAAAGAGCGTCATGGCGTCCTCGCGCACCTGCATACGCGTGTAGAGGCGGACCTCGCCGCCGGGCGTCGGCAACGTGGCCGCAGTGCTACCCGAGATGCCGAGTTCGAAGCCAACGCCCGACACGTCGACGACAGCGGAGCTCATCGTGGCCTCGACAAGCGTTCCGTGGAGCTGGGAAATCATCAGTATCCGGTTCCTCTCTGTTGATAGAACTCGCCACCGGTAAGGGCGCGGGTGCGGCTGAGGTTTACGTGGCAGATGGCACAGGCCAGGGCATCGGCGGCATGGTCGGGATGCGGGTCGTGATCGAGCTGCGTGAGCGTGCGCACCATATAGGCGACCTGCCGCTTATCTGCGGCACCGGTACCCACCACAGCCTGCTTAATCTGCATAGGCGTGTACTCGCCAATCTCGAGCGCGCATTCCGAAAGAGCCACGAGTGCAGCGCCGCGGGCATGCGCCGTAGGGATGGCCGAGCGAACGTTGGCGCCAAAGTAGATGCTCTCGATGGCAGCGGTATCGGGTCGATAACGCTCCACGACACCCTTGAGGTCGCGGGCGATATGCGACAGGCGCACCGCGAGCGGACTACCCGCGCTGGTCTCGATGCAACCGTAGGCACGGCAGCGAACCTCGCCACGCCGCTCCTCGATAATCCCCCAACCCGTATGGGCCAAACCGGGGTCAATGCCCAAGATAACCAAGCCAACCTCCCCTCGCCACAAGTACGGCGCAAGACAAGGCCTCGCGCACTATTCACGAACGTCTGTTCTAGAATAACACAACGCTAGCTCCATAAGTCAGCCGAGATCGAATTGTAGGTTGAGCATACGCAAGCGAGCGCCCGCCAGAGCGAGCAAGGTACCTTGAAAGAGGAGGGCATTGACCTTGCGGTCATGCCCGACGATTGAAAGGCAGATTGCCGCTCTGGCGGGCGCGCAGCGACCTAGTTCTGTGAGAAGAACGGGAATTGCCTCGGATCCACCGGCGGATGCGGCATCGGGCCACCCTGAGGACCACCTTGCGGTTCGCCCTGGCCGCCCATCATCTTATCGATGGCGTCCTGAACCTCGCCCTCGAACTTTTTCATTCCCTCGTGTAAACGACGCTGACCGTCTTCAGAGCGCAACTCCTCCATTTGTTCGGGCGAAATACCCAGTAGCTCGCCCAGCACGCCCATCATCTCGTTTCGCACGCGCTCGCTCGTATCCTCGTCAGCAAAACGGCGCACCTCGGCGCGCGCCAGCGAATCGACCGTCATACGCTCCTTGCCGTTAAGCCCCAGGTCGGACCACGCGAGCATGTACGGCCAGGAGCGCTCGGCAAACGAACGGGACGAAACGATCGGCGCCGTCGGCAACATGCGGCGGGCAGCCTCACCCTGTCGAACGAGCATCAGCAGCAGCGAGCAGGCCTCAGGCTTGCCAGCGGCCATCGGGATGTCGTCGAAAGATCGATTGCGGTCCACGTGCGCCTCAAGCGCGCCATCGATCTCACCCGGCTCGACCCCGCCGAGCAGCTGTGCCGCGCGGTCGAGCATATCGACCGGACCGTCGAGCGTCGAGAGCGCCTGCGCCAGCACGCGCTCCATACAATCTTCCACCGCGTTGAGCGTCACAAGCTCTTGGGGCACCACGGCAGACGCGCGGTTGCGCACACGCGCCACAAACTCAAGCGTCGACAGGTACACATCGCCAAAGGGCGCGTAATCGCCCTGGTAGCCGCCGCAAAGCGCCGGCGCCGCCAGCGCGTACTCGGTTTTGGACAGCGGACTCAACGCCATCGCACCCAGCTCGAGCGCCGTATCCTCCAGCATGAGGCCCAGCGTGCGAGAGCGCAGGCGCTCGGCGTCGCCCGCCGACACATCGCGGTCGAGCACGCGCGCGGCATCCGGCGCATCGCGCTCAACCGTGCGAATATGCAGGTGCTCGGCAATGGCGCGAACGGCGGCACAGCGAGCAGCCTCGGCCTCCTCCTGCGCCGGCGTAAAGATGCGGTTGCGCCCCAGCACCAGGCCAATCACATTACGTGGGCCCAGAGCGTCGACGGCCAGCGCCGCCAGCAGGGACGACGGCAAGTCGCCCTCGAGTGCCACCACGGCGCGCGACGCACCGTGGGCCCGGGCGTTGTCGCGCACGGCAAGCACCAGCGCCTGCCACAGCCACTCCTCGGAACGGAACTCGGGCAGTTCGTGATCTTCCAGGGCATCGAGCATCACGCCGCGCTGAATCTCCTGAACCAGCAGGCTCTCCTCAAAACACGGCGCCTGGGCCACCACGCGACCGCAGTCGTCGAGCACAAACGAACCGCCGGTATACACCGACTCGTCATAGGCACCGACCGGCGCCATGCAGGCAAACCACACGCTGCGCTTGGATGCGATCTTGCGGTAGGCGCCGCTGCGAACGGCGGCAATGGCAGCAGTCTCGCGGTCGGTCATGTCAAACGCGTTGAATTGGAAATACGCAATGAGGTCAACACCGGTCGGCAACATCTCGAGCTCGCGGTCCAAGTCAAAAATCACGGCGATGCGCACGCCATCCACGTCGAACACCGGCGGCGCCCAACGCGTGTCGTTGTTCTCGCCACGCTGCAGGGCAATGCTCGAACGCGCCGGCACCACATGACCGTCCTTGAGCATCATGTAGTCGAGTAGCGGCTGGCCCTCAAACGAAACCGCCGCGGGCACGATGCAGATCATGTCAAGCTCCTGGATGCGCTCGGCGACACCAGTCAAGCCGGCAAGCATGTCGTGCTCAAAGTCGGCAGCGCCCACCAGGCCACCGGGCATGGCGCCCATAAAGAGCGGAGCCGGAACGCACAGCACGCGCGCCCCGCGCTCGTGGGCCAGACGAGCCTGGTCCTCGATGCGGCCGCAAATGCCCTCAATATCACCCAGGCGCATATCGATCTGTGCAAGCGCGAGCTTCATGGCTCAGCCCTTTCCGTCGTAAACCATCGAAATCGTAGTAAAAGCGCCGGCCGCATGATGCAGTCGGCGCTCGCATGTGCATATGCTAGCTATGATACCCCGAGCGGGGGCGCGCTCCTAGAACGTCGCGGACCACAGCCCGTGCAGGTTGCAGTAGGCATAGACGGTACCGATCTTGGAACCGCCGGCAAAAAACGTCGCGGGCTTCATGCCGGGCTCAAGGTAATGGACCTCTAAGCGGCCCTCGGCCTCAAGGGCGATCCACTCAATATAGTGCTCGGGCAGGCTGGGGTGCTCGACCGAGCCAACGCGTGCGCGAATCACGTGACCGTCGCGCTCGGTCTCGACAACAGGCACGTGCTTCTCGTGCGCCGCGTCCTCAGTGTTTGCGGTCAGTTCCGTGCAACCGGCAGGGGTTGCAACGTCGTTGCCAAAGGCGGCAATGAGCTTACCGTCGGGGTCCTTAAAGAATTTCGCCATGATGTTCTCCTTTGCTGACGTGCCAATGTTCTTGATGGTTCTTATGCCCAAAGGCAGACAAACCATCCACGGCATTGCAAATGAACACATAACAGGCGGGGACGATGGGGCAGCGTGCGCTATCCGCCCTGGCGGCCCCACCCGAGCGGGTTAGCGCCCGTCGCCGCCCAGCAGCGCCAGAACATCTTCGCGGGTAAACAGCGCCGACGAGATGCCGTCGCCGCCGAGCACGCTGTTGACCAGGTCGCGCTTGGACTCCTGCATCTGCATAATGCGCTCCTCGATCGTGTCCTTGGCGATGAGCTTGTACACGGTCACGGTATGTTGCTGGCCAATACGGTGCGCGCGGTCGGTCGCCTGGTCCTGCGCCGCCACGTTCCACCACGGGTCGTAGTGGATGACCACGTCGGCCGCCGTCAGGTTAAGGCCCACGCCGCCCGCCTTGAGCGAAATCAAAAAGACCGGAACCTCGCCCGCTTGGAACTGCGCGACCATCTTGGCGCGGCTCTCCTTGGACGAAGCGCCCGTGAGCTTAAGGAAGGCGATGTCCTCCTTGGCCAAGCGCTTACCGATGATATCGAGCATACCCGTAAACTGGCTGAACAACAGGATGCGATGCCCGCCGTCGAGTGCGCCGTGCACGAGCTCCATGCACGTATCGAGCTTGGCGCTCCCCGCCTTGTAATCCTCGTAGTGTAGACGCGGGTCGCAGCAGATCTGGCGCAGCTTGGTGAGCTCGGCGAGCACCTTGAGCTTGTCCTTCTTAAACTCCCCAGCCTCGCGGTGCTGCACCTGCTGGGCGATGCGGTCCTGGTTGGCCAGGTAGAGCTTGCGTTGCTCGCCGGTAAGCTGTGCCATGACGGTGTCCTCGATCTTCTCGGGCAGATCGGCCACCACGTCTTCCTTAACACGGCGCAGCACAAACGGCGACACGAGCGCCTGCAGGCGAGCGGCGCTATCGCCCTCGGCATGCTCGACGGGGCTCTCAAAGCGCTTGGCAAACGACTCGCGCGTGCCCAGCAGGCCCGGCATCAAAAAGTCGAAGATGCTCCAGAGCTCGGACAAGCGGTTTTCGATGGGCGTGCCCGTCAGGGCAAAGCGCACGCCGGCCGGCAGGCGCTTTGCGGCGCGCGCCACCTGCGTGAGCGGGTTTTTAATGTACTGGGCCTCATCGAGCACCACGCGGGCAAAATCCTGCTCGACGTACTCGTCGATATCGCGCCGCATAAGATCATACGACGTCACAACCACGCTATGCTCGGCCACGCCGGCAATCTGTACGCGACGTTGAGCTTTGGCGCCCACGATGGCGTACACATCGAGCGACGGGGCAAAGCGCTCCAGCTCGGCGGTCCAGTTGTACACGAGTGAGGCCGGGCATACCACGAGCGTGGGCTTGGTGTCCCCCGCCTCCACGCGCGCCAGGATATGCGCGATCATCTGGAGCGTTTTGCCCAGGCCCATGTCGTCGGCCAAGATGCCGCCAAGGCCCAGGTGTTCGAGCGAGCCGAGCCACTGGTATCCGTCGACCTGGTAGCCACGCAGCGTGGCCTTGAGCGAAGCGGGTACCGTAAAGTCCATCTTGCCGAGCGTGTCCAGGCGCTCGACGGTGCGGCGGAACGCGGCGTCGCGATCGGCCTCGAGCGCCGGCGTGCGCGCGAGCATGCTATCGACAAAAAGGGTGCTCGACGCGGGAAGCGACACGCCGTCGAGCAGGTCGACGGCATCGACACCAAGATCTTCGGCAAGGCCAAACGCGGCGCGCGCTCCCTCATCCAGGCGCACGATGTCGCCGGACGTCAGGCGCGCAAACGTCTGGCGGCGCTTGTACGAATCGAGATAGACGGCAAGGTCCGCGGCCGAAAGCCCGCTCGCGCCCAGCTCGACATCGAGCAGATTGCTCTTGACGGTCGCACGAACCGAGAGCTTGGGCGCGGGGCGCACCGAAATCTGGCGCAGACGGTCGCTGAGCATGACCTCACCCAGCTCGGACAGGGCGGACAGGCCCTCGGTCAGCAGGCAGAACAAGCGGGCGTCATCGCGCTCCTCAAACGCCAGACCGCCCTCGTAAAAGTCGAAATACAGGGCCGCCGTATCCATAACGCGAAACTCTGCCACCTCGTCGCGGGGCGGCACACCGGGGCGCTGCTCTTCGAAGGGGCTGCCCGGAGCGCCCAGGCTAAAGAGATCCGCCGACCAATCGCCGTAGGTAACCGTAATTTTGCAGGTCACGAGCCCATCGTCGACACCGATCGCCATAGCAAAGCTCGGCTCGGGTGCCACGGTATCGAGCGCGGCGGGCGCGGTGAGGTCGGTGTAGTCGCGCAAAATGGGCAGCGCCATACGGCAGAACTCACCCACCTGCTCGGCGGCAATATGGGCGGGCGTGCGGCACGGCAGCAAGCGCGACAAAAAAGGTGCGGCATGCTGAGCAAATGCAGCGTCGGTACGGCGCGCGCGGCGCGTGTCAACCAAGTAGGCGGCATCGCCCGACGCAAAGCAATACATATCGGCGGGCAGGCGCAGGTCATAGCTACCACCAGCCGCCGGCGCGATTTTGGCGGCAAGCAGCGGTGGGCGCTTAGCGGATGCCTCGTCCTCCCC
>DXZQ01000007.1 GCA_019419585.1 Collinsella sp. | reverse complement strand
GGGTACCGCCTCGCGGTGACATCGTTTTTATGTCAAACTTGGTCTAACAGAGCCTATCCTTTTGCTTCTTACGGTCCTGCTCCAACTCATCGTCATCGAGTAGCATATCCCACTCAAACGGATCGTCTGTCAGATCGAACAGGTCATCGTCATCAAACACGTGCGCCTCCATTACCGATTAGCGAGCATCCACAACGTAGTTGAGAAGTCTACGGGCCCGTGCGGACACAAATTCATCCTGTCTGCGTCTTTCAATCGTTTGCCGCAACGCTTGCGCAACGGAACGCTTGCAGATAAGATAGGAACACGGATGGCACCCGTGGCAGCGGGTCTTGCCAACTCCGATACACGTTTTCATCGTGAGAAGTGGCCGTCTTCGCTTACGCGGGGGCGGCCACTTTGTTTATCCCTATGTCATCTGATTCTAATGCACAAACATGCGCACGAACTTGTGCTTCCAGCTTGCGTAAGGAGCGTAGCGGAATGGCACGTCCAGCCACGTTGCCTTGTTCACGATGCTCTTCTTGTGGCTAAACGTTTCGAAGCTCTCGCGTCCATGGTACTGCCCCATACCGCTCGCTCCCATGCCGCCAAAGCCCATATGGCTCGTAGCCAGGTGCATGATGGTGTCATTAACGCAGCCGCCGCCAAAGGGTACGTAGCGCACAAAGCGCTGCTGAACCGCGCGATCCTGACTAAAGACATACAGGGCCAGCGGCGTCGGGTGATTCGTGATGAACGCCTCGGCCTCATCCAAGCTCTCAAACGTCAGCACCGGCAAGATTGGGCCGAAAATCTCCTCCTGCATTACGGCGTCCTCAGGCGCCACGCCGTCCAAAATCGTCGGCTCAATCTTGAGCGACGACTCGCGCGCGGTACCTCCCAGCACAACCTTGTCGGGGTCGATCAGCCCGCGCACGCGCGCGAAATGCTTAGCGTTGACAATATGACCGTAATTCTCATTGTCGAGCGGATGCTCGCCAAACATGCGGCGGGCCTCCTCCTTGGTGAGGTCCAGCAGCTCGTCGTGCACGCGCGCATCGACCAGCAGGTAGTCGGGCGCCACGCAGGTCTGCCCCACGTTGAGCCATTTACCAAAGGCGATACGCCGTGCCGCGACCTTCAAGTTTGCCGTCGCATCCACGATGCAGGGACTCTTTCCGCCCAGTTCAAGCGTCACAGGCGTAAGGTTTTTACTTGCGCGCTCCATGACGAGCTTGCCGACCGGAACGCTACCGGTAAAGAAGATCTTGTCCCAGCACTCATCGAGCAGCGCTTCGTTCTCGGCGCGCCCGCCCTCGACAACTGCCACCAGGCGCGAATCAAACGCTTCTTCGCAGATTTGCTTGAGCACTGCGCTCGATGCCGGAGCATAGGCACTCGGCTTGATGACCACGGTGTTGCCCGCGGCAAGAGCGCCAGCGAGCGGCTCGAGCGTCAGCAAAAACGGGTAGTTCCACGGAGCCATGATGAGTGTGACGCCATAGGGCACGGACTGCGTCTTGCACACACTAATAGCATTGGCGAGGTCGCACGGGCGCAAGTGGGCACGGCTCCATCGGGCCACATGCGCAATCTGATGTCGAATCTCGGAAAGCGAGGTGCCGATCTCGCACATATACGCCTCGTCATGTGACTTACCCAAATCGGTCTTGAGCGCATGGGCAATATCGGCCTCGTGGGCCCGCACCGCATCGCATAAACTCACGAGCGCACGACGTCGAGCATCGACATCAAACGTGGCGTGTGTCTTAAAGTAGGCGCGCTGATCGCCGACGATGCGCGCAATTTCCTCGGTGTTCATGGACCCTCCTAATTCTCGCCCTCAAACATACCACCCGCGACGACCTCGTACATACGCTCGAGCTCCAAACGGTCCATTAGAAGCGGAACGGGGTATAGCGGATTGGCCTCGGCATCGGCATGGGCCGCCATTTGTGGAATATCGGAGCGGCGAATGCCCGTCACATATTTGGGTATGCCCAAGGCGGCGTTCATGCGGTCGACCCAATCGATAAAGGCCTCAGCAGCCACGTTGTCCAGCGCATTAGCCGGCGCAATGCCGGCCATGCGGGCGAGATCGGCGAGCTTGGGAGCAGCAGCTTCGCCATAGGCGCGAAGCATGTGCGGCAGGATGATGGCGTTGGCCAAGCCGTGGGGAATCCCGTAACGCCCGCTTTATACGCCGCCGAAAGCATATTGCGGCGCGCACGCATGTTGCCACCGCACTCATAGGCCTCGAGCAAATTGTCGTGGATGAGCTGCACCGCCTGGCGCGCCATCTTGCGCGTATAGGGCGTGGTGCTGCGCCCGATAAAGGCCTCGACGGCATGTGTCAGGGCGTCCATGCCCGTTTGCCCCGTAATGGAGGCGGGCAGGCCGCGCGTAAACTCGGGGTCGTGCACCGCAAAGCGCGGGATCAGCACAAAGTCGTTAATGGGATACTTGTAGTGCGTCTCGTCGTCGGTAATTACCGCTGCAAGCGTGACCTCGCTTCCCGTGCCCGCCGTGGTGGGAACGGCGATGAGCAGCGGCAGGCGACGATGGATACGCAACAGGCCGCGCATCTTGTTGATGAGCTTCTTTGGCTGCGCGATGCGCGCGCCCACGCCCTTGGCGCAGTCCATGGCCGAACCGCCGCCAAAGCCGATAATGGCCTGGCAGGCGCTCTCTCGATACAGAGATGCCGCTTCCTCCACGTTTGAGACCGTGGGGTTCGCACGTGTTTCGGCATAGACCGCAGCGCTAATTCCCTTGGACGCGAGCGCTGTCTCGAGCGGTGCCGTGAGCCCCAGACGGGCAATGCCGGGATCTGTCACGATAAGAACATGCTGTATTGAACGCTTTTGAAGCACTGCGGGCACTTCCTCAGCGTGCTCTAAAATGCGTGGCTCGGTATAGGGCAGCACCGGCAATGCAATGCGAAAAACCGTTTGATACGTTCGGCACCAGGCGCGGCGGGCTAGATGCATAAAGGAAGCTCCTTCATTTGTTGATTGGTCAACATTTGCTCGACCGATTGTACTCATCGGAGGTCGCACGAGGTCTAGCAATCGTTAATCAATCAACATCTACACATGCTTAAATTGTTTTATTAAAAATAATTCCTAATAGGCTTCACATTCGGTCTCATTTATGGATAATAGAACTCGTCAAGACGCACGTCCGGAGAGGGCCCTTACGGGACCGGACGAGCGCACCATCGCCATCGATCGAAAGGATCGAATCATGAAGTTTGTTTGCCCCGTTTGCGGTTATGTGGAAGAGTTCGACGGCGACCAGCTGCCCGAGGATTTCAAGTGCCCCCAGTGCGGCGTTCCCGGCTCTCGCTTCCTGAAGCAGGAGGAGGGCCAGCTCAAGTGGGCTGCCGAGCACGTCGTGGGCGTCGCCAAGATGGAGGGCGTCTCCGAGGACATCGTTGCCGATCTGCGCGCCAACTTTGAGGGCGAGTGCTCTGAGGTCGGCATGTACCTGGCCATGGCTCGCGTCGCCCATCGCGAGGGCTATCCCGAGATCGGCCTGTACTGGGAGAAGGCTGCCCACGAGGAGGCCGAGCACGCCGCCAAGTTCGCCGAGCTTCTGGGCGAGGTCGTGACCGACTCCACCAAGAAGAACCTCGAGATGCGCGTTGAGGCCGAGAACGGCGCCACCGCCGGCAAGACCGATCTTGCCAAGCGCGCCAAGGCCGCTGGCCTCGATGCCATCCACGACACCGTGCACGAGATGGCTCGCGACGAGGCTCGCCACGGCAAGGCTTTCGCTGGCCTGCTCAAGCGCTACTTTGGCTAAGCCAACTGCCTGAGACATAACCTCTAGCTCGAAGAAGGCCCGGACCGTATTGGTTCGGGCCTTTTCGTTGGCTTATTGCAGTTGCTCCTGAAGAACACTGAGCGACTGAGAGCTCAGGTCGTCGTATTGTATGAGGACGCGAGATGGAGCGTTCTTAGTCGATGCCCGATCACCCGTCCACAGGCAATCGGCGATGTTGACATAGGAAATACGAGCGTCAGCGAGAGCCTTCGCGAAACTCTCCCCTGCCTTGTCCTCGGCCAGGGCAACAGTGCAGTAAAGGCCCGCGTCTGCATGATCGATCGAAACCTCCCCTGCCGGAAACGCTTTCCGTACAAGCGCCGCCAGGCCATCACGCGCCTCGCGAGCACGAACGCGCACGCGGTTCACATGTCGCTCGTAATCACCCGATTCCAGCAAACGCGCCAAGGCAACCTGATCAACAGAACTTACCGACGAGGCGTAGAAACCAAGGTTGCGTTTAAACCTCTCCATTAGCTCATCGGGCAGCACCATGTACGCCAAACGCAACGCCGATGAAAGGCTCTTCGAAAACGTGTTGGTGTAGATAACCGACTGGGCGGCATCGATCGACGCGAGCGCGGGAATCGGCTTGCCGGCAAGGCGAAACTCACAATCAAAGTCATCTTCGATGAGATACCGACCTGGTCGCTCGGCGGCCCAGCTCAGCAGCGCATAGCGACGCGCAATGCTCGTCACAAGACCGGTCGGATACTGATGAGACGGCATCAGGTGAAGGACATCGGTCCCGGTTTTCTGCAGCGCGCTCAAGTCCACGCCCTCAGCATCCAACGGGACATGCCGCACTTCGCAACCCATGACCTGATAGATGCGCGTCAAGCGCAAATAGCCTGGATCCTCGACGGCATACACCTTGTCCGCGCCAAGCAACTGAACCAACATGGTATCGAGCAGCTGGGCGCCCGCACCGATAACGATGTTGTCGGGGTCGACATTCATGCCCCTTGTCCCGCGCAGATGGTGAGCAATTGCGCGTCGTAGCCGAGCGGTGCCCTGTGCCGGCGCGGTCGAAAAGATTTCGCGTTCGTCTTCGGATGCCAGCGTCGCCCGTAGCGCGCTTTGCCAAAGCCGCGCCGCCTCCAAAGCGGAAGGAGAGAGCGCATCGAATCGCTCGACCTGTCCGTTGACATCATACGCGCTGGGGCCCACAGAGACGGCATCTCGGTCGATGCCCTCCGCAGCCGAAGCCAAAACCGGTGCATCCGGAAGTTCACAAGCGTAGTAGCCACGACGCGGCATTGAGCAAATATAGCCCTCGGCAAGCAACTGGCTATATGCATTCTCGATAGTAATGACACTGATTCCCAGATGACTGGCAAAGGCGCGCTTAGACGGAAGATGCTCCCCCGCCGCAATGCGTCCAGCAACGATATCATCTCGAATTTGCTGATAAATATACTCATAAAGCGATGCCTCGCCGCGTTTTTCCAAATTGTAGTCAAGCATGAGTTTGTCACCTGACCTTATTAAGTCATTCATTCTGGTATTAGTCTGACCTTGTAATTATCTCGAAAACTGAGTATTTCGCCATACCCAGCTCCCCGATAGGATGTTCCGTCAAGCAATGCACATGCCGACCAAGGGAGCAACCATGGCAGAACAGACCAACAAGGCCGATCGCGTCAAACTCAATCGCGAGCTCGCGCAGATGCTCAAGGGCGGCGTCATCATGGACGTCACCACGCCCGAGCAAGCACGCGTCGCCGAAGAGGCAGGCGCCTGCGCCGTCATGGCACTCGAGCGCATCCCGGCCGATATCCGTGCCGCAGGTGGTGTGTCGCGCATGAGCGACCCCAAGATGATCAAGGGCATCCAGGAGGCCGTCTCCATCCCCGTTATGGCCAAGTGTCGCATCGGTCACATTGTCGAGGCGCAGGTCCTGCAGGCCATCGAGATCGATTACATCGATGAGTCCGAGGTCCTCTCCCCTGCCGATGACGTCTATCACATCGACAAGACCCAGTTTGACGTGCCGTTTGTCTGCGGCGCCCGCGATCTGGGCGAGGCGTTGCGCCGTGTTGCTGAGGGCGCCACGATGATTCGTACCAAGGGCGAGCCGGGCACGGGCGACGTCGTTCAGGCCGTGCGTCACATGCGCAAGATCCAAAAGCAGATCCGCGACGTTGTTGCTCTGCGCGACGACGAGCTCTTTGAGGCAGCCAAGCAGCTGCAGGTTCCGGTCGAGCTGGTGCGCGAGGTCCATGCCATGGGCAAGCTCCCCGTCGTAAACTTTGCCGCCGGCGGAGTCGCGACCCCCGCCGACGCCGCGCTGATGATGCAGCTGGGCGCCGAGGGCGTCTTTGTTGGCTCGGGCATCTTTAAGAGCGGCGACCCCGCCAAGCGCGCCGCCGCCATCGTCAAGGCCGTGGCAAACTTCACCGACGCCAAGCTCATCGCCGAGCTTTCGGAGGACCTGGGCGAGGCCATGGTGGGCATCAACGCCGACGAAATCGAGATCATCATGGAGGAGCGCGGGCGCTAGTCCAGCAGAAAGGATCGCACATGAGCGATTATGCACACCAAACGGTTGCCGTGCTGGCGGTCCAAGGCGCTTTTGCCGAGCATGAGGCAAGGCTATCTGAGCTGGGCGCACGCTGTATTGAGCTGAGGCAGGCGGCTGATTTGAAGCAGAACTTTGACCGTCTGGTACTTCCCGGCGGCGAGTCTACCGTTCAAGGGAAACTGCTTGATGAGTTGGGCATGCTCGAGGAGCTTCGTACCCGTATCGCTGAAGGCATGCCCGTCCTGGGCACCTGCGCCGGCCTGATTCTGCTGGCTCACGACCTTGCCGCTCATGAAGATAAGGGCACGCCGCGTTTGGCAACCATGGATGTGCTCGTTGAGCGCAATGCCTATGGCAGACAGCTCGGCAGTTTTCGCACCAAGGGACAGGTAGACGGCATCGACGGTGAAGTGCCGCTGACATTTATCCGCGCGCCCCGCATCGTCGAGGTCCACGGCGACGCCAAGGCCTTGGCAGAGGTCGATGGCCGCATCGTCGCCGCCCGCCAGGGCAACCAGCTCGGCGTAACCTTCCACCCCGAACTCGATGAAGACACCCGCCTCCACGAACTGTTCCTACAAATGTAGGTAGAACAAAAACGAGAGTGGATAATCTCCCACTTTGAGCTTGAATGCAGACTCAAACCGGGAGATTATCCACTCTCATCCTATGTAGTCGTTGGGGACGTTCTTAAACGACTAGTCAAAAAAGAACGTCCCCAACGACCATATTGCGATAGACGACCACGTTTGCCCAGATAAAACCGGCCAAAATAAACCTGTCCCTTTTTGGTAGGTTTGGATCAAGGCAACGCCGATGCCTTGGTACCGACAGCGAAAACCCGCCAGAGCGAGCAAGGTGCCTTGAAACGAGGCGGCATTGATCTTTTGATCATGCCGTCGAAGTTGAAAGGCAGATTGCCGCTCTGGCGGGTTTGCAGCGTCAACTAGTTACGCGATTTGGTAAAACCGCGTAACCCAATTAGAAGCGGTTGCCGCGGAAGCCGCCACCGTTGCGGCCGCCACGGTCGCCACCGCGACCGCCGCGGTCGTTACCACGGTTGCCGCCGAAGCCACCACGGTTGCCACCGCGATCGCCATAGCCACCACGGTTGCCACCAAAGCCGCCGCGACCGCCACGGTCGCCGCCACGGTCGCCAAAGCCGCCACGGCCACCGCGATCGCCACCGCGACCGCCACGGTCGCCGCCACGGCCACCGCGATCGCCAAAGCCGCCGCGACCGCCACGGTCGCCGCCACGGCCACCGCGCTCGTCACGGCCGCCGCGAGGACCGCGGTCCTCGTCCAGGCCCATGGCGACGAGCGGAGCGATAACCTTATCGAGAGCGGCCATCAGCTCGGTAGCCTCCTCGTAAGAAAGCTCGGGCAGGAGCTTCTCCTTCTTGTTGGCAAGCTCGACCAGGCCCTCAGCGGCATCCTCGGCAGCGAAGACAACGATCTTGCGCATATCGCCCTCGGCGTCGTCGATGCGGCCGACCAGATCGGCAGCCTCGGCCTCGGCCATCAGGCCATCGAGCTCACGAAGGCGCATGCCCAGCAGGTCGGACATTTCCTTCTGCTCCATCTTGGGCTTGAGGTCAAGAAGCTTGATGGCGCGCTCGATGTTCGCCATGCGCTCGGCCTTGGCCTCCTCCTCCTTGGAAATAGCAAAGCGACGGCTGCGCAGCAGGCGGGCGGCCTTCTGCATCTTGTCCATCAGCTCTTCGTCATCGTAATCAGCGGCGGCCTCGACAACCTCGGCCTCCTCGGCGGAAACCTCGTCAGCAGCCTCAACCTCGGCAGCTTCGGTCTCCACGGTCTCGACTGCCTCGACCTCGGCAGCCATGGTCTCGTTCTCGGTCTCGTTCATGATCTCTTCGTTCTCAGACATGAGACTCCTTCTTGGCCCTCTCGGGCATCATCGCCCCATTCGCGGGGCCCGTCGCGCACTCTTTGCGCTTTATACATTCATGCCTCTCGGCAAAACGTCCATTAGTTTATGGTGTCGCCATCCAATCTAGCTGCAGAATCTATGTGCACACATTAATGCGACATGTGCGACTCGCGGCGAGCGTACACCAGCGACACCGCGAACCCGACAACGGCAATCACGGCCGCCACGCGCACGGCGGCTGCAAATCCTATCGCCTGGGCAACGTCCGACGCAACGCCTGCGGCTCCAGCAGCCACCGCAGAACTCGAAAGCAGGCCGATAAACAGCGACGGACCAAACGACGCGGCAATCATGTTCCACGTGTTAAGCAATGCCGTTCCGTGAGGATGCTCAGCGGCGGGAAGCGTCTCCAAACCGGCGGTCTGCGAGGGGCTCAGTACCAAACCGACGCCGGCATACACCACAACGGTCAGCAGCACGACAACGCCGATGTTCATGCTTGCCGCGGTCATCGAGATTGCCGTCTGCCCCACAGCGATCAGGGCAAAGCCGACCGGCAGCAGCGGCCACGCACCACGGGCATCCATCACGCGTCCGCCCACAATCGAGGTCACGGCGTTGCAGGCGATCGCCGGCAAAATGAGCAAACCCGCGACAAGTGCGGTCATGCCGTATGCGCCCTCAAAATAGAGCGGCAACAAAACGCTCATCGAGAACGTCGTCATCATCGACACCACCACAAGCAGGCACGCAGGCCAAAAACGAACGCTCGCCATGGGGCGCACGTTGAGCACCGGATGCTTGAGCTTGAGCTGACGAACCGCAAACAGGCCGAGCACCACAACAGCGGCGAAAAGCGTCGCGATACCGGCCATCACATTGGTCGAGAACTCGCCTACGGAATACACAAACGCCGTAATGCCGGCGGCGAGCAAAACAACCGACAGAATATCAAGCGTGGTGTTCGAGCGCTCTCCGACATTCCGAACGAGCTTTGCTGCCGCCGCGGCGACCACGACACCGCCCACCAGCGGCACTACGAACACCGCCCTCCAGCCAAACAACGTGCACATAAGACCACTAATCACGGGCCCAAACGCCGGCCCTAGCGTAATGCAGGCACCGCCCAGGCTCAGATACAGACCGAGCTTCTCGCGCGGAGCACAAGATAGCACCACATTCATCATGAGCGGAAACAAGATGCCCGATCTCGCAGCCTGCAAAATACGACTTGGCAGCAAAACGGTAAACGACGGGGCGACCAGGCACAGGACTTCTCCGGCGACCATGCATCCGCATGCGAAAAACAGCAGCTTGCGCGTCGAGAAACGACCGGACAGAAAGGCCATGATGGCCGTAAAGATCGACGTCACGATCATGTATCCCGAAACTAGCCACTGCGCCGTGGTGGCACTCACCGAAAAGGCCGCCATGATATCGTGCAGTGCCACGTTAATGATGTTCTCGTTAAACGCGGCGACAAAGGCTGCAATATACATTACGACGAGAAACGCCGAAGTGGCCGATGGCGTTGCTTGAACTTGTTGCTGAGATTTGCTCCCCATGCATTTCCTTCCTCTTGGAACGACAGTCGCATCGCCCCAGAGGAACAGTCCAGGGCGAGCATGAGCCCTAGACTTACGTCAGACGCCGCACGCGACGGATCCGACAACATGGTCCAACGTTGAAAGATTGTAACGCTGACGCACAGCTTTCCTTCCGCGCTATTATTAAAAGTCCACGAAAGCATAAGACATGAGGAGCCCGCCATGATTAAACCCATCATGAAGTCCGAGTTCTTTTTGCGTCTGCCTTCCGAAGACGCGGGACCCGACGATGCCGCAACCGGGCAGGATCTCCTGGATACACTCCACGAGCATGAGCGCGAGTGCGTGGGCCTCGCCGCCAACATGATCGGCGTGCGCAAACGCATCATCTGCGTAAAGGACGGCAACAGGACACTCCTGATGTACAACCCTCAAATTCTTGAGCAGGTCAATGCCTATCAGACGAGCGAAGGATGCCTCTCGCTCGTCGGCGAGCGTCCCTGTACCCGTTATCGCCGCATTAAGGTTGAGTATTTGGACGAGGACTTCGTCCACCGCATCAAAAACTTCTCGGGCTACACCGCCGAGATCATCCAACACGAAATCGACCACTGCAACGGGATTGTTATTTAGTTCCGCCGATTCAAGAAAGCTCCCTGCAGCAAAACAACTGCAGGGAGCTTTTCATAGTGCGGAGTTTCTATCCCCTACGACTGGCGATAATGATCGAAGAAGTCGGCGAGGTCTTCGAGGGACTCTTTGAGTACTTCCATGCGCGGCAGGTACACGATACGGAAGTGGTCGGGCTCAGCCCAGTTGAAGCCGCCGCCACGCGTGATCAGGATCTTCTTCTCGTGCAGCAGGTCAAGGGCGAACTGCTCGTCATCGGTGATGTTGAACTTCTTTACATCCATCTTGGGGAAGATGTAGAACGCCGCACGCGGCTTAACTACCGAGATGCCGTCAATCTTGCTGAGTGCCTCATACACAAAGTTGCGCTGCTCGTAGACACGGCCGCCGGGACGGATGTAGTCGTTAACGGACTGATGGCCACCGAGTGCCGTCTGAACGATCGACTGAGCCGGCACGTTGGAGCACAGGCGCATGTTGGAAAGCATGTTGATGCCCATGATGAAGTCGCTCATGCAGCGCTGGTTGCCCGAGAGCACCATCCAGCCAATACGATAGCCCGCAATCATGTGCGACTTGGAAAGGCCACTAAAGGTAACGCAGGGCAGGTCGGGGGCGAGCGAGGCAATCGAGACGTGCTCGTAGCCGTCCATGCACAGGCGGTCGTAGATCTCATCGGCAAAGATCATCAGCTGATGCCTGCGTGCAACCTCGACGATGCCCTCGAGCACCTCGCGCGGATAGACGGAACCCGTGGGGTTGTTGGGGTTGATGATGACGAGGGCCTTGGTCGCGCTCGTGATCTTGGACTCCATATCCTCCAGGTCGGGATACCAATCCGCCTGCTCATCGCACAGATAGTGCACAGGATGACCGCCGGCAAGGGTTGCGCACGCCGTCCAGAGCGGATAGTCGGGGCTGGGGATCAGAATCTCGTCGCCATTGTCGAGCAGCGCGTTCATCGAAAGCTGAATGAGCTCGGACACGCCGTTGCCCGTGTAGATATGCTCCATCTGAACGTTGGGCAGGCCCTTGATCTGCGAATACTGCATGATCGCCTTGCGCGCGGAGAACAGGCCACGCGAGTTGGAATAGCCTTCGCAGTCGGGCAGCTGCTGGCGCATGTCCTTGATGACCTCATCGGGCGTGCGGAAACCGAAGGGCGCCGGGTTACCGATATTGAGCTTGAGTATGCGCTCACCCTCGTCCTCCATACGGGCGGCCTCGTCGACGACGGGACCGCGCACGTCATACAGGACGTTATCGAGCTTGGTGGATTTAGAAAAAGTACGCATGGTGGTGCTCCTTGCAATTTGAGCTGAGGGATGGGGTTCGGGCTTGGAATCGTTGCGGGGTGATGATGCCTCGCCTTGATCGGCGTCGCCGGCAAGCAGCCAGGTAACATCGACCTCCAAAATACGAGCGAGCAGCTCAGCCACATCGCGCCGCGGGATCGTCTTGCCGCTCACATATTGGCTCATCTGACTCTTGCCGAGTTTTTTGCCGAGCATCTCCGATGCGCGGATCACGTCCGACTGGCGAACGTCGCGATCGGACATAGCCTGTCGCAGGCGATCGCTAAACGTCTCTTGGGCCACAGGAACCTCCTCGCTGGCAAAGTTCAATTTATAGAACACGAATTGAACCTAAGTTCAATTTAGGCAGCAGTATAACGCGGCACCTCATTCGAAAGTTCAATTTCATAAGAAAAGGTACCGGACTCTGAAATTTGCCCAAAGCGGACAATGACGTGCACGCGTTTAGAGATATTCAAGGAATCGAGCGGCGGCAAGCGAAACGTCAGCAGTGCGATATATCGCATTGATCTGCCGATGGGGATGCCCCTCGAGCGGACGCACGGCAACATCGAACTGACAGCGGCGCAAGATGAGCGCAGGAAGAACGCTCACACCCAGGCCATCCTCCACCATGGCCATAATCGCATAGTCATCCCAGGTCGACAGCTTGGAGCGCACCGTCAGCCCCGCCCGACGGAACAGCGGCGTAATCTCGTCGTCGGTACCGCGTTCCAGCAGAATAAACTGCTCGTTGGCCAGATCGGCAAGGGAAACGACCTCCGCGGTGGCGAGCGAGGAGTCCGCTGGCACCACGGCCATCAGCTCGTCTTGCGCCAACGGCTGCGACGCCATGCCGGCGCCGCGTGGCTCACGCGGAATAAAGCCCAGATCGCAGCGGCCCTCTGCCACCCATTGTTCAATCTCTGAGTAATCGCCCATCAGCAACTCATAATCGACGTCCGGGTGATCAGCACGAAAACGCGCGATCACCGGCGGCAGCACGTGGGTCGCCACACTCGAAAACGTACCGATGCAGATTTTGCCGCGCATGAGCCCGCGCATCTCATCCACCCGTCGCTGCAGGCGGCCAAACTCTTCGCATAACGCCTCGACTGCCGGCATGACCTGCCGCCCATCGGCAGAAAGCACTACGCCCTCGCGGCTTCTATCGAGCACTTTAAAGCCCCAGTCGGCCTCGAGATCGGCCACCATACGGCTCACGCCCGACTGCGAATAGCTCAGCCGCTCGGCGGCGCGCGTAAAACTGCCGGCGCGCACGGTCTCGAGCAGCACCTGCATCTTTTGAATATTCGTTTCCACGGCACTCCTCCACCTTTGCATGAGTCTTTGTCATGTTATCCATGCATTATATTCGCTTTTCTTCTAAAGCCAGTTCACCCATAGTGAACATGCTCGGATATAGAGGGGATGTCAACGCATGAACAACGGACTGTTTATGTATTTAGCAGCATTGTTGCTGTTTGGTTCCAACGGCATCATCGCCGCGGCCATCGCACTGCCGAGCTCCGATATCGTGCTACTGCGCACGTTTTTGGGCGCTATTGCCCTTGCCGCCATCCTCTTCATAACCAAGCGCCATAACCTGCAGGCTCCGTCTCGTCCCCGCGAAGCCGCGGCCCTCCTCCTCTCGGGAGCTGCGCTGGGCGCCAGCTGGATTTTTCTGTTCCGCGCCTACCAAACGATCGGCGTCGGCGTATCCTCGCTGCTGTACTACTGCGGCCCCATCATTGTCATGGCGCTCTCCCCGCTCATCTTTGGCGAAAAGCTGACCGGCGGCAAAATCGCCGGCTTTGTCGCCGTTGCTTGTGGTGCTTTTCTCATTGCAGCGCAAGGTCTAGGCGGCAATATGCCCATTGCGGGTATCGTCTGCGGTATCGCCTCGGCATTTTGCTATGCGCTGATGGTCATCGCTAGCAAGGGTGCGCCACACATCGAAGGCCTCGAGAACTCCACGCTCCAGGTGAGCGCCGCCTTTGTGACCGCGCTGGTCCTCACGCTCATCACGCAGGGCGCTCCCTCATTCCTGTCCGCCGGCGTCGCCGCCAGTATTGATTGGCGCGCCGTCGTCATGCTCGGCGTCGTCAACACCGGCATCGGTTGCCTGCTCTACTTTAGCGCTGTCGCCAAGCTGCCCGTCCAGACCGTCGCGGTCGTCGGCTACCTCGAGCCGCTTTCGGCCGTCGTGTTCTCGGCCGTCCTTTTAGGCGAAGCCATAACACCGGTCCGCCTGATGGGCGCCGCGCTTATCATCGGCGGCGCGATTTTTTGCGAACTCGCTGGCAAGCGCGCAAGCGCCAAGGCCGGTATCGCCCAGACAGTACGCGCTTAAAAGCCCCTGTTTTGAAATGCTACCTGCGTACATGAATAATCCCCAGATGGGGATTATTGTCTAAAACACCCCGATGTGCCAAACTGCTCTTGTATGTATAAAGACGGCATAAAGTTTTTTGTCCTAGACAGATAACCGGATGTCTAAGGGAGTCCTCGTGGCACACGATAAACTGGAGGCAAACCTCCAAGACCAGCGCGGGCAAGGCGGGCACGGAGCCATCCCCCTCTCCGCTGGCATGCTGCTCGTAACGCTCGGCGTCGTCTATGGCGACATCGGCACGAGCCCCATGTACACCATGAAATCAATCGTCGCCAACAACGGCGGCATCGGTACCGTCAGCGAGGACATGATCCTGGGCGCGCTTTCGCTCGTCATCTGGACCATGACGCTCGTGACCACGGTCAAGTACGTGGTAATCGCCATGAAGGCCGACAACCACAACGAAGGCGGCATCTTCGCCCTGTTCAGCCTCGTACGCAAGGTGGCACCATGGCTGATTCTGCCCGCCATGATCGGCGGTGCGGCACTGCTTGCCGACGGCATCCTCACCCCCGCCGTCACGGTCACCACAGCCATCGAGGGTCTGCGCACCATCGAATGGGGCCATGCAGCGCGCCGGCACCTCGTCAATCGGCAAGCTCTTCGGCCCGCTCATGACGCTGTGGTTCCTGTTCCTGGCAGGCGCCGGTCTGTTCAACATGCTCGGCAACCTGTCCATCTTGCGCGCGCTCAACCCCATCCGCGGCATTATGTTCCTGTTCTCGCCCATCAACCATTCGGGCATTATGGTGCTCGGCTTTGTCTTCCTGTCGACAACCGGTGCCGAGGCACTCTACTCGGACATGGGCCACGTGGGCAAGGCAAACATCTATGCATCCTGGCCATTTGTTAAGGCGGCCCTTATCCTCAACTATCTGGGTCAGGGAGCTTGGCTGCTCGCCAATAACTCCAACCCCCAGATGCTCGCGATGGATATCGTCAACCCGTTCTATATGATGCTCCCCGAGCCCCTACGCCCCTTTGCCATCGTGCTTTCGGCCGTGGCGGCCATCATCGCCTCACAGGCGCTCATCACCGGCTCGTTCTCGCTGATATCCGAGGCAACGCGCCTCAACCTTATGCCGCACCTGCGCATCCACTACCCCAGCGACACCAAGGGCCAGCTCTATATTCCGCTCGTAAATAACATCATGTGGGTCGGCTGCATCTTCATCGTGCTGCTGTTCCAAAACTCCGAGCGCATGGAGAGTGCCTACGGCCTCGCCATTACCGTGACCATGCTTATGACCACCACGCTTTTGACGAGCTATATCGCCGGCATTCTCAAGCACAAGCTGGGCGCCTGCGTCTTCGCCCTGCTCTTCGGCGCCATTGAGCTGTGCTTTTTCGCCTCGTGCCTCACCATGTTCTTTGACGGCGGCTATGTGATGATCTTCTTGGCCGCACTGCTGTTTGGCCTTATGTATGTGTGGCGTCGCGGCACCGCCATCGAGCGCACGCAGACGATTCTGCTGCCCGTCTCCAAGTACATCGACCAGCTCAATCGCCTGCGCAATGACGAGACCTATCCCGTGCTCGCCGACAATCTGGTATTTCTCACCAACAGCCCCGACCCGCTCACACTCGACCGCGACGTGCTCTATTCCATCCTGGACAAGCACCCCAAGCGCGCCAAGGCATATTGGTTCATCAACGTGCACGTTACCGACGAACCCTATACGCACGAGTATTCCGTCGAGACCTTTGGCACGGACTTTTTGTTCCGCGTGCGCCTGGACCTGGGCTTTAAGGTCAACCAGCGCGTCAACGCCTATCTGCGTCAGATCGTCGGCGACTTGATGGCATCGGGCGAGCTGCCGCCGCAACATCACACCTACTCCATCTACGAGACGCGCGGCAACGTAGGTGACTTCCGCTTTTGCATGCTGCGCAAGATGCTTGCCCCCGAAACGGACATCAACCGCAATGACCACCGCGTGATGGCCATCAAGTACGCCGTCCGCCGCGCCTGCGGAAGCCCGGCACGCTGGTACGGTCTTGAGAACTCGGCCATCATCATCGAGTACGTGCCCCTCTTTGCCCGCATGCGCCCGGCGGTCAAACTCGTACGCACCCATGTGCCGCTCGAAGTCCAGATCGAGGAAGCCGAGGAAATGGAAGTCGATATCTTCTCGGACGACCTGGTCAACGGCAACGAGGCCGGCAAGAGCATGAACGTCGATCCCACCGAGCTGCTCGAGAGCGTCGCCGATACGTCCGAACAGCAACTCGACGGACTCGAGAGCACCCAGTTCAACGACGCCAACTTCTAACACGCCACCAGCCATTGACGGCAACGGCCTCGCATCTCATAAGAGGTGCGAGGCCGTTTTATGTCGCAACGGACCAGTGAGCTACGAACGACGCGGCTCGGGAACCACGAGCCTATCGGGGTTCGCGCCCTCGGCATCCATCAGACTCACGTAGCGAATCGACGGATCCCCATACATCGCGTAGTAATAATTGCCCGTGCGCGCGCTAAAGCATCCGGTATAGATAGTCTTCTCGAACTTGCCATCGCCCATCCTGGACGCCCCCTCAATCATCACCACGCCCTCGAGTGAACGGAACATGCGGACGACGTTTTCGGTCTCGCTCTCCTTTTGCGGGTAATTGGCATTGAGGTACGCCGCCTTTACAAAACGGCTCGGCGAATAGCAGTCACCCGGAATACCCCGCATGCCGGCACCCGCGCCATAGGGCTTGAGCTCGGCACCACGCCATGTCGCCGTCTGCGGAAAATCGCTTGTGGCGGTGATATAGGTGCGGAGGTTTTCCATGTGCCACGGGAAGGTGGGCTGATTGGCAAGGGTGTCGACCGGATCGTCGTATACATGCAGGCCGTCAGCCATCATCTCGACCACGATGCTGCGCTGGCTGTCGCCGATAATCCAATGGAGCAGCGACACGCCCAGCCCCTCTCCGGCAGATTTAGCGACAATCACCGTGTCGCGCAGCGCGGCCTCGACCTCATCGACCGTCGAGAACGTCGCTGCCACCCACAGGGGAAACTCATAGGCCGCGATATTGTTCTTGCCGTCGACAGGGCCCTCGGCATACTCGGCATAGCCGGGAAAGTTGAGCCCCGCCACAGCCAGACCCGCATCGTTACCGCAATCGAAAAACATGGGATAGTTCTTGTAATCGATGCACATACCGATCACCGCGTGTGCCGCTGTCGCGTCGTCGATAAACGAATACGGAATGTGAAACCCGCGCGGCATCACGCGAACCTGTTGGCCGTAGTCAAAGCTCCAGTCGAGGTTGCGGCCCAGATACATGTGGCCAGAATTATCGGTAAATCGAATACTCGTGCACATAGCGCCTCCTAGCCTTACGTTCTTGCTAAGGTTATTGTCTCCAAACAAAAAGGCGCTAAACACAAAAGCCCGGACATGACAACAATGTCACGCCCGGACCAAAAGAGGCGAAGTGCGGTGCTTTGGTCCCCTTAGACCAACTTTCCAAGACAGTGGTCGATCATATGCTGGACCATCTGCGCCTCGAAGCCGACGAAGTCCTGCTTGCGCTCGCGCATCTTGCCGTCAACGATCACGTCATAAGCAACCTTGCACTTGATATAGCGCGTGGATTTGGTGACCTCCTCGTGCGTCAGGCAGCTCTCCTCCATCTTACTGGCGCCCAGGCCAAACACCAGACGGGGGTTGTAGAGCACGTGGGGCTCGCCGGCGTCGTCCAGGTAGACGCAAACCTTCTTGGTAACGCCAATCTGGTTAGCGGCAAGGCAGCCGGCATCGTCGAGCGACTTGATGGTATCGATCAGGTCCTGAACAACCGACTCGTCCTCGACGGTCGCAACCTCGCAACGCTGGGACAGGATAGCCTCGTCGCGGCAAAGCTCTTTAATCATACGTTCCTCCATAGGGGTCGTTGTAACCGCTTAAGTATACGGTACCCACACATTTTCATGCGAAAAATACCGTCCGTCTGCTACAAAGCGCCGAACATCAACATGCGAGGAGCATCAACCTTACAAAGGCGATATAGTAAGGAAGTTCGTGTCAATCGGCCTAAACTCGGGGCCGAACAAGGAAAGGGTATGCATGGACGAACTATTTCACGTCAGTGAGCGCAAGTCCACAATCGGGACCGAACTTCGCGCTGGACTGACAACATTCCTGGCGATGGCCTACATCATCGCCGTCAACCCCGCGGTGCTCTCGGGCGCTGGCATCGATGCGGGAGCGCTCGCCTGCGCCACCTGCCTGGGCGCCGGCATCATGACCATCTGCATGGGCATCTTCGCAAACCGCCCGCTCGCCTGCGCGTCGGGCCTGGGCATCAACGCCATGATCGCGGGCATCGCCACCACCATGTGCGGCGGCGACTGGCACGTGGCCATGAGCGTCATCTTCCTCGAGGGTGTCGTCATCTTGCTGCTCGTCCTTTGCGGCCTGCGCGAGGCCATCATGGATGCCATCCCCGTGGTCCTGCGCCACGCCATCTCGGTGGGTCTGGGCCTGTTTATCGCCATGATCGGCCTGTGCGACGCCGGCATCATCACCGCTGGCGCCGGTACGCTCGTCGGCTTGGGCGACATCACCTCCCCCACCTTTATCGTCGGCATCATCTCCATCGTCGTGACGGTTGCCCTGGCCTCCCGCAACGTGCCGGGCTCGCTGCTCATCGGCATCATCGTCGCCGTTATCGCCGGTATCCCGCTGGGCGTCACCCATGCCCCCGAGGGCCTCATCGCCCCGCTCAACTTCTCGACCTTTGGCGCCCCGTTTGCCAGCACCGCCGATGGCAACATGGCCATCGTGAAGGTTCTGACCGACCCGATGCTGCTCGTCGTTGCCTTCTCGCTGCTCATGAGCGACTTCTTTGACACCATGGGCACCGCCATGGCCGTCGCCAAGCAGGGCGAGTTCCTGACCGAGGACGGCAATGTCGAGGACATCCGCCCCATCCTGGTCGTTGACTCCGTGGCCGCCGCTGCCGGTGGCTTTATGGGCGTCTCCTCCATCACCACCTTCGTCGAATCCACTTCCGGCGCCGCCGACGGTGGCCGCACGGGCCTCACCTCCGTCACCACCGGCGTGCTGTTCATTCTCGCCGCATTCTTCTCCCCCATCGTCACCATCGTTTCCAGCGCCGCCACCTGCGGTGCTCTGGTCTACGTTGGCTACCTCATGATGAGCGAGGCCTCCGAGATCGACTGGTCCGACGTGTCGCAGGGTTTCCCGGCGTTCATGATTGTCGCCGGCGTGCCCTTCACCTACTCCATCTCTGCCGGCATTGGCCTGGGCTTTATCGCCTACGTGATCGTCGCGCTCTTTAAGGGCGAGGCCTCCAAGATCAAGCCGCTCATGTGGATCGCAGCCCTTGCCTTCCTCGTCTACTTCTTCGTGGCGTAACGGCACAGCCTGCCAAAGCAAAACCATAAGGCGCAGAGTCGCACCAAGCGGCTCCGCGCCTTTCTTTTAGCGTCTGCCCCCGTGCCAGCGTGCGACAATTGAGGCTGTCAATATCACAACACCGAGAGAAGCCTGCCTTGGAAGCGCATCATAAGCAGATAACCGTTTATCCAGAGTGCACAGAAGGAGCGCCCGTCATTTACCTCCCCGTGGTTATGGGCGACGGTAATGAAGTCTACGAGCGCTGCCGAGAGCTCGACTGCCCGCCGTTCACCCTTGTCGCCATTGGAGGGCTCGATTGGAATCACGAGCTGAGCCCCTGGGAATGCGACGGAACTATACGAGATGCCGAGCCCTTTGGCGGACAGGCTGCTGGTTTTCTTGACGAGTTGTTGAAGCAGATAATCCCAGAGGCCGAATCATCGCTCCCGCAACCGCCCGCCTGGCGCGGCGTTGCCGGCTACTCCTTGGCGGGTCTTTTTGCACTGTGGGCACTTTGGCAAACAGATGTCTTTGAGCGCGCGGCAAGTGCATCGGGGTCGCTGTGGTTCCCCGGCTTTATCGACTACGCGCGCGAGCGCACGATGACAGCTACGCCCGACGCCGTCTATCTGTCACTCGGTAAAAAGGAAACCAAGACGCCCAACCGCATGATGCGGCACGTACTCGACGATGCGCGCGCGATGGAAGAGCTGTTTATCGAGCGTGACATTCCAACAATGCTGGAGCTCAACCCCGGCAATCACTTTGCCCAAACTGACCTGCGCATGGCGCGCGGCATCCACTGGATACTGACGCATTAAAAATGGCGCCCACGCGTACATACGCATGGACGCCATTTTTAATTTGGCTGAACGCAGCTACTATTCAGCAGTCTCCTCAAGCTCGGAAGTATCGAACTCAAAGTCATTACCTGGCAGGATGGCGTTGAGCACAATGCCCACCAGCGAGCCCACGGCAAGGCCCGAAAGCGAAATCGTCACGCCGCCCAGCTCCAGCACGATGGCACCGGCGGTACTGTAGGCAATGCCGAGCGAAAGCACGAGCACCAGAGCCGCCACCAGCACGTTGCGGTTGTTCTGGAAATCAACCTGGTTCTCGATAAGGTTGCGAACGCCCACGGCACTGATCATGCCGTAGAGCACAAGCGACACGCCACCGATAACGCATGCCGGCATAGCAGCGATCACAGCAGCGAACTTGGGGCAGAACGAAAGCACAATGGCACAGCAGGCGGCAATGCGAATCACGCGCGGGTCGAACACGCGCGTCAGGGCAAGCACACCGGTGTTCTCACCATACGTCGTATTGGCAGGGGCGCCAAAGAGCGATGCCAAGATAGTCGCCAGGCCATCGCCGAGCAGGGTACGGTGCAGACCGGGATCGGCAATGTAATTGCGTTCGCAGGTAGAGCCAATGGCGGAAATATCTCCAATGTGCTCAATCATGGTCGCAAAGGCCAGTGGCATGATGGTGATAATGGCCGTCGTGGCAAGACTGCTATCGAACTGCGGTCCAAAGAGCGCGAACACGGTGTTGTCCCACACGACAGGTAGACCGACCCACGGCGCGGCGGCAACCCCCGAAAAATCAACCTCGCCCAGCACCGCCGCAACGGCATAGCTCACCACAACGCCCAGCAGAATCGGCACGATCTTGACCATGCCGCGGCCCCAAATGTTGCAGATGATGATCACGGCAACGGCAATAGCAGCAACAAACCAGTTGGTCTGGCAGTTGGCGATAGCAGAGCTTGCCAAGATCAGGCCGATGGAAATGACGATGGGACCGGTCACCACCGGCGGGAAGAAGCGCATGACGCGCTTGGCGCCAAAGGCGCGGAACAGCGCTGCCAGCACCGGATAGAGCAGGCCGGCGCAGGCAACGCCCAGACAAGCGTAGGGCAAAAGCTCGGCCTCGCCGTTGGGTGCAATGGCGGCATAACCCGCGATAAAGGCAAACGACGAGCCCAGGAACGCGGGCACCTTACCGCGCGATAGAAAATGAAACAGCAGTGTGCCGATGCCGGCGAACAGAAGCGTCGTCGAAACGGAAAGGCCGGTGAGCACGGGCACGAGCACCGTGGCTCCGAACATCGCAAACATGTGTTGCAAACCCAACACGAACATGCGTGGGCGACCGAGCGACGACGCATCGTAGATGGCATCGGCGACGGCGGGCGTCGAGGATTGGGACATGGATGTCCTTTCATAATGGAAGGGCGATCAGGCATATCGGATAACCTGCCCGAACGATACGATCCGAACCATTGTACGCGATACGCAGTGCCTCGCACGCGCCGCCACCTGCGAACGGCATCGTTATTTCCAGACACGCTCGGCAATGCGCCTAACCAGCGCAATCTTTGCCCACTGTTCGTCCTCGGTCAGCTTGTTGCCGATCTCGCAGCTGGCAAAGCCACACTGGGGCGACAGGTACAGGTTCTCGAGCGGCACGTACTTTGCGGCTTCGCGGATGCGCTCGACGATAACATCCTCGTTCTCGAGCTCTGCCGCCTTGGTGGTTACCAAGCCCAGCACGACCTTCTTGCCCGGGGCAACGTACTTGAGCGGCTCAAAACCGCCGGCGCGCGGCGTATCGAACTCCAGGTAGAATGCGTCGACATCCTCATGTGCAAACAGGTACGGAGCGATGGGGTCATAGCCGCCCTCGAAAGCATAGGTAGAGTGGTAGTTGCCGCGGCACACGTGCGTGTTAATGACGAGGTCGTCGGGCTTTTCCTCGATGGCGGCGTTGTTGAGCGCCACGCCCAGCTCGCTCACCCTTTGCAGGTCAACCGGGCTCATGCCAGTCTTGGACACAAAGTCGGTATCGCAATAGATGCCCCAGGTGCAGTCATCAAACTGGATGTTGCGGCAACCCGCTGCGTACAGGTCGGCGATCATCGTGCGATAAGCGGCTGCAATTGCGTCGGCAAGTTCCTCATCGGTCTTATAGACAGCGCGCAGGCTCTCCTGCTGGCCATCGCAGCGGTCGAGCGTAACCTCCGAGAACGTCTGGATCGGCGCCGGAATGGTCTGGCGCGCAACCTGACCCTCCCCCTCGAGTGCCTTGACAAACTTAAAGTGCTCGACGAAGGGGTGGTTCTCGCCGCTGATGGGGCCGGTCACCACGGCGGTGTCAGCCGTGGTCTCCTCGTCGTGGAACATATAGCCCGTACGCGAGGTGCGACGCTCGACGCCGTTCAGCCCCCACATAAAATCGAGGTGCCAGTAGCTGCGGCGAAACTCGCCATCGGTGATGACCTGCAGGCCGGCGGCCTTTTGCTTTGCCACCAAGTCGCGAATGGCCTCGTCCTCGACGGCTTTAAGCCCCTCGGCATCGAGCGTACCCGCGGCGTAGGCGGCACGGGCGTCCTTCACGGCCTGCGGACGAAGAAAGCTGCCGACGATATCGGCGCGAAACGGCGCGTTCGGTTTAATCGAAGTGCTCATAGATATCTCCCTTTGCATTGGTTGCTTTACTGGGACAGAGTATGAGCGCTCATATGGCCATCGTAAAATATACGTTTATAACAGTTTGATATAGATGCTTCCTATATCAGTCTGGACTGCCATAAAGGGACTTGAACCGTGGAGAGCACAGCAGCCTAGATATGCTGACGAATCGCGTCGATATAGGCCCGACCGTAGCGCGTGAGCGTCGTGTTCTTGCGCGTAATGATGCCAATCTCCATGTACTCGTCCACGTCGAGCGGAATCGAGATAATACCGGGGCCGTTGAGTTCGTGGCTGATCACGCCCGAACACACCGTGTAGCCGTTAAGGCCCATAGCCAGGTTGAATAGCGTCGCACGGTCGCGCACGCGGATATTCTTGCGACGCTCAAACGTCGAGGTCAGCTCCTCGGAATAGTAAAACGAGTTGTAACTGCCCTGCTCGTAGGACAGGAACGGGTAGTCTTCCAAGTCCTCGAGCGTCACGCTGGAGCGGGCCGCCAGCGGATGGTCGGCACAGACGAAGACATGCGGCGTGGCGCAGAAAAGCCCCTCGAATACGAGCTCGTTGGCCGCCAGCATGCGCTCGATAACCTCGCGGTTATGCTCGGATAAGTACAGGATGCCCAGTTCGCTTTTCATATGCGCGACGTCCTCGATAATCTCGTGAGTCTGCTCCTCGCGCAGGGTAAAGTCATAGCGCGCGGCATCGAACTCACGGATCACATCGACAAACGCGTTAACGGCAAAGGAATAATGCTGGCAGCTCACACTAAAGTGCGGCACCTGCTCGGACTCGCCCTTGTACTTGCCTTCGAGCAGATCCGCCTGGTCGAGCACCTGGCGCGCGTAGCCCAAGAAGGTCTCGCCCTCCTCGGACACAATGACACCCTTGTTGGTGCGCTCAAAGATGTGCACACCCATCTCGTTTTCGAGATCGCGGATCGACGCGGTAATCGAAGGCTGCGACACAAAGAGCCGGCGCGAGGCCTCGGTGATGCTGCCGCATTCGGCAACTTTGACGACATACCTGAGCTGTTGAAGCTTCATGATGGCCTCCCTAGACGTCCGCGATACCCGAACCCGCCGCATCTGCCTGACGCATAAACGACGGCATCTCCCCCGTCGCGGCGCAGGCGGCAATCTGATGCAGAGCCCCGGCAACCGCATCGTCTGCCGCAGCGCCGATATGCCAGCGCGCGGCAGCCGTGACGGCCTCGTTGGCATTGGCGACTGCAACGGAGTTGGGGACGGCACCGATCATGGGCAGGTCGTTATCGGAATCGCCAAATACGGCCACCTCGTCGGACGTCAGGTCCAAAGCACGCGCCAGCTCCAGCGCAGCGCAACCCTTGTCCCAACCTGCTGGAAGAATGTCGAACAGGCGCACACGATTGTTGGGAAACACGAGCGAGAGTTCCGGCACCTCAGCGGCAACGCGCTCACGTAGCTCAGCGAGCTCTTCGCGCGAACGAGCGCTCCAGATATTCGCCTTGAACACCGGCGCATCATCGACGACAGGACGGCACGGGGCCTCTTCGCCCTTGAGCCATGCGTTGCCGCCCGACTCCATGGCGCGGCGCACACGCTCGGGGTCGCTCGTCACACAATAGGCATCGTTGCCCCAAAAGTCATCACCCAAGCCGTAGACCTTCAGATACGTATCGTCGGTCTCTTGCTCCAAGTAGTCAGCCAAGCGTATAAGGGCGGCATTGTCGGTCGCATGCGAGGCTACCACCTCGCCGTCCACAAACATGACCTGGCCGTTGCAGAACGCGCCGGTCGAGAAGCACTCGGCGCGATTGCGGAACATCCAGCCCATCGCGGAGGGCTGGCGACCCGAAACCGGGCCAAAGTGCAGACCCGCCGCCTGCATGGCATGAATGCCCTCGATGGCGTAGTCGCTGGCGCCGTCATGCCCGGCTGGAATCAGCGTATCGTCCATATCGGTCAGCACAAGTTTAATCATAAGGCCCCCTCGGTCATTCTTAATCCCGTCTATTGTACCGACCTGCCAAAAAGAGACAGGTTTATATTGGCAGGTTTTATCTGGGAAAACGCAAAGCCCCAGTTGTTACCTGCCAAAATAAACCTGTCCCTTTTTGGCAGGTGCGCTAGTATAGGGAACAACAGATTCGATGCGGGAGTGCCGGCGGTGCAAACCACAAGGCTGAGAGGGCATGGGGCCCAATCCTTTGAACCTGTCAGTTAATGCTGGCGTAGGGAGCATGCCGCCTTTGCAGGGGCGCTGTCTATGCACAGCGCCCCTTTTCTATGCCAAGGAGGCATGTGCAGTGATTGATTCGGAACAGCTTAAGCAGCATGTGGTAAAGGCCGTGGAGGAGATTCGCGCCACCAATCCCATGGCAGGCTCCATCACCAACACGGTAACGATTGACTTTGTCGCCAACGCGCAGCTCGCCGTGGGTGGTTCGGCCGCCATGGTCTATCTGCCCGACGAGGGCGAGGCACTCGTTGCCGGCGGCGGCGCCGTCTATCTCAACATGGGCACGCTCTTCCCCATCTACGAGCAGACGATTCCCCGCGCGGCCAAGGCGGCACACGACGCCGGCAAGCCCTGGGTGCTCGATCCGGTGGGCCTGGGCATCGGCAGCCTGCGCACCCAGCTGGTAGGCGAACTCAAGCAGTACAAACCCGCCATCGTTCGTGGCAACGCTTCCGAGATTATCGCACTTGCCGGCCTGTGGGGTCTTGAGGGCGAGGCGGCCGATCTGAGCCGCGTACGCGGTGTCGATACCACCGACACGGTCGACGCCGCCCGCGATGCCGCCGTGGCTCTCGCCCGCTTCACCGGCGGCGCCGTGGTGGTCTCGGGCGAAGTCGACCTGATTACCGACGGCACGACCGTGGCCAAGTCCCACGGCGGCAGCCCGCTCATGTCCAAGATCACCGGCTGCGGTTGCTCGCAGGGCGGCGTGCTGGCCGTGTATGCCTGCGCCGCCGACCCGTTTACGGCGGCCATCTGCGGCACCGCCGCCTACAACGTTGCCGGCACGCGTGCCGCCGCCGTTGCCGATGCCCCGGCAAGCTTTAAGGTCGCCTTTATCGACGAGCTCTACCGCGCAACCGCCCGGGACATTGCCGACAACCAACTCGAGCTCGAGGAGGCATAGGGCATGTCCGAGCCCGCAACCAATGCCGGTATGAACACGCTCGTCGCCGTAGCCATCGCCCCGTGCGGCACCGGCGACGAGCTGTCCGCCGAGGTCGCCGAGGTCGTACGCGTCATTCGCGAGAGCGGCCTTCCCAACCGCACCACCTCGATGTTCACCGAGATCGAGGGCGACTGGGACGAAGTCATGCAGGTCGTGCGCGACGCGACCTTTGTGTTGGCGAGCAAGGGCATCCGCACCGAAGTCGTGCTCAAAGCCGATATTCGACCCGGTTTTACCGACACCATGACCGGCAAGCTCGAGCGCATGGAAGCGCAGATCAAAAAGCAGGAGGAAGCACGATGAGTATCCGCGACAACCTTGATATCTCGGCCTATCTGGTACTCGGCCCCGAAAACACCCTCGGACGCCCCGTGGGCGATGTGGTAGCCCAGGCACTCGACGCCGGCTTCACCTGCATCCAAGTGCGCTCCAAGGTGGCAAGCGCCCGCGAGATCATCGCGCTGACGGGCGATGCCGCGCAGGCTATCGCACAGGCCGGCAAGACCGGGCAGGTCGCCCTGCTGATCGACGACCGCCTTGACTGTGTACTCGCCGCGCGCGAGCAGGGTATCGCTGTCGACGGCGTGCACGTGGGCCAGAGCGATATTCCCGTCGAGGTCTGCCGCAAGCTTCTGGGCCCCGATGCCATCGTGGGTCTTTCGGCCCGCTGCGAGGAGATGCTCGAGTACGTCAAGACCGCCGACATGAGCCTGGTCGATTACCTGGGCGTGGGCCCGCTCCACGAGACCGAGACCAAGCGCGACTGCGGACGCGCAGCCGACGGCTCCATCATCACCAAGAGCTTTGAGGACCTGGCTGCCCTCCATGCAGCAAGCCCCGTGCCCATTGTGGTGGGCGGCGGCGTCAAAACGGCCGATCTGCCGCAGCTCAAGACTACCGGCGTCGACGGCTTCTTTGTGGTGAGCGCCGTCTGCAGTGCCGACGACCCCTACGCCGCAGCCAAGGAGCTCGTCGATACCTGGCAGCAGGCATAGGCCCATGCCGAGCAGCTGCTCCGCAGCCTCATATCTTCAAGAGCGGAAAGCGCATCCCAGTTTGGACGTCCATTCTGGGATGCGCTTTCCGCATAGAGGACCAGCGGGAAACTGCGTCCCAGTCTGAACGCTGATTACGGGATGCAGTTTCCGGCGTAGTCCCTACCCCGCCAGATACGCTTCCAGCGCGGGCAACGTCGCCTCCGCATCGCGACGGCCGATCTGGTAGATGCGCTCGAGTTCATCGGGCTCGCGGCACAGCGACGGCACCTTCACCGATTCGCTCGGCCGCACCACAAAGATCTCGCCAGCGGCTTCGCGACGCGCCAGGTCATCGAGCGTGGCATTGTAGACCTCGTGCCGATGCTCAAGCGCCGCAACAAACTCCGGATAGTGACGATACACGCGACGCAGCATAGGCATCACGCTATTGGGCTGCTTTACAAAGCCTGCCGGCTGCGTCAGCACCACCACGTTGCGATCATAGCCCTGCGCAAACAGCCAAGCGCTGGGAATGGAATCGGCAACACCGCCATCCAAGTACTTACGGCCCTCGATGGCAACAGGACGCGTCGCCACGGGAATCGCCGACGACGCCCGGATCCACTCAATATCGCGCTCGTCGCCATAGGGCAGGTCATGGTAGACGGCCTGCCCCGTCTTAAGATCGGTACATACGCACGTAAACCGCATGGGGCAGGCGCGATATGCCTCCAGATCGATGGGATCGCGCTCGATGGGTACCTCATGATAGGCAAACTCGGCATTGAACATATCGCCGGTTCGCAACCAGCTCGTCACGCTCGCATAGCGCTTGTCGGCGCAATAGGCCTTGTTGTAGCGAATGGCGCGGCCGATCTGGCGCGATTTAAAGTTGTAGCCAAACGCCGCGCCCGCCGAGACACCCACCATATGGTCGCAGGTTAAGCCGTGCTCCATCCATACGTCGAGCACGCCCGCCGTATACATACCGCGGTAGCCGCCCCCCTCGAGCGCAAGCCCCACCGTGCGCGTCGTGTCTGGCTGTGCCATGCGACCATCTCCGTTCCCGTGTTTTAAAGCGGAACAAGTATACCCGCCAACATATATCGACTCAGTCGCATTTATATCGAGCATCGCATCGTCGCGCTGCCGCTTGTCGAATAATAGCCGCCCACAGCATGTGCACCCATATATAATTGTGCACTGTTGTTTACACTACTCAGCTGTTATCAACAGCGAACATTGGCCGGCAAATTAACTCAACAACGCGGCAAGGCGGGGGCCTGGATACACGCAAAACGCCGAGCAACGTCGCGTGTACACAACGAGCTCGCCCGACGCAATCCGCCCCGACCTCAGAAAGCCGCTTAGAACATGGATACTGTCAGCAATTACACCGAAACGCTCGAAAAGACCGTCCGTGACCTTCTCGAGCGTCAGGAGGATCTGATCAGGACGGCCTTTACCGACCAGCTTACCGGGCTTGGCAACCGTGGCGGCTTTGCCCGTTCCCTCGAGGAGCTCTGGGAGCAGGACGCCCCCGTTACCATGGCGTTCATCGATATCGACAATCTCAAGCACTGCAACGACGTCTTTGGGCATGACGAGGGCAACCGCTATATCTTGCAGGTAAGTCTCTATCTTAAGCTGTATATGAAGGTGGGCGAAGCGGCGTTTCGCATAGGCGGCGACGAGTTTGCCATCCTATCTACGATTGCAACCGAGGACGACCTCGCCGAACGTCTGGAACACTGCCGAACGGTTCTGCTCAAAAACAACGATTCCGAGATGCCTCACTCGTTTAGCTATGGAGTGTCACATGCCGACCCCGCCCTGGGCGAAGCTTCCAATCGCATGACGCTCGATGCCGACCATCGCATGTACGACTACAAGCTACGTCACGCCATGCACCTCGATCGACGCAATATCACGCAAGTTCACGCCGACGACTTCGAAATAAGCGATCGAATTTTTGACGCCTTTTCGATGCTCAACGAGGGCCGTTATTTCTTTATCGAGAACTTGGACAAACATCGCACCCTTTGGTCACAAGGCGCCTTGCGCGATCTTGGCCTTCCCTCGGAGCACATAGACAACTGTCGCGATTACTGGAAAACGCGCGTCCATCCCGACGACCTTGAGGCCTGCATCAACGACATCGACCAAGTCTACAACGGCACCAAGCACCGTCGCGTCATGCAGTATCGTGTGCGCAACGCCGTCGGCGACTACGTCCTTTGCCGTGCTCGCGGGTTTCGTATCGACGGCGACGGAAATGTCCCCTCGCTCTATGTCGGCGAGCTCGTCAACCACTCACTTGCCGAAACCGTCGACGCCGCCACAGGCCTCGGAACGCAGCGCATGCTGGCCAACGCCGTCGACGCCTGCCGCCGCGATCGTTGCGAGACAGGGCTTATAGCGGTGCGCGTTCGTGGCACGACAAAGCTCAACGAGCTCTACGGGGCCGAGGCTGTCGACAACATGCTTGCCGAATACGCAGGCCGCATGCTGTCGATTACCCGCGGCAGGAGCCGGGTCTACCGTTCACGAAGCGTCCAGTTCGTCGTGCTCAGCAACGACCTAGACCACGAGGCATTCGAGCAACTGACCCGCCACCTTAAAGAGGCCGTTTTCGCTCCTGTTCGAATCGCAGGCGACACCATTACTCCCGTCTGCCTTGTCGTCCCGGCCTTTTACGAGCACTTAACCCATCAAGCGACCGCCGTTTTAGGCGAACTCGACCGTCGCCTTCGCACGGCCGGCGGGCTTGTTCCCAACGACAGCCTCCCCATACCCGAGGCGGAGCGCAAAAGCGCCATAGCCGAACGTATCGACTCGCTCACGGGCCTCTATCGACCCAGCGAGTTTATGCGGCGCGCCAACGCATTTCTTGAGGCAAGGCGCGACGGCACCTGGTGCATCGCCACGGTCGACATGGGCCACATGCGCCTGTTTAATGAATGGCACGGCCAGGCCGAGGGCGACCGCGTACTCGCCGATGTGGGCACGGTCCTCAAGGACATCGAGAATGCCGATATGGGCGTCGCAGGGTACTGGGGCCAAGATGACTTTTGCGTACTCATCCCCTTTGAGCACAACACCGTCCGTCAAATCTACAACCGCGTTCGCGAGGCCGTAGCCGGACATGATGACGGCGTAGGTTTTTGGCCGTCCATGGGCGTTTACCCCATCGACTCCAATGAGGAGATCGCCATCGATGCGCAGGCAAAGGCCATGTTTACCAATCGACGCGCCAAAAACGACTTCAAGGAGCGCATTGCTATTTTCCGCCCCGAGGAATATGAACACGAGATTGCGTTCCACCGCACGCTGACCGAGTTCCAGTACGCGCTCTCAAACGGCCGCATCACGTACTACCTTCAGCCCCAGGTCGATATGGAAACCGGCGAGATCATTGGCGCCGAAGCACTCACCCGCTGGATTGACAAGGACGGCTCTCTCATTTCGCCCGCAACGTTTATCCCCGCACTCGAGGAAAGCGGCTTTGTAGTGACGCTCGACAAGTACATTTGGCAGGGTGTCGCCATATGGCTTCGCGAGCGTCTCGATCGCCGTCTTCGCGTGGTTCCGGTCTCGCTTAATGTGTCGCGCGTGGATATCCTTGCCTGCGACGTTGCCGAACATATGGGGGCGCTCGCCGCCCAATACAACCTACCGCCCGAGCTCATGCGTATCGAGATCACCGAGACGGCTTATACGGGAGAATCCGAGGCCGTGGATAAACTGACCGCAGATCTGCACACCCGCGGCTTCTCGACCTATATGGACGATTTTGGCACCGGTCAGTCCACGCTCGCGATGCTCAAGAACGTCAACGTCGACGTCATCAAGCTCGACCGCACCTTTGTGCCCGCCGACCGCGATCAAGGCCGCAGCACGCAAATCATTTCATCGATGCTCGAAATGGCGCAGTCGCTCCATCTGCCCGTCGTGGTCGAAGGCGTCGAGACAAATGAGCAGGCGAACATGCTACGACAAATGGGCGCCCGCTACGCTCAGGGCTTCCTCTACTACCGCCCCATGCCGGTGAAGGATTTTGAGGCATTGCTCGATGGCGGCAATAACAACTGATACGCTCACGCGCAAAACGCCACCGTCGAAGGGGGCATTTGTCTCCATTAGCTAACTTATATCCCCAATTCAAACCGAATTGGGGATATGATACAAACCGTTGTTCCGCCCAAGGAGGTTATCCATCATGAACGAGTCATATCGCCTGGGCGAGCAATCGATTATTGCCTATCTTCAGCGACTTGCGAACGGCGTCTCGACCGCTGAACTCGATGTTGCCGCGCTGCCTGCTGAGCTACGCGCCGTTGGTGAGCAACTGCAAAAGACGCATGCCATCCTGCAACAAGAGCGCCAGCTGCTTGAGCGCAACGCCTATATCGATCCGCTCACCAACTTGGGCAACCGCAACGGATTCGACCGTCACGTCGAGCAACTCTGGCGCAAAGGCGACCCCTTCACCTGCGCCTATATTGACATCGACCATCTCAAGCATTGCAACGATAGGTTTGGCCACGCCGAAGGCAATCGCTATATTCTGAGCATTTGCCGCACGCTCTCCGAAACCATGGAGCACGATGAGATGCTGTTCCGTATCGGTGGAGACGAGTTTGTGCTCATCTCGCCCTCCGCAAACGAGATTGAACTCGAGCAGCGCTTGGAGCAGGTGCGTACCAGGCTGATCGAGGTGAGCTCAGGTGGCAAGGCGCCCATGATCGGCAGCTTTAGCTTTGGCTGCTCGCGCGTCGATCCACTTGCTGGCGACACGCGTCGCCAGATGACGATGGATGCCGATCGCAAGATGTATCGCTATAAGCTTATGCATCGTGTGCAGCAACCGAAAGACGATGACGCGCCGCAACGCCCAATCGTCGATCAGCTTCCCTGCAACGACCGGGTGTTCCAAGCGATCTCCATGAGCTCCGAGACGCGCTATCCCTTTATCCTCAATCTCGATACGGGCGAATCGCAATGGTCGGTTAACGCCGTGCGCGATTTTGACCTACCCTCCCAGCACCCTTTTAACTCACTCGACATGTGGCTCGCCCGCGTTCATCCCGAGGACCGCGACAACGTACGCGCCGAGCTCGACATGGTGATAAACAGCACGTGGCACTTCCACTACATGCAGTATCGCGTAATGGATGCCACCGGAAAATACGTGCTTTGCGACTGCACGGGCTACCGCTTGGACGGCACCGATGCCGAGCCCAGCATGTATGTCGGCATTATCATCAACCGAAGCTTGGCAGATACGACTGATTCCGTGACCGGCCTGGGCGATATTCACGCCCTGGTCAACGCCATTGGCGAGATGCGTCGCGTGGCGCGCGAGGCAGGCTTTATTGCCATTAAGGTCGACGATATCGCCGAGGTCAATGCCCGCTTTGGATTCGATGCAGGCGACCGCGTACTCGCCGAAAGCGCCGCCTGCCTCATGGATTGTTCGCGCGGCAAGGGCCGCCTGTTCCGCTCGACGGGACCAACGTTCGTGGCGCTCTTCGACGAGCTCGGCCCCGAGGCAATCGATGAGATCGCAAGCGACATCGAACGGTTCCTGGGTTCTCCCGTGCTCATCGGCTCGCTTGAATATCAGCCGCCCATTCGCGTGGCCACGCTCCATCTGGACGGCGTCGACCGTCAGCCCGTTTCCATTTTGAACGAGCTTAAAGCGTTGCTCGGGAAAGCCGTGCAGGTGCCGGGTACCAAACTGGATTAGCACCGCGCCCGCACTGCCTCCCCCATCGTGCGATAATCCTCTGCAGAAGTCACCGACAGCAGAGGGAGTTTGTGATGAAGGTTCTTTTGGTCAATGGCAGCTCCAAGGCAAACGGCAACACGGCCCGCGCACTCGCCGAGGTCGCCGAGCAGCTTAACGCCGAGGGCATCGAGGCCGAGATGTTTCAGCTGGGCGCCAAGCCTATTCGCGATTGCATTGGTTGTGGCCAGTGCGGCAAGCTCGATTGCCGTTGCACCTTTGACGACGACGTGGTGAACGAGCTCATCGCTGCCGCCGAGCAGGCAGATGGCTTTGTCTTTGGCTCACCCGTCTACTATGCGCATCCCAGCGGACGCATCCTTTCGGCCCTCGACCGCGCATTCTATGCCGGCAGTAAGGCCTTTGCGCACAAACCGGGCGCCGCGATCGCCGTCGCCCGTCGCGGCGGCACGTCGACCACCTTCGATGTGCTCAACAAGTACCTCACCATCAACCAGATGCCCGTGGTGGCATCCACCTACTGGAACAACGTCTTTGGCGCCATGCCGGGCGAGGCCGCCCAGGACGCCGAAGGCCTTGCCACCATGCGAAACATCGGCAAAAACATGGCCTGGCTCCTACGTTGCATCGAGGCGGGAAAGGCCGCCGGTGTCGAAGCGCCCGAGGCCGATCGCGAGCGAACCAACTTTATTCGGTAGAACGGCGGAACATAAATATGAACGTGCAAATCTTCGGGACTAAGAAGTCCTTCGATACCAAGAAGGCCCAGCGCTATTTTAAGGAGCGTCGCATTAAGGTGCAGTTCATTGACCTTAAGGAAAAGGAGATGAGCAAAGGCGAGCTCACGAGCGTGATGCAGGCGGTCGGCGGCATCGACAAGCTGCTCAACCCCAAGGCCAAGGACGAGGAGACGCTCGCGCTCATCCAGCACCTCACCCCTAGCCAGCGCTTCGACAAACTGCTCGAGAACCAGCAGGTTCTAGCCGAGCCCATCGTGCGCAATGGCAAGAAGGCCACCGTCGGCTATTGTCCCGACGTGTGGGGAGCCTGGGAGTAGCCTGTGTTATTTGTCGGCGCGTGGGTATAAGAGCAGGCGTTTGGCATAAAATTCAACTGTAAGCCATGTCTAACAAAGGAGGGCACATGCCCAACAAACCCGTGAAGATCATCATGCTTACCGGATACCTCGGTGCCGGCAAGACCACCCTGCTCAACCACATCCTCGCTAACGACGGCGGCATCCGCGCCGCCGTGATCGTCAACGATATCGGCGAGATCAATGTCGACGCCAGCCTCATCGCCGACGGCGGCCTTTCCGAGACCGACGACCTCATCCCGCTCACCAACGGCTGCATCTGCTGCACGCTTTCGGATGACCTTGCCAACCAACTGCAGGGCATCGCCGATTCGGGCAACTTCGATTACATCATCATCGAGGCCTCGGGTATTTGCGAGCCCATTCCCATCGCCTACACCATCTCGAGCTTCTGCGACGAGGCCAAGGTGGGCGGCGAGCCCAAGCTTGCGCTCGACAACATCGTGGCTGTGGTCGACTGCGCCCGCATGTACGACGAGTTCAACGGCGGCCGCGACCTGCTGGCCGAGGATATCGACGAGGACGACATCGAAAGCCTGCTCATCCAGCAGATCGAGTTCTGCTCCACGCTGATCCTCAACAAGACCGATACCGTGACGCCTGAGCAGATCGCCGAGCTCAAGGCCATCGTGCGCAGCCTGCAGAAGGACGCCGTGATCGTCGAGGCCCAAAACGGCGAGGTCCCCATGGAGGAACTGCTCGATACCGACCGCTTCGACTTTATGCGCGCCTACAACTCCGCCGCCTGGATCGAGGCCATGGAGCATCCCGAGGAGCACGACGACCCCGAGGTGCTCGAGTACGACATCGAGACCTTTGTGTACTCGCGCCGCAAGCCGTTTGACCTGCAGAAGTTCACCGATTTTGTTGAGCAGGAGTGGCCCGACGAGGTCATTCGCGTCAAGGGTCCGCTGTGGCAGACCGGCAATCCGGACATGTGCTACATGTTTGAGCAGGCCGGCCACCAGATGCGCCTGATGGAGAACGGCCTGTTTGTCGATTCGGCGCCCGAGGGCGAGAAGCAGAAGATCATCGACGAGAACCCCGAGATTATGCAAATTTGGGACGATGAGACGGGCGACCGCATGACGAGCCTGTGCATCATCGGCCGTCACATGGACAAGGATGCGCTCATCGCCTCCCTCGATGCCTGCCTGACCGACTGGCACCGCGCCTAGGTTTATCGAAGCGGATTTGTCCGCCCGTTACACAGCCGCCAAACCACCACGAAGGTGCCTGTCCCCTTCGTGGTGGTTTTTCGTTCTGAGCCAAGGAGATTCATGTTCAACATTGTGCTGTATGCGCCCGAGATTCCGGCCAATACGGGCAATATCGGCCGCACCTGCGTGGTTACCGGTGCCCGCCTGCATCTGGTGGAGCCACTGGGCTTTTCGCTCGACGACAAGACGGTGCGTCGCGCCGGCCTGGGCTACTGGCAAAACTTGGACGTGACGACCTATGCCGGCTGGGAGGATTTTCTTGCGCGCAACGGCCTCTCCCCCGCCGATGAGCGCCTGCATCTGTTGACCAAAAAGGCACGCCGCACCTATGCGCAAAGTACCTACCGCGATGGCGACTACTTGGTCTTTGGCAGCGAGAGCTCGGGGATTCCCGAGCCACTGCTTGCCGCGGCGCCCGAGCGCTGCGAGCGCATCCCCATGCTGCGCGATTGCGACTCACTCGATAACGCCGAGGCTTGGGAAGCCCACGAGGAATCGCTGGGGCATACCGAGGACAGCCATGAAGCCATCCTTCAGCAGGATATCTGCGGCAACTTCGTCGACCCGGACGACTACCGCATCAGCGCACTCAACCTCTCCAACAGCGCCGCCATCGTCCTCTACGAAGCCTTGCGCCAAACAGGCTTTGCAAACATGTAGCAAACCTGCCATTTGGGAACGGGGTAGAAATGGTAGATTTTCAAACCCTCTGACCCTTGACAAATTGATTTTGGCATTAAGGTGGCAAAGGGGCTGTCCCTTTGCCACCTATTGCAACTACTGATTTAAATGGAATTAACCGTTTTTAAACGCTTTTAACTAGAATAGATGCCAGCATATTAGTAACTTTTACAGAGTTGCACCGTATGGGTTTATACGCTTCCATCCCGTAAAGGACAAGAACCCCGCAGCAAAAGGTCCCTACACATCAGAATTCAACTTCAAACACAAACGACTGCCGAAGCTCTCGCTTGGCTTGACTTGTTAGGCTCGAATTCGCCCTTATGTTCAGCTTGCTGCATGCCTCATCGATAGCCATAGCAAGCGATACGGACATGGTCATGGTCGTCTCGCTTTTCAATTCAACCCGATAGCTCTTCGCCTTGTTTTTATCCTCTCCACCGCATCTCGTTTCGATTAACAAGAGAATGTCAGAGTCATGGGCATACCAATGGAGTTCAGGGCGCTGTGGAACCATGTCTCCCTCAAATTCCTGTGTAAACAGGATTTTCTTCTCATTTCTCGTTAAATCGCTCAAAGAGCCGTTGATTCGAGCCGAGCCCTTCTTTCCCGCTTTGGCATTTCCCTTAACCTGGTGGCCTCTCCGAGTTTCCTCGTACTCCGTCACCTCCAACTTGCAGCGCTTCGCGCCAAGCATGAACGCAATCCGTCTCAACTCGGCCATCTTGTCTTGTTGCATGGTTGCGAAATAAGAGTCAAGATCAACAAAGCGAGACCGATCAAAAGCATCTATGTAATATGTGGAATAAAGAGATGGTTTAGGGTAGAAAGACAATTCGCTATCCCCGATTGCCTCGCGGTACAGATTGAAAATCTGCGTGCCCTTAACGGTATCCAGCCAACCAATAGCATCCCTACAGGCGTCGATGCCCCAACGCTCATTTCCGTCAACAATTCGAATCATATTCGGCAAATAAAATGAAGGACTCTGATAGGTCTCTTTGGTTACCGGCCTGTATCTATTAAGCTGCTGTTGGTATGCCCAATCGTTGACGGCGTCACCGATATCCGCAGCAGCACCTGCCGCACCATCGGCCGCATCAGCAATAGCTGCCAAGGCGTCATCGACCATCGGAGTTGCAGCACGCATTGCACCATCGGCAACTTTCTGTACGGTTGCAACCGCGCCCGCCATCGCGCTTCCGGCGCCATCAACCAACCCGGCAGCGGCCTTACGGATATCGAAACTCTGCTTATGTCGCGGCAACTCCTCCCTTTCGACAACAGCTAGATCGTCTTTATCCTCCATAGTGACCTCCTATTTCCGATAGTCGAAATCAACCGTATATTCATCGCCAAATGCCGAGTTGAACATCGCACGGATATTTGCTTCGGCGTTCACCCGAGCCTCTTCGAGCAGGTTGCCATCCTTGATGGCCTCGCTTTCACTCCGCTCCTTGCACTGCGCTTCAAACGCCGTGACGTCTTTGACCTCAATGGGATTGAGGATGTTGTTGCGTTCCTCGAGAGCACCCGATTTCTTCATATCTGGCGTGTTTGAAATTACGTAAGGCTCATCCATCGTAATGGTCAGCTTTTTCTTATTTGTATGTATCTTTGCCGTCTCGAGATTCACACCCGCCTTAATGGTTCCAACATAGCGATACCAAAAACTGTTTTCTGTAAACGGGATATCAAACCAATCGAAGAACCTCTTGGTATCTGTCACCTTATCGACAATCGCGTAGTTCTGCGATGCAGAAACCATCTCATTCTGGGAAGCAATACGTTCAAACACGACCGACGGGGAGAGCGTATTGGGGGTCGTCTCTTTTGCACCCGCAGCTTTTCCGTTATTAAAAATGCTAATAAAAAGTACAGCCACAATCACTCCACCAAGCGCCAGGCCCGCGAAGAATACCTTGGGCTTTGTCAGGATTCTCCCGAGTTTCGCTTTCAGCGCCCCCATGCCTTCCTCCAACTCATCCATCCCCTATTCCTTTCAAAATCCCTGCTATTTAAGAAACTGCCGTGGGTTATACCTCATGCCTAAATTGTCGTTTTCAGCATGTCTTTAGACGAGGGCAGTTGTTTGCAATCCGAAATATACACATTCGTTCGCAGCACTTGTTGTTCAATAATTGGCATAAAACGGGCAGGTCAACCATTCATTGCCGATTAACCCGCCCCTTCCGTGCAGAACTTATTTATTTACATCGTAGCTGGAAACAGATGCGACAACGCGCGCAGCGTCAACATCGGACATTGCCTCGAACTTGACTTTCTCACCCGGCGCCCACGAAGAGGTGTCCGCATAGGTCTCCTCCGCTTTGATGTCATCTGCATCATAGAGAGCAAGTGTCAGGCTGACGTTAGAGAACGATATACCAGAGGTGTTCTCAACTACCGCCGTATACGTATACAGACCGTAACCGTCATCCGATTTTTCGAAATTTGCTCCCTGAATCAAACTGTTGATGGCATCCTCATAGCGGGTCTTCTCTGCTACGGACTTTCCATTCTTAATTAAGTCGTTGAAATCATCCTCATATTTTTCCCCTACTTCCAGCCCGTAATTATCAACAAGCTTCTTGAGTTGCGCAGACCGCTTATCGTAGACTTTATTCCACTCTTCGTAATAATCCGCAGACGATTGCGAGTAGTCCTCGGTCACCTTAAGCTGGTCATCAAGCAGATTCAGATACGTGATTACGTCCTGTTGCATCTTGGAATCCTTAAACCTAGCGTTCTTGAGTTCCTTGTCGTTCTTGATTTCAGCCTCAATAGCTTCCTGGATATTCTCGGTTGAATGAGGATCATCATCGTTTGCATTAGATTCAATGACGTCGGACCTTCTCTCAAACCCGGCGGCGATAACATTCATCGCCTTATCGTCGACATATTTCGACTTTGCAGCGTTTGCATCATTCTGTGAACAGGCCGAAATGAACCCCAGAGAACAGATGAGCAGAACAAGCAAGCCCATCATGGGCTGCTTTTTAGTAGCATTTCGTTTCACGGCTATTTCCCTTCGATTGACGTTACAGCTCATAACCCCTCGTCAAAAAGCAGACGAATTGGCAACGCGGTGGCACTATTTGGTTCCAGGGCGTGAACTGGATAAACATCGAGGGAAGGAGTGGGCTCTGTGCGATAAACTCCCCTCTTCAAAATGTCTAGTTAAAGAGGACGGACAGACGGCGAACGGTCATATCAGTTCGTGTCCGCCCGTCTCCAACGATCGAACGTCGATGCGCTGACGTTCAGGAGCGTTGCGGCCTCTCGCCTCGTAACTTCACCCCCTTCAAATGATTTGATGACATCGTTATAGCCATCTGGACGTTCGAGCGCCGGCCTCCCAAATCTCACGCCACGCAGGCGCGCCGACGCGATGCCCTCTGCCTGGCGCTGCTTGATGTTCTCGCGCTCCAGCTGCGCCACGTAGCTCAAGATTTGAAGGACCAGATCCGCCATGAACGTTCCCGTGATGCCATCGGGTTGCTCGCGCGTATCGAGTAACGGCATATCAAGCACCACGATGGCAGCACGCCTATCCACCGTGATGCGTCGCCATTCATCGAGGACTTCACGATAATCGCGACCCAATCGATCGATACTTTTGATCACGAGAACGTCACCCTCGCGCAACCTGCGAAGAAGACGCTGGTACTGGGGACGTCTAAAGTTCTTACCGCTTGCCTTGTCAGCGTAAATCTGACCCTGTTGAACGGGAAACCTTCCCAGTGCGTCTAACTGACGATCCAAGTTCTGGTCCGCGGAAGAGACACGCGCATACCCAAAGATTCGATTGTCCATAATTGCCCCTATCGGCCGCCTCTTGGCAGCATCGGCTCAAGCGAGAGCCCACTCACTATAGGGCGTGCAAATTTCGCGAATGGGCTGAAGTCATTTTGGTCCTCAGGCACAAGCTGTTCAAGTGCTACGTCGACAACATGCTAGCTTTTAACGGTAATTAACTGCTTTTAACTAGAATTGGCTAGAAAAGAAAAGCGTGATGCTGACAGGCCTTGCCGGCATGTGACAAAGGGACTGTCCCTTTGTCACATTCGGTTATAGGTAGCGGCCGGTAACGCTTGCAGAGCAGGCCGAGATGTCGCCCGGCGTGCCGGCGCAGACAATCTGACCACCGGCGTCGCCGCCACCCGGACCCATGTCGATCACGTAATCGGCGTTACGGATAAGGTCGAGGTCGTGTTCGATCACGATGACCGTGGCGCCCTTGGCAACGAGGCCGTCGAACACATCCAGCAGCACCTGAACGTCGAGCGGATGCAGGCCAATCGTGGGTTCATCGAACACGAATACGGCATCGTCCTGCACGCGTCCCATCTCGCTCGCAAGCTTGAGCCGCTGCGCCTCGCCGCCCGAAAGCGCCGGCGTGGGCTCGCCAAGCGTCAGGTAGCCTAAGCCCAGGTCGTGCAAGGTCTGTAAACGCACCTGAACCTTCTTGAGTCCGACGGTCGCGTCGAGGGCCTCATCCACGCTCATATCCATAAGTTGCGGCAACGTAAGCAGGCTGCCGTCCTTGCCCTCGCGATGAATATGCGAAGCCGCGTCTGCATAACGCGAGCCACGGCATGCAGGGCAGACGATCTCGACATCGGGCAAAAACTGCACGTCAAGCGATATCGAGCCCGTGCCATCGCATGTGGGGCAGCGCAAGGCGCCGGTGTTGTAGCTAAAGGCACCCGCCTTATACCCTGCCGCCTTGGCCTCGGGCGTGCGGGCGAAGGCGCGGCGCAGCTCATCATGGATGTCGGCATAGGTCGCCACCGTCGAGCGCACGTTGGCGCCAATGGGCGTGGCGTCAATCAGGTTGGCGCGCGCGATGCCCTCGGCATCGACCCAACGCACGTGCCTCGGCAGGCGCTCGCCAGCCGCTTGCGCCTTGAGCGCCGGGATGAGCGTCTCGAGCACCAATGTCGTCTTGCCCGAACCTGAAACACCCGTTACCGCGACAAGGCGGCCGCGCGGGATATCGACTTCGAGCGGCTTGACGGTATGGATGGCATCGGTCGCCATGCGGATATGGCCCTGGTCGAACATTTCGTCGTCAGCCACCTGCGGGCGCAAGCGCTTGGGGTCCGAGCGCAAGAACGGCGCGATGCGGCTACCCTGCGATTGTTCGACCTCGCCCACCGTACCGGCGGCGATCACATGACCGCCGCCTGCTCCGGCAACGGGGCCCATCTCGACCAGATAGTCGGCTTCTGCCAGCACGCGCGTGTCGTGGTCAACAACAACCACGGTGTTGCCGTCATCCACCAGATCGCGCATCACGCCCACCAGGCCATCGACATTGGCAGGATGCAAGCCGATCGAAGGCTCGTCCAGCACATAAAGCACGCCCGTCGATCGGTTGCGCACCACGCGGGCGAGCTGCACGCGCTGACGCTCGCCCGTGGAGAGCGTGGCACCGGCGCGATCGAGCGAAAGGTAATCGAGACCCAGGTCGACCAGGCGATGGGCCGCGCCCAAAAACGAATCGCAGATATCCGTCGCCATGGGCTGCATCTCGGCCGACAAGGATGCGGGCACCCCGCGCACCCACTCAATCGCCTCGCCCAATGTCATAGCCGCCGCCTGTGCCAGATTGATACCGCGCACCTGGGGTTGGCGTGCGGCCTCGGAGAGACGGGTGCCGCCGCAGTCACGGCACGGCCCCTCGCGCAAAAAGCGTGCAACGCGTTTGAGACCCTTGTCGTCCTTAACCTTGGCGAGCGCATTCTCGACGGTATAGACGGCGTTGTAATAGGTGAAATCGAGCGGCGTGGCGCCCTCGCCGTTTTTGGGAACGTAGAGAATATGCTTCTTAACCGCCGGTCCGTGAAACACAATGTCGCGCTCTTGAGGTGTGAGCTGGTTAAACGGCACGTCGGTGCGTACGCCCATCTCGCCGGCCACCTGCTTCATCAGATCCCACATGAGCGTACCCCAGGGAAGCACTGCGCCCTCATTGATAGTCTTTGACTCGTCGGGCACCAGGCTCGCCTCGTCCACCTCGCGCATGACACCGGTGCCGCCACAGGTAGGACACGCACCGCCGCTATTGAAAGCCAAATCCTCGGCACTCGGCGCGTAGAACTCGCGGCCGCATGCGGGGCACGTGAGCGACAGGCCCGCAGCCACGTTAAGGCTCGGCTCCACGCGCGCCCCGCAGTGCGGGCACACGTGATGGGCGCAACGGCTAAAGAGCAGACGCAGGCTATTGTTGAGCTCGGTCATGGTGCCAAAAGTGGAACGCACGCCCGGCACGCTCGGACGCTGGTGTAGTGCGAGCGCCGCCGGCACGTGCAGCACCTCATCCACCTGAGCGTGCTCGGCCTGCGTCAGACGACGGCGGGTATAGGTGCTGAGCGCCTCCAAGTAGCGACGCGAGCCCTCGGCGTAAAGAACGCCCAGTGCCAGCGAGCTCTTGCCCGAACCCGATACGCCGGCAATACCCACGAGCTTTCCCAGCGGAATATCGATATCGATGTTCTTGAGGTTATGGACGCGCGCGCCACGTACCTCGATAGCACTTGGTTGTTGCGACACCGTCATCGTTCCCCTTCCGCCTGCCTGCGCCAGTCTTCGCAGGTCAAATACGTAAAGCACTCGGTACGTACATCGCCCATAAGCTCGCAGGGCACGTCGCGCTCAATGTGATGCGGCGCGAATCCACACTTTTGCTGAACGCGTAACGACTTGTTATTACCCTCGTAATATCCGCACCAAAGTGCCTTGCAGCCAAGCGTTTCGAACGCATAACGCTGCATGGCTCGCACCGCTTCGGGAGCAAAGCCTCGACCCCAGAACGGCTTAGCGACCCAATACCCCACCTCGAGTTCGGGCCCAGCACTTTGATCGTTCGACTCGCAGCGAGGCGGCATGAGCCCGATGCTGCCCACGGGCTCGTCTGTCGCAGTCAGGCAAACGGCAAAGGTATGGGGCGCCGTAAAGACCGTCCGAATGATCTCCCCGCTCTCCTCAACGCTTCGATGGGGCGGCCAGCCCGCAGCCGGCCCCACGTCTGGGTCGCTCGCAAATGTAAACAGGCTTTCCGCATCCGCCTCGCGCCACGGACGAAGCGTCAAGCGCTCGGTATGAATCACCATGCTTTGACCTCTCTCAAACATCGATATGACAAAGGGACAGTCCCTTTGTCACATTACTCGTGCCATAAAACGCGGTCGCGGATATACTCGCCCAGCATGGGCACGGTAAACCGCACAAGGCCGTATCCGGCGGCCTCGATGACGCGCTCGCGAATCAGGCTTGCGCGATATTTACTCGCCCAGCTCTGGGTACGGTCGCAGCGCTCAATGATATCCGCCGTGCGCGTCGGCTTGTCCTCGTCAACCGCCATAGCCTCGATAAAGAGGCGCTGAGGGCTGCGCAGACCGTAATACAGAGGTGCGTCAACCGCTTCGTAGAACTCGGAGACGGCATCCGCATGGCCATTCTCGACATCGCGCCTTTCGATGACCTGCGAGCCACGCCGGACAGCAGACCGCCACATGTAATAGCCCACCAGCTGAACCATATAGGGATGCCCCATGCTCTTGCGCGCCGCAAGGTCCGCCGTCTCCGCGTCAACGTAAAGACCAGCGTCTTTGACCGTCTGGATATACGAATCGCGCACTTTGGGCAAAGATATTGCCCCCAACGTACGCTGCTGGGCACGCCGCAAAAACGTCACGCTCGGCTCTTCGAGCAGATCGTCAACCATACTGGGCAAGCCGGCGAACGCCAGCGCAAGACCGCGCTGGTCGCTATCGGGCAAGCCCGTGGCATCCTGGTCTCCGAGCACCTGCTGATAGAGGACGGCAAGAGCCGCCAGTTCCTCGATAGACACCGATTGTGCCTCGTCAATCGCAAACAAGACGCCCTTGCCCGGACCGAGCTTCTTGAGACGCTCGTTGACCAGCCCTCGCAATGTCTCGCCTTTTGCCCGCGCCGCCTCGACCGACATCCGGCCAAACGACGGCCCAAACTCCATTGACGTCACAACGGGTTTATTCGAGCGAAGCGCGTCGGCCAAGCGGTCGCACAAACCAAGCGAAGCGGAATCGGAGACAACCGCCCATCCGCGCTCGCTGGCTAGACGTTGCAGCTCCCGCAGGAGAACCGTTTTGCCACAGCCGCGGTTTCCCGTAATGAGCATGAGCCTGCCCGGCGCTCCGGCGCCGTTGTCGAGCCCTTCCTCAAAATCTTCGATGACCGACTCGCGACCGATGAGTATCGGAGGCCGCTTACCAGCTGTGGGCTTAAAGGGATTTGGATTCATATCGGCCTCCTCGGATTGGCAAACCCTAGTAACAGTTATACCAACTTATACTGAGTTATACCAATAGCATGTGACAAAGGGGCTGTCCCTTTGTCACATGTGGCCGAAAAACTCGGCGTCTGCTGCTCGCCAGGGACGGAAGGTGGCGGGATCGATCTTTACGTGCGCTGCGGCGGGCACGTCATACCATTTGACCGTGTAGCCGGCACCGTGAGCGCAAAAGACCGAGTCGGGCGTGTTGGGCAGATCGGCCTCGGGCTCATAGGCGGCCGCCTCGATGACGCGCTCGGCATCATGGCAAGCCGCATAACCGGCGAACTCCAGGTACAGATGTCCGCGGCCGCTCGTGTAGGCAGCCACCTCCAGCGCGTAATCCTGCACCTCGGATGCCGGCACGCGACCCATGAGTTTTGCCCGGTCGCCCGCCATCGCCGGCGGGTCGTACTCGGCGCCCATGCGCGTGACATCCGAGAGCGCCCTGCCCACGCACTCCCCCGGCACCTCGAGCTCAAAGTGATACCACGGTTCCAGCAGCACCGCCGCACCGGCCTCACGCGCCCGCATCAAGCCCTGGCGAATCGCGCGATACGTGGCCTGCCGAAAGTCACCGCCCTCGGTATGCTTGGCATGCGCACGGCCGCCCGTGAGCGTAATGCGCACATCGGTGATGGGCGAGCCGGTCAGCACACCCAGGTGATCGCGCTCCATGGCGTTGGTGAGCGCCAGGCGCTGCCAGTTCAAATCGAGCTCATCGGTCGAGGCAACGGTACCAAATTGCACGCCCGAGCCCGCTGGCAGCGGCTCCAAGCGCAGATGCACCTCGGCGTAATGGCGCAGTGGTTCAAAGTGGCCCACGCCCTCGACCGGCTGCGAGATAGTCTCCTTATACAGAATGCCGCCGGGCTCAAACTCGATCGAAAGGCCAAAGCGATCGGCCAACACCCGCTGCACGACCTCGAGTTGCACGGCACCCATCAACTGCAAATGGATCTGCTCAAGATGCGTATTCCAACTTACGCCGAGCATGGGGTCTTCGTCGGCCAACTCGGTCAGCGCTTTGAACACCGCATGGACATCGTGTTCGCCCGGTAGCACCGTATAGGTGAGAACCGGCGCAATGACGGGCGCATCGCACCCGGGCTCCGCGCCCAAGGCATCCCCCGGGCGAACGTGCGCAAGACCCGTCACGGCACAAATACCGCCAGCAGCAACTTCCTGGGCAAGCTCGTACTTCTCGCCGTTATAGATGCGTACCTGATCGACCTTCTGCTCCCATACCTCGGCACCGGAGCGCCCCTCGATCATCTGTTTTGCACGCAGCGTGCCGCCGGTCACTTTAACCCAAGACAAGCGCTCGCCGCGAACGCCTCGGCTGACACGATAGACGCGCGCGGCGAACTCCGGGGCCCACGCCTGTTCACGCATCAGCGTGCACATGCCATCCAACAGCTCGCCCACGCCCTGGTCCTTGAGCGCCGAGCCGGCAAAGCAGGGAAAGAGCTTGCGCTCGGCAACCATGCGCGACAGCGTTGCGACGGAAAGCTCACCCGTCTCAAGAAACTCCTCGAGGGCCGCCTCGTCCAACGCGGCAGCGTCCTCCCAAGCGGCGCCACCCGCCAGCAGTTCGTTGGCATCTAAGCAGCCCTCGGAAAGGCGCTGCCCAAGCTGTGCCAGCAAAATATCGCGGCCAGGATTCTCCAAATCGATTTTATTGATAAAGACGAACGTCGGGATGTCATAGCGCGCAAGCAGGCGCCACAGGGTTTCGGTGTGTCCCTGCACGCCGTAGTTGGCGCCCACAACCAAAATCGCGTAGTCGAGCGCGCGCAACGTGCGCTCCGCCTCGGCCGAAAAATCCACGTGACCGGGAGCGTCCACGAGCATAACGTGAGTATCTTCGTGATCGAGCACAGCCTGCGACGAGAAAATCGTGATGCCGCGCTCGCGCTCGATAGCGTTGGTATCCAGGTGCGAGTCACCGTCGTCCACACGGCCGCGCTTGCGAATGCGACCTGCGTTGAACAGCATGGCCTCGGCCAGCGTAGTCTTGCCGGCATCGACATGCGCCAAGATTCCAACGACCGCTTGCTTCGACATGGCTCTCCTCTTATTGCAAGCCCATCGCACGTGGCAACGGGCACTCTCGTTCCACACTGGATGATACAATTTACGGGCCGGCGGGCGAAGCGGGCCCTATCCCCCGACCGAGCTCATCGCCCCGCGTTGCCGCACGGCGATTTTCGCAGGTTCGCGCCTTGCGAAAGCCGGCACCTCCCCTTTTTGTCTGCCCGGGTTCATCTGGGGCGGTAACAATGCGAGTCCCACAACGACGCGTTTTACCAAAAATGGCCCCACTCGGGGCCATTTTTTATTTGAGCTGGGTGATGAGACGTGCCTTGGCTCCTACGCCTCGCGCAGCCAATCAAACGCGACACGCGCCGTGCCGTCGGACACATAGACGATACCGACACGCTCGAACCCCGCCTTGGCGATGGCGCCCTGCATGGGCAAGTTGTCCTCGTGCGTGTCAATACGCAGATGGTCGGCGCATTCCTTGGCAAAGGCAAACATCGCCGCCGCGATACCGTGCACGGTGCCGTCGGATGCCACGCGATGCAGCACGGCATACGGAGTGTCGCTGCGCCATTGACCGTCCTCAATCACGTCATAGCACTCGTCCGGACCCGGTAAAAAGGCAAACGTCGCCACCACGCGGCCGTCGACTTCGCACACGTAACTGCCACCAGCGGCAATATCGGCAGCCAGCTGCTCGGCCGAAGGCGTGCCCTCGGGCCACTGCGTGGCGTTGCCATGCGCGCGCATAAAGGCGCGGGCCGCGTCATAGATAGCCATGACGGCGGGAATGTCGGTCTCGAGGGTTTTTCTGATCATCACGCGGCGACCTCACGTTTATTGGTATCACTTTGATTGAGCAATGATACCAACGTTTTGAGAAGGGCGCGAAGCAGATGGGTAGCAAAAAGCGAGCCGCCTGGTCAAAAGCCAAAAGCGAGTTTTTGGGCGCTGCCACGGGCGGCGATATGAGCGACCTGTTTGCACGCGAAGACGTGCGCCGCGACGCACTAGACGCCGAGCGCGATGAAGCCTGGCGCTACAAGTCGTGCGAGCGCAAAAACCGTTACGACACGCGCGCCGAGGCCGAGGCAGTTATGGCCGACTGCGAAAACCGCGGACGGCGCGGTTTGGCCTGCTACAAATGCGAATACTGCGGCGGATGGCACCTGACGTCGCACCCTTGGAAATAGGCGCCACTTCGGCACGGCACTGACGGAGCGCCAGCTATCGCGCGCAAGCTACGGGCGCGGCGGCACCAAAACATCGTAACGAACGGCCTTGCCCGCAAGTTGATAGCTCGGCTTAACGCCGGCAAGCAGCGGGCCCTTTACCGGCCGCTTGATAACGACCTTGCGCGGGCGCGGTGCAAGCGCAGCCTCGACCAGCGTCTCCTCATCGGCGCACGGCTGCTCCAAATGGTGCAAGAGCTGGAACTTCTTTTTAACCGCCGCGCTCTTGGTGCGCTCGGGAAACATGGGGTCCAGATACACCACGTCGGGAGCGGCAAGCTCGCCCTGCCCGATCAGCTCAGCTGTATGGCGAAGGCCAGCAATGCTATCCTCGCCCGCATGTAAGCGCATACGCGACACGGCAACCGCAAGCGCCGGATCATCTACCGCGCGATCCAAGGCATCCTTGAGGAGCGCCGCAATCACGCAATCCTGTTCATACAAATCGACGGTAAAGCCCGCGGCCGCTAGCAGCAGCGAATCCTCGCCAAAGCCTGCCGTGGCGTCAATCGCCCATGGCTGCTCGATGCCTTTTGCGCGCGCAGCCTTCACCAGTAGCTCTTGCTGCAGACGGCCCTGCTTGAGCCGCGGAAGCATGCGGCCAAAATCGGCACGCAACTCCATCGTGCCGTCGGTGAGCGTAAGGCCCTCGGGTGTCCTGGTTAACTCGAGCCCTGCCGCCCGAGCAACAGAAAAGGGATCGACGACGCCCATGGACACTCCTTAGCAAACAAAACAAATACACGGGCGCCATTCATGTCGGCACCCAACCGTCCGCTATTGTCCCACATGCGACATGGCCCACAGCATCCCAATGCAAAGCACCGCCATCAATCCCGTGCACACGGCAGCGATCACAGAATCACCCATGCGCCTTCCCAACGACCGCGGCTCGCGCACTTGCCCTGTTCCGTACATCATGGCTCCTCCTTGAGACCAGCTCCTTGTTACGGCCTCATCATCTCAGCGCCGCACATGAGCTGCCATCGATTTGCCTTACGCCCAGCTTTCCTTTTTGAAAGGTTGGACCGTGCAGGTAAGAAACGCTTTCAAACGCATGCATCGCCCCGTTGAACTACAATGTGCTTCACGATATGTGCCGCAACCTGGGTGCGACAGATTCTCCGCGCCCGCATCGAAAGGACCAGCTATGAGCGCCGCTCGCAAGACACTCAAAATCCTTGCCCTGATTTATTTTGTTCTGGGCATCGCCAGTCTCATCATTGGAATCGCCGGCATCGCGACCGGTAAGCTCGAGTCCACCTACGGATCGAACGCCATCCTCGCCGCGGCTGTGATTATCGCCAAGGGCGTTGTCGATCTGGCCGCCGGCGTTGCGGGCATCAAGGGTGCCAACAAACCTTCGCAGGTAGACGGCGCGTTTAAGCTCGGTATTGTTGCCGCGGTCGCCACGCTTGCCCAGGCGGTGCTCACGCTTCCCGCGCTCGGCGGCAGCGCCGTTAACATCGGCGCCTTTGTCATCGTGGTCTACGACCTGTTCTTTGTCCAGCAGGCGCACGCCGTCAAGGCCGAGAACAAGGACCGCCTGTAAGCGCTCGCTTCTCATAGCCTCTGCAGCCAAGCAACTAAAAAGGGCCGATCGTGCATCTCCGCGGTCGGCCCTTTACGTTTGACCAGATAAAACCTGCCAAAATAAACCTGTCCCTTTTTGGTAGGTTAGTGGCGGTACTCGGCGATGATGAAGTCGATATCGGTCTGAAGGGTGTCCAGGTTTGCCAGGCGCTCTTTGTCGGCAGGGCGCGTGCGGTAGTAGTAGGGCGTCATCTGAAATACGGCTTCGATGTCAGCCTGGGTCTGGAGCGTAATGTTCGCAGACACCCGCTGCGTTCCGACCAACTCGAGCTCGGTCGTCTGCGGCAGCTTCTCGTCGTTGAGATATGGCGTGTCGTAGAGTACCTCCTTGAGCCCAAAGAGATGATGGGCACCCGGCACCACGGTGTAGAGCGAGCCCTCGGGCGCCAGCACGCGAGCAAACTCACGCTCGTTAAAGGGGGCAAAGAGCTCGGTCACCATATCGAAGGCGCCATCGGCCACAGGGATATCCTTCATGTTGGCCACGAAGTAGGTCGCATCGCCGCGCTTGGCGGCCAGACGCACCATCTCTTTGCCCAGGTCGAAACCGTAAGCATCCACGCCCGACACCGCGCCCATGGCGCTGGTGTAGTAGCCCTCGCCGCAGCAAATATCGAGCAAGGTCATGGGGCCGTTCGTAGACGCGGCACGTTCAGACACCCGCTCGCGCACCAGCTCGACCATCGCATCGCGCAACGGCGCATAGTATCCACGGTTCAGAAAGTCACGACGGCTGCGCGCCTGCGACTTGGGATCGCCCATGGAGTCGCCGCTTTTGGACGAACGCAGCAGATACAGATAGCCCTCGCGCGCACGGTCAAACCGGTGTCCGCCCGCGCACACAGCACCGCGCTCATCGTCCACCAAAGGCTCATGGCAAACGGGACACAACAACATGGCAACTCCTTAGCGCGAACAACACAACGCCCACCATTGTCGCACGCCTTCCCCACCTAGTCATTGGGGACGTTCTTAAACGACTAGTCATTCAAGAACGTCCCCAATGACTAGTCGATTAGGAGTATCATCATCTGCGCAAATAAGCACGAAAGAGCATATTAGAGATTGAGAGCGTATGACTGATACCGCGTCCAAGCACATTGACATGACCACCGGCTCACTGTGGCGCAATATTCCCCTGTTCGCCTTCCCCGTGGCCGCCGCGAGCATCTTGGAGCAGCTATCGAACCTCATCGCCACGGTCATCATCGGTAACTTCTCAGGCGACCAGGGAACCCTCGCCATGGCGGCGGTCGGCTCCAATGTTCCGCTTACCAGTCTTATGCTCAACCTGTTTATCGGCATGTCGCTTGGCTCCAACGTGGTCATTGCCAACGCTATCGGCCGCAACGATCAGAACATGGTCAAACGCGCCGTCCATACCTCGATTTTAATGGCGCTCGTGGGCTTTGTCGTCATCGCCCTGGGCGAGATCTTTGCCGAGCCCATGCTCGCCGCGCTCAATGTCCCTGCCGAAACCATGCCGCTCGCATCGCTCTACCTGCGCGTCTTTTTGCTCAGCATGCCCTCGATCTTGCTCTACAACTTTGAGGCCGCAATCTTCCGCTCCGTCGGCATCACCCGCATGCCGCTTCAGGCGCTTGCCGTGTCCACCGTCCTCAACATTGGCCTGGACCTCATCTTTGTCCCCGTGCTCCACTGGGGCGTCGCGGGTGTCGCCATCGCCACCGCCATCGCTTACACCGTCAGTGCCGGGACGCTCTTTGTCCGTCTGCTCAAGACCGACTCCGTCGTCCGCGTCACCCCACGCGACTTAGGCTTAGACCCCGTCGCTCTCAAGCGCATCGTCAAGATTGGCCTGCCCGCCGGCATCCAAAGCGCCGTCTTTGCCGTCGCCAACATCATCATCCAGTCTGCCATCAACAGTCTGGGCACCGAGGTCATGGCCGCATCGAGCGCCGCCATGAGCCTGGAGTACGTGTGTTACAACCTGCTCAACAGCTTTAGCCAGGCGTGCACCACCTTTGTGGGACAAAACCACGGTGCCCGCCAGATCGACCGTTGCACCAAGACGCTCAAGGTCTGCCTGGTCGAAGGCGGCATCGTCGCGCTCACCACCATCGTCATCATCGTCGGTCTGGGGCGCGAGATCCTGGCGCTGTTCAACAGCGACCCCAATATTGTCTCGATCGGCTATATCCGCGTGTGCTCGATCTTCCCGGCATACGCCTTTAGCATGTTCTACGAAAACATGTCCGGCTACCTGCGCGGATTTGGCATTTCACTCATGCCCGCCCTCATCACCATGATCTGTGTCTGCGGCATCCGCTTCTATTGGGTGTTCTGCGTGTTTCCGCACTTCCGCACCTTTGCGAACATCATGATGGTCTACCCCATCAGCCTGGGCACCACGGCGTTCTTTATGGTCGTGGCGGTATTGCTCTGCCATCCGGCACGCACCTACCGTCTGACGCAAGCCAAAGCGACAGCCCGCTAATCACCACACTCAACGCCACGCCAGTCATTAATTGACGATATGCGAGCTCATATAGTCGATAAAGCGCCTCGTGGCGATCGGCATGGTATCCCAGCTGCGCCACGCTGCCACAACGTCGCGCGAGGGAGCGTGCACGATAGGACGCACGCAAATATCGGTCTGCACACCCTCGACCGTACGACGGTAGAGCATGCTCACGCCTAGCCCCTCCTCCACCATCGCCATAATGGTGTAGTCATCGGTGACCTCACTCGTCACATGCGGCGATAGCCCGTGCGCGCTAAATGCATCGAGCACCAGGCTCTGCTCGCCCTCATCCAGCAGCACAAACGGTTCGGACGCCAGGTCGGCAAGCGTCACCTTTTCCTTTGCCGCCAGTGGATGGACGGCTGGCAACAGCGCCACCAGCTCGTCGTGATAGACCACGCGTTTCTCGAGCCCCTCGGTAAATCCACGCGCTGTAAAGCAAAAGTCGACCACGCCATCGTGCACCCACTGGGCATTGCGCGTGTAATCGCCCTGCTTGAGGGTAAAGCGCACGCCCGGATGCAGGGCCCCAAAGTCGCGGATCACACGCGGCAACACAGTACGACTCACGTTGGTAAACGTCGCAATACGAATGTCGGTCGACGAAAGCCCCAGCAACTCCTGGCGCTTGCCCTCAAGCTCGGCCTCGGCCGTTACGATTTGGCGCAGATACGGCAGATACTGTTTGCCGTCGCGCGTAAGCGAGACGCCCTGCTTGCCGCGCTCGATAATCGTGGTGCCCAGCTCGCGCTCGAGCGCCTTGACGGCCTGGCTCACCGCGCTTTGCGTACAGCCCAGCTCGTCGGCCGCACGTTTCAGGCTGCCGCAATCGACCGCCATACAAACAATCTGATACCGCGATGCCATCGTGCCTCCACATCGATGTAGCTGTAAAACGTTTTGCCAGGGCTTTTTCTACCTACATTAGTATTTCTTAATCATACTGAAGATACATTCGCTTTACTACATCCATATCTGGGAGCAGAATCCTTTTTGCGAAACCGTTCTGTAACAAAAGGAGTCCCATGGATCGCAAAAAAGCAATCGCGCTCTCATTTTCCGTTCCCGTCGCATGGGGCTTTTCGTACCCCCTCATGAAGATCGGCATGGACAGCATGAACGCCACGAGCATCGTTGCGCTGCGCTGCATCATCGCCTTTGCAGCTTGCCTGGTGCTCTTCCACAAGCACGCGGTGCGCATCGACCGTGACCTGATGGTCCGCGCCGCCATCATCGGCGCCATCATGGCAACCGAGATCACCTGCATGTGCCTGGGCTCCAGCCTCACCTCCGCCTCCACCGCCGGCTTCTTGCAGAGCCTGACGGTCGTGATCGTGCCGTTTGCCAACGCGGCCCTGCTGCGTCGCGCTCCCGAGCGCAAGGTGCTCATCGGCACCGCCATCGTCACCTGCGGCATGCTGCTGCTCTCGGGCGCCGACTTTACCAGCCTGAATCCCGGCGCGATCATCATGCTGCTCTCGGCCTTTATCTATGCCGGCCACATTATCATCGCCAAGCGCTTTGTCGAAGAAGTCGATCCGCTGGCTCTGGGCGTTTGGCAGCTGGGCTTCGGCGGCCTGTTCTCGGGTATCGCCGCGTTCACCTTTGGCGGCTTCACGCTTCCCAACACGCCGAACGAGATCGTCGTTGTCGTTGCGCTCGCACTCATCTGCTCTGCCTATGGCTTTATCACCCAGACACTCGTGCAGCCCCACGTACCTGCCGAGACCACCGGCTTCGCCTTCTCGCTCGAGCCGGTCTGCTCCGCCGTCTTCTCGTTCTTCCTGGTCGGCGAGGTCCTGAGCCCCATCGCCTTCTTTGGCGCCGCCCTCATCCTCACCGGCGTCATGGTGGCAACCGTCGAGCTTCCGCGCCTTCGCGCACTTGGACACGCTCGTATGGCAGGAGCGCCCGAGCATGTCTCGTAGGCCCCACTCCTCATGTAGCCGCGGCATAAAGGCAACCGGTGCGCCTTTACAATAGATGCAAACAGAGCATCTGACGTAAAGGAGCCCCATGGACGCCGCGACCCGCGACCGCAACATAGCAACTTGGTTGGGCGATGCGCCGCAGCCGGTACGTGACACTACGAACCAGCTACTCGAGCGCATCGCCCTTCTGCGTGCCGAGCAGACCATCTACCCGGCACAAGACGACATCCTCAATGCCCTCGCCTACACGCCGGCCGACCTGGTCAAGGTAGTCATCTTGGGCCAAGACCCCTATCACGGACCCAACCAGGCCATGGGACTGTCGTTCTCGGTGCCTGCGACGCAAACCAAGTTGCCGCCGAGCCTGCGCAACATCTACAAGGAACTCAACGCCGATCTGGGCTGCCCCATTCCCGCCACAGGAGATCTAACGCTATGGGCACAACAGGGCGTCCTGCTCCTCAACACGACGCTCACCGTGCGCGAGCACGCCGCGAACTCGCACGCCAAACTGGGCTGGAGCACGCTCACCGACTACGTTATCGAACGCTGCTGTCAGTTGCCCCAACCGGTCGTCTTTTTGGCATGGGGTCGCTTTGCCCAGCAGATGGTCGAGGGCAAACTCGCCGCGACCGGCGCGGGCAAGGCAACCGACAAGTTCTGCCTGGCCTCCACGCACCCCTCGCCGCTTTCGGCCAACCGTGCCACGGCAGAACTCCCCGCCTTTATGGGGTCGCATCCCTTCTCGGCAGCCAATCGGCTACTCGAACAGCACGGCTCGACCCCCGTCAACTGGACTTGCCTCGACTAAAAATCGAGACATCAAAAACGCGCCCGACGGCTTTCCATCGGGCGCGTTTCCTATTCGGGCCAGATAAACTGAGTGCGGCCGGCCTCGCCGCCATCGATCAGCAGGCTCTGCCCGGTCATAAACCGGTTGGTCACGCCCACAAAGTAGATCCACTCGGCGACCTCTTGGGCAGTAGCCCAGCGCTTGAGCGGTGTGAGCTCCATAATCTGATTCCACAGGCGCTCGTCTTCCATCACGCAACGGTTGAGCGGCGTAATAACGCCGCCCGGGTCCACACTGTTGGCGATAGCCTGCGGCGCCAGACGGTTTGCAAGGTTCTTGGTGTAGGCGATAATGCCGCCCTTGCTGGCAGCATAGGCGGGAAACTCCGATCCCGTATGCCCGCTCGCCGACCCCACATTGACCACGGATTTGATAGCCGGTGCCGGCGTGGCGGCAAGCCCCTCCCCCACAAAGGCATAGCGCTCGGTCACGTTGATGGTGCCGCACAGGTTGGCAGCGATGTCGTCGGCCGAGTCCTGCGTGCCGGCAACATTCACGATCACCTGGGGCTCAAGGTCGTCCGGAAACGAGTCCGGCTCGCGGACATCAACGATCAGATGGCGGTAGCGCTCGTGTTCGGCTGCCGTCGGCAGCAGATCAAAGCCCACGACCTCGTGACCCTCGTCCAAAAAGCGCTGCACGCACGCGGCTCCGATACCACCCGAAGCACCCGTGATCAAAACCCGCATGCTTGCTCCTTAGGCGGTTGCGTGGCGCTCGAGGTACTCGGCGCCCACATTCTCGCGCTCCCAGCCGCGCACGACCTTGTAGCCCACGGGGCTCAGGAAGACCTCGCACAGCAGCTCGGCGACAGCACCGGTCAGCGAACACATAAGGACCTGTACCCAGGTCCAACCAAAGAACGTGTGGCTCACCACAATGGCAAAGACCAGGTTGTCGATAAACTGGCCAACACCCGTGGACACATAGGAACGGAAGGCAAAGCTCGCAAAGTTATTCTTTTTGAGCATGCGGCCGAGCGACTGGTTGAGCGTGGAGTTAACCACGGCAGAAACGAGCATGGCGAGCGAAGATCCAAACACCACGTACCAGGTGCCGCCGATGGTGGCGTTAAGGGCAGTGTTGACCTCGATCATGCCCGTGTCATAGTAGGCGCCCCACATGCCGGGCGTGAGCGAGCACAGCCAAAAGCACAGGCTTACGGCCAGGTTGACCGCCAACGCGAGGATAGAGATTTTGATGGATGCCTTGGCGCCAAAGCGCTTGCAGATCATGTCCTGGCACAAAAACGAGACCCAGCTCACCACAAAGCCGCAGTCGAGTGCCAGATACGGCAGGCTGATAAGCTCTTTGTTGGCCAGCAGATTCATCATGATAACGCTCACGATAAACAGCGAAACCGTTGCCGCGGGAATGCTCCGCAACAGGACCTTGTAGTCCTCCATGACCTTCTTGATCATTATGTACTCCTTTGGTTTTAGGTTTAACGAGCAGGATATCGGACCCGAACTGCTCGGCCGCCACGGTCTTGAGGCGACGGTGGGTATGATAGCCGCTCACACGGCGGCAGGCAAGCAAACGGCGCGGCAGCCCCACAGGACCACCGCGCCGGTACACTAAAACGTTACGTTGCCAAACTCCGACAGGACAAGGTCGGGGTTGTGGTCGGTCGCCCAGTCCACGTTCCACGGGCTCGTAAAGAGCAGCAGCTTGCCGCCGCGCATGTCCTCGACACGCAGGGTGTCGCGCGTGAGCGAAAGGCCCGGAATATCGATGGTGTCGGGGTCGTTTTGGATCCAGCGGATGTCCGTATAGGGCAGCGGCTGGCGACGAACCTCAACGCGGTACTCGGCCTTAAGGCGGCGCTCGAGCACCTCAAACTGCAGCACGCCAACCACGCCCACAATGACGCTTTCCATACCGGCGCCCAGCTCGCGGAAGATCTGGATGGCACCCTCCTGGGCAAGCTCCTCCATGCCCTTTACGAACTGTTTGCGCTTGAGCGTGTCGACCTGCGTGATGCGGGCAAACATCTCGGGGGCAAACGTCGGGATCTGCGGATACTGCACGTGGTGCTTGCCAGAGCACACGGTGTCGCCGATGCTAAAGATGCCGGGGTCGAACAGACCCACGATATCGCCAGCGTAGGCCTCGTCCACGATGGCGCGGTCGTCGGCCATCATCGACGTGCCCGTAGCCAGCTTGAGCTTGCGGTTGCCCTGCATATGGAAGGCATCCATGCCACGCTCGAACTTGCCCGAGCAAATGCGCACGAAGGCAATGCGGTCGCGGTGGTTCTTGTCCATGTTGGCCTGGATCTTAAACACAAAGCCACTAAAATCGTCACGGCACGGATCGACCGGCTCGCTGGTGAGCGTATCGGTATAGGCGCGCGGCGTCGGGGCCAGACGCAGGAACTCTTTGAGGAAGGGCTCCACGCCAAAGTTGGTGAGTGCCGAGCCAAAGAACGCCGGGCTCAGCTTGCCGCAGGCCACGGCATCCAGGTCGAGCTCGTCGCCGGCGCCATCGAGCAGCTCGATGTCGTCCATCAGGTTCCTGTGGTTCTCCTCGCCGATAAGCTCATCCATGGCGGGATCGCCCAGCTCGGCCTCGACCTCGGCGACCTTCTTGGTGGCGTTGGCGTGGCCGTCGCCCTCAAAGGCGATAACGCGACGAGTCTGGCGATCGAACACGCCGCGGAAGTTGCGACCGCTGCCGATCGGCCAGTTCATGGGATACGTATTGATACCCAGGACGTTCTCGATCTCTTCCATGAGCTCAAAGGGGTCGCGAGCCTCGTGGTCGAGCTTGTTCACAAAGGTGAAGATGGGAATATGGCGCAGTGTACAGACCTTAAAGAGCTTTTTGGTCTGGGCCTCGACACCCTTAGCGCCGTCGATGACCATGACCGCGGCGTCGGCGGCCATAAGCGTACGGTAGGTATCCTCCGAGAAGTCCTGGTGGCCGGGGGTATCGAGGATGTTGACGCAGGCGCCGTTGTAGGTGAACTGCAGCACCGAGGAGGTAACGGAAATACCGCGCTCCTTCTCGATGTCCATCCAGTCCGAGACGGCATGCTTGGCCGAGCTCTTGCCCTTGACGGAACCGGCGGTCTGGATGCTGCCGGTATAGAGCAGCAGCTTCTCGGTAAGCGTGGTCTTACCGGCGTCCGGGTGGCTGATGATCGCGAACGTGCGGCGCGACGAGATTTCATCCGACAGGCTTGCCATGCGGATCCTTTCTTGCATTGAGTGCATTACGTCGTTGTAACCGCACCATTGTAGCCGCGAAATCCCGATCTAGGGCGCCTATCAGGACAAATTCATCAGCCAAGCTCGCTGTGTAGCAGGCAGCCGCCTCAAGGACTGTCTCGATCTGTAACAGTAAGACGGGTTTTGAGCCCCTACCTGTTACAGATCGAGACAAATAGGCGGGCGGGCAAATAAGATCTCGATCTGTAACAGCAGGCGACCCCAAACGGACCTAGGTGTTACAGATTGAGGTTGTTTTGGAGCAAGCACAGCACTGGCGGGCTATTCCACATTTAGCTCTTGCATAACTGTGCATAGTGTATATATACTGTGCTTACCGGTTATATACACGTGTAGCCCAACAGCTAAGGAGCCGCTGTGGACATCATCCTATCCAATTCGAGCGACAAGCCCATCTATGAGCAGATCTCCTCGCAGGTCAAATCTCAGATTCTTTCGGGCGCACTCGCTGCAGGAGCCAAACTCCCCAGCATCCGTGCACTCGCGAGCGATCTTGGCGTGAGCGTCATCACCACCAAGCGCGCCTACGCCGACCTGGAGCAACTCGGCTTTATCTGCACCGTGCAGGGCAAGGGCTGTTTTGTCGCCGAGGGCAACCAAGAACTCTTGCGCGAAAACCAGCTCTGCCATATCGAAGAGCTACTTGCGAAAGCGGCGAGCCAAGCCGAAGCCTTGGGCGTCACGCGCGACAAGCTGCACGAGATGCTCGACCTCGTAGCCCCCGAAACCATGCAGTAGCCATCTGCAAGAAAGGCTATACCATGCAAAACTTGCTAGAACTCAAAGGCGTCTCACGCCGCGTGAGCGACCGCTTTTCGCTACGCGACGTCACGCTCACCGTGGAGCCCGGCCAGATCGTCGGCTTTGTGGGCGCAAACGGCGCCGGCAAAACAACGACGATTCGCGCCGCGCTCGGGCTTATAAAGCTCGATGCCGGCGAGGTGCACCTGTTTGGGCAGCGCTGCGACGCCAACGTGCCCGACGAGACGCAGCGCCATCTGCGCTCCCGCGTCGGCCTTGTCCTGGACACGTGCCCCTTCCCCTCCACGCTCAAGGTGGGCCAGATCGAGAAACTCGTAGGCCCGGCATTCCCCACGTGGAGTCGCGAAACATTCGCCGGATTCATCGACCGATTTGGCCTCGATCCCAAGACGAAGGTCAAGGACCTCTCCCGCGGCATGGGCATGAAGCTGCAGCTCGCCTGTGCGCTCAGCCACAATGCCAAGCTGCTCGTTTTGGACGAAGCCACCGCGGGCCTCGATCCCATGGCGCGCGAGGAACTGCTTGATGAGCTGCTTGCCTTTGTCGCCGACGGCCAGCACAGCGTGCTGCTCTCGAGCCACATTACATCCGACCTCGATCGCGCTGCCGACCGCGTCATCTGCATCGATAACGGCTCGATTGTGTTTGACCTGCCGCGCGAGGACATTACCGACCGAGCCGGCATCGCCCACTGCACCCAAGCACAGGCCGCAGAGCTTATGGCTTGCGTCGAAGGCGCCCGTGCCGCCCACCACGCCTATAGCGTGGACGTGCTCGTACCCAACCGTCGCGAGGCGCTCGAGGCCTTCCCCGAGATTCCCTGCGAGCGGGCAACCATTGATGACTATCTTCGCCTCATACTGAAAGGGGCTTCGAAATGAAACGCGCCTTTATGTCTGAGCTCGCCATCGTCCGCACGCTTGTCCCGAGCATCGCGGGCGTCGGCCTGTTCATCTTCGTCGTACTAACCCTCGCCAACGCATCGGATGGCGATGCCAGTATGAGCGCCGGCGCCTGCGCGGTCAGTGCCATGTCGCCCATCGTGGTCATGAGCTCGCTGGCCGGCTACGACAATCAAAACGGATGGGAGCGCTATCGGGCAACGCTGCCCCTCTCGCGCAAAGACATTATTTGTGCCCGCTACCTGTGCATCGTTGTCTTCTCGGCCATCATGGCCTGCGCCGCCGTGCTTTTGAGCATCATCGCCCTTCCGCTCTTCAACAGTGCGGGCGTGACCTCGACAGGACAAAACGTCTTTGAGATCGCAATCGCCTCGGCAGCCTCGATGCTCATCTCACTCATGATGGTATTTCTGGCGCAGCCGCTGTTCTTTCGCTTTGGACACATGGAGGCGCTGCGCCTTTCCGTCGGCCTGTTTGCCCTGCTCGGATGCCTTGCCATGGCCGCACTGAGCTCCTCCAACCCCATCAGCAACTGGCTTATGTCGATTGCCGGGGCGAACCCCGATCCTGCCGTCCTCGGCTGTCTGTGCGCAGGAATTGCCGCGCTGGCCCTCGCGCTATGTGCAATCAGCTGCACCGTCAGCACCAAGGTCTATCGGGCACGCGACCTGTAAGCACGCGAGTCTTGATCCACGAAGGGCGTGATCGCCCCCTCCCCACAAATCCGCGGCAAACGGCATGTCCCCGGCGTACGCTACCGCGCTACTTGCGTAGCAGCTTGGGCAGCGGAATGCCCGCTGCGATGACTGCGGCGATGATCATGCAGACGATACCCTTGAGCGGGAAGCACATAAGCAGCAGGCCCACGACCATGACGGGCTGACGCATAACGGCGCCCATCGTCGAGGCGGTGCAGACGGCGACGCAAAAGACCGGATCGGCGCCGGTAAGGATAGCGAAGCCGTAGCCCAGGCTCACGCCCGAAAAGATAACCGGGAAGAAGTGACCGCCGCGCCAACCGAGGTTGATGAGGGCGGGCGTCAGCATGGCCTTAACAAGGCCGGTCGCGATAAGCACGCCGGCGGGAATAGTCAGATAGGTCTCCATGAGCACGTCGGCTTGGGTCTCGCCGGCAAACATGGTGTAGGGCAGGACCGTGCCGCAGATGGCGAGCGCCAGACCGGCTAGCATGGCCTTGACGACAGGGCGCTCCCCTATGGCATGGGACAGTGCCTCGCTTGCATGCTCAGAGACAAAGTACAGCCAGCCGCATACGGTGCCGACCAACGCCAGCGGAATGAGCCAGACAAGTTCCAGGTTGCCCACCTGAGCGGACTCGAACCTGGGCATGCCCATGCCGCCGCCCATAAGCTGGCCGAGCAGCAGGTAGGTACCCAGACCGCCGGCAATCGCAATGCCGTAGACCACGGTCTTTTGCGCCTTGGGAAGCTTGATCGTGATCTCATCGGACGCGGACTCATCGTCATTAGCGCCCTGGCCGTCGGCGCTACCGGCGAGCGGTGCCACAAAGCCAAACACGGGCGCGGTGAAGAGCGCCGTTAGGGCAGCTTGGGTACCCAGCAGCGTGAGCTGCCTAAACTCGGCGCCAAAGCGACGCATGCGGTCGCCGACCCAGCTGCACAGGCCCGCGATAACGCCGGTCAGGCCGGCCTCCGGTCCAATGCTTCCGCCAAACAGCAGCGGCAGCAATGCCGCGAGCGAAAGCTTGCCAAGGTTGTCGTACGGGTAGCACCCGTCTTGCTTAACCTTAGCCATCACCTGGTTGAGGTCATCGGTCTTGGTGCCCGTAAGCTTTTCGTACAGACCGATCAGCAGGCCGCCCAGGAGGCAGACGAAAAACGGGTACGGCAGAAAGCCAAACGGGCCGCTTGCGAGCTCGGGCGAAGCGACGCCCAGCATATGCGGGATCTCGGTCCATAGATAGTCGATACCGTGCTCCATCGCAAAAAAGAACAGCCAGACCGCGGCGCCTGCAAACGCACCGGTCACGGCAACGCTCACTAAAAACAACGCACGATTTTTGGGTTTTGCAAGGTTATCCATCGGGGCCTCCCGTGGTCAAAATCGACAAGGATACGTTTTATTGTAAGACGGGCACAGCGCGGACGTGCCGACCATCCACGCCGCGAACGGCGCCATTGGGCGCCGCACACGCGATGGCCCCAAGGCCTAGTTGTCGATAATCGATACAATTTGGTGCAGGTCGTCGGCAAAGTAGATGCCGGCCTGACGCTGCGAGCTCGATAGGCCTTTATCGATCATGTGCTCGAGCAACGACCTAAGGTCGTTGTAGTAACCGTCCAAGTTGTACAGGATGCACGGCGCGCTCAGATGTCCCAACGACACGGCCGACATGACCTCGGCAATCTCCTCGAGCGTGCCCGTACCGCCCGGAAAGGCGACGAACGCATCGCCGAGCTCGATCATCTTGGCCTTACGCTCGGCCATGTCGCTCGTCACGATCAGGTCATCGATACCATCGTGCTGAAACTCGGCCTCGATAAAAAAGCTCGGCTCAACACCGGTCACGCGCCCGCCGGCATCGAGCACGCTATCGGCGAGCGCGCCCATCAGGCCCGATTTGGACCCGCCGTATACCAGCGCGTGCCCGTTGGAGCCAATCCAGTTGCCCAGCTCTTGCACCGCAGGCAGAAACGCCGGGTCATTGCCGACGCTGGCGCCCAGATACACGGTGATATTCATATTTTGTCCCCCTTATCGTGACGCGCGGCGCCCGCCCTAGCGTTGGCGTCGGCGATATTCGCGCACGCGGCGCGACAGGTCAGCGAGCTCGTCACGAGCGAGCTCTTCCAAATGCTCAAGATCATCCATAAAGCGCGCCATGGTGTCCTTTTGGCGCAGTTTAATGAGCGTATTGCAGTAGTTCACCGCCACACCCGTGAGCATGGCGATGTAGAAGATGCTGATGACGCTCAAAACGACGGTGATAGCGCGGGCAACGGGCGTTTCGGCCGGGATATCGCCAAAGCCGATCGTCGATACGGTCTCAAAGCTAAACCAGAGGCCATCGCCAAACGTAAGGGTCGCAGGGTCGGACAGCCAGACGGCCGTCGAGCACAGCAGGTAGAAGATAAGGAACAGGCCGGTGATACGCGCAAAGCCAGCCTGGCGCAACACGTCGGCAAGCGTCCTCAACTTGTTCATCGCGACCCCTTTTCCCAGACGCCCCATCACGTTGCTCGGTATTGTCGCACATCCGGCACTTGGGGACGTTCCTTTTGTGTCGAACAGATTGGGAACGTCCCTAAGTGCCAACTCCGGCAAAGAGTGTCCCCAGCGACTAGTCGTTTAAGAACGTCCCCAATGACTACCCATCTGCCGGGTGTTAGGGTGGCTGAGCTGGTATCCTTATGCGGTATTATCTCGACTCGATGGGATTGCATGTGAAACCTTCCGCCGTCCTTCGCTTAGCTCTATATCGCGCCCTAGCCGTCGCGCTTACCGCGCTCGCCGTACTGAGCGCCGTCCTGCCCGCACCTGCCTTTGCCGCTGACTCAGACCAGCAGGTCAAGACAGTCCGCGTCGGCTGGCTTGTCAACAACGAGGGGTTCCAGGAAGGCACACCGGGCGAGCGCCTCTCGGGATGGGGCTACGAGTACCTCCAGACCCTCTCGTACTACACCCCTGGCTGGCAGTACGAATACGTGTCCGGCACCTTCACCGAGCTCATGGACATGCTCGAGAAGGTCGAAATCGACCTCATGCCCAACATCTCGCATTCAGTAGAACGCGAGCAAAAGTTACTCTTTTCCTCAAACCCCGAGGGCACCGAGCGCTACTACATCTACGCCAAGCCCGATCGCGACGATCTGGCCAAGGGTGACCCCCAGGCACTCCAAGGCCTCACCATCGGCTGCAACTCTGGCGTTATGCAAACCTTCGTCGGCCAGCAGTGGCTCGCCAACGAAGGCGTCACCTGTACCTATAAAGAAATCGACACCGGCGGCGCCCTCTTTGAGGCACTTTCAGACGGCGAGGTCGACGCCGTCATCATGAACGACACCATTTCGTCGCCCGATGCGTCGCCCATGTTCTACGTAGGCTCGAGCGACTACTATTTTGCCGTCCCCAAAAGCCGCCCCGATCTGATGAACGACATCAACTCGGCCATGGCGGCAATCAACCGCACCAACCCGCGCTACAACGATGAAGTCAAATCCAACTACTCGGCGCAAAATAGCGGATCCGCATCACTTACCAACTCCGAACGGTCGTGGCTCAAGGCCAATAACAACACGCTTACACTTGGTTATCTCAACAACAATCTCCCCTTCTGCAACCAAGATGCAAACGGAGAAATGGAAGGGTCACTCGTCTCACTCGTTACGACGCTCCACGACAAATTTGGCATTACCGTACACACGCTCGCTTTTTCAAGCAACCAGCAAATGACGGAAGCGCTATCAAAGGGAAATATCGACATCGCCCTACCGGCATTTCGCGACTACTGGCTTGCCGAGCAAATGGGGACCGTTCAATCGATTTCGATGGGAACGATCTCTCTTACCGCCATCCACGCCACCAGCGATCTCAACAAGGATCTCCGCAATATCTGTTGCACAGGGTTTTCCATCGTCAACCGCAGCGAATTGGAAACTATGTTTCCAAATGCAAATGTAACCGAGTATCCGTCTGCAGACGACATGCTTTCTGCCCTTAAGGACGGAAGATCAAGCTGCATCGTTGTTCCCAACGCACGGCTGGAAACCATCCGAGATAGCTACGATATCAGAGACTACGAGATACAGGAACTCTCACGCACGGCCGAACTTTCTTGCCTTATGCGACGCGAAAATCCCGAATTATTGAGTATCGTCAACAAGGGCATCATCAACGCCGGAGAATCGCTTTCTGCGAGCAATTATTCCTCTACGTCGTATAGCGCACAGGAATCAGACGCGTTCAGGTTTATATATCGTCATCGTAGCTCGATTGTCGTCATCATCGTCGGTGTACTGTTGACTGGGGTAGCGGTTCTAACCTGGGCCCTGCAGCGAGCCAGAGTAGAGCAAAACAAGGCACTCGCCGCCAATGCGGCCAAAACGGCCTTTCTCGCCCGCATGAGCCATGACATCCGCACGCCGCTCAACGGCATTCTGGGGCTCATCGAAATTGAAGAATTGCACGAAGACGATGTCGATGCCGCCCGTAAAAACCGAGCTAAGGCGCGAATCGCCGCCAACCATCTGCTCTCACTCATCAACGACATTCTAGAAATGGGCAGGATTGAAAATGGAAAGCTAACGCTTGAGCATGTCTCATTTAACCTCGAAGATCTCTGCAACGATGCAATTGTTCTGTGCAAGCTCCGCGCTTCCGATCGCAATATTACGATGCAGGATCAAAGCGCACATCCCCTCTGCAATCCACATGTAATGGGAAGCCCCACTCATGTACGTCAGATTATCATCAACCTGCTCGACAACAGCATCAAGTACAACAAAGATGGCGGAACTGTCGCTTTTACATCGCAGATTAAACCGATCGATGATAGCCAGGTGCTCTTCTGCTTTAGCGTCTCGGACACCGGCATCGGCATGTCGCCCGAGTTTCTTAAGCACATCTACGAACCGTTTGCCCAAGAGGGCAACGATGCCCGCAGTAAATTTCAGGGAACTGGCATGGGCATGCCGATCGTCAAATCGCTCATAGACATGATGGGCGGCACGATTGAGATTTCGAGCGAGGTCGGCGTGGGAAGTACGTTCAACGTCCAGATTCCGCTCGATATCGACAAGAACCCTCAGGCAAGAGAAGGTGCGGACGAGCAGGCGATCAGCTGCTCGCTTGCCGGCATGAACGTTCTTTTGGCCGAAGACAACGAGCTCAATGCCGAAATTGCCCAGGCCCTGCTCGAAAGCGAAGGCATCGTCGTAACTCGCGCCGCCGACGGCAAAGAAGCGGTCGAACTATACACTAGTCGTCCCGCCGGCAGCTTCGATGCGATCCTGATGGACATCATGATGCCGGGTATGGATGGCTACGAGGCAACTCGCGCGATTCGTCTGAGCGAGAAGGCCGATGCAGCCGACATCCCCATCATCGCGCTCACCGCCAATGCCTTTGCCGAGGACGCCAAGGCGGCACACGATGCCGGCATGAACGCCCATCTGCCCAAACCGCTCGACTTTAACAAGCTCAAAAGCATGCTCGCCCGCATCAGGCAAAACGGAACTGTTTCGCTATAGTTTGTGCCCAACTGCCATGCACAGTTAGAAAGGAAGCCGACGATGTTTAGACCCTTACGCCGAAAGAAACGTGCCATCACCGACAAGGAGGCGCGCGAGCTGCTGGCCACCTGTAAGCGCGGCGTCTTTGCCGTTAACGGCGATGATGGCTACCCATACGCCATTCCCGTCAACTACTTCTTTGACCCCAAGCACGACAAGATTTATTTCCATGGCGCCAAGGCTGGCCACAAGGTCGATTCGCTCAGGCGTGATGACAAAGTCTGCTTTACCGTTTACGGCAACGAGTGGTACAAGGACGATGACTGGGCTCCCTATGTTATGAGTACCGTGGTCTTTGGCCGTTGCCGTCTGGTAGATGAGGCCCCCGCGTTTATCGAGGACAAAGTCCGCCAGCTCGCGCTTAAGTATTACCCTTCCGCCGAAGAAGTCGAGGAGGAAATCGCCAAAGACATCAAGGGCGTCCAACTCTACGAGATTTCGATTGAGCACCTTTGCGGCAAGCAGATTCAAGAAAAGTAAGCCCAAAAACAGGTCTTGCAAATAGCAAAATGGCTCGGTTCCAACCAGTATTGGAACCGAGCCATTTGTTTATGAAGCGTCGGCGGCTATGTGCGCAAGCGCCTCAACGAGATCCTGAGAACTCACGGGTTTGCTCAGATGCGCGTTCATGCCCGCCTCGCGCGAAAGCCTACGGTCGTCAGCAAAGGCATTGGCGCTCACGGCGATAATCGGCGTGGTCGCGGCGTCCTCGCGATCGAGCGCTCGAATCTGACGCGTGGCCTCAAGGCCATCGATGCCGGGCATCATGATGTCCATCAATACCACGTCGTACTCGTGCGGCGCGCTCGCGGCAAACGTCTCGACGGCAGACTCGCCATCTTTGACATGTGTCACGACGGCACCGGCGCGGTCGAGCGTAAACTGTGCGATCTCGGCATTCAGGTCGTTATCCTCTACGAGCAAAACGCGCAGGCCCTGGAGCACGTCGCTGTCGCCTGCATCCACGCGAACTGCCTGGGGAATCTCGGAACTCTTGCACTTCTCAAACGGCAGGCAAATGGTAAACGTCGTCCCCTGCCCCAAGGCGCTCGTAAAGCTCATGGTTCCGCCCATAAGCTCGACCAACTGTTTGGCAATAGACGCGCCCAGGCCAGTTCCCGATGAAGCGCCTTCCACCTGTTGTTCCTCGCGGCTGAACGGCTCGTAGAGGTGCTGTTGAAACTCCTCGCTCATGCCAATGCCGTTATCGGCGATCGTGTATTCATAGACGGGGACACCGTCCACCGGCTCCACCTCGCGGCATGCCAGGCGAACATAGCCGCCCTGGCGGTTGTACTTGACGGCATTACCGGCAATATTGAGCAACAGGCGCTTGAGATGCGTCACGCTCACCCGGGCATAAGGATGATCAAGAGTCCGTTGATCGCAGATAATTGTCACCAGGCGCTCCTCGGCCTGGCGCTCCAGAATATCGCACACCTCACGGTTGAGGGCCACCATATTTGTAGGCACGAGATTCAGGTCGACCTGCCCGCTCTCCAAGCGGCTCATATCGAGTGCCTCGTTCGCAAGGTCGAGCAGCAATCCCGATGCCGTCCAGATCTTTGAGCGGCACTCAGTCTGCTTTTGCAAGTCGTTCGCGTTGGCATTGCCCACCTCGACCATACCGCGAATGCCGTTGATGGGCGTGCGCAGGTCGTGACTCATGCGACGCAGGAACTCCGTCTTTGCAGAGTTGGCAGACGAAGCTTCGCGCGCCGCTTTTGCCAGCTTGTCGCCATAGTCGCGCTCCTGCAGCAACAGGTCGGCAAAGCGTTGGCTCTCGGCGCGGCGGCGCACCAACACAACAGTGGCTATAACACCGCCGTAGAGCGCCAACACACTGGCAACAACAGCGGCAACAACCTCAAAGTAACGCTGCGCGGGAGCATAGGTGTACACGTAAAAATCGCGCGCTTTACCAAATGTGCCCAGATACCACTCACCGCTGTCGTTGACCAATCTGACCTTACCAGCCAGGCAACGCTCCTTAATGCCGTTGACAACGATGGCATCCGTCGCAGGCAAATCGAACACGCCTGACACGGCGGGCTCAACAGCGTTGGTCGCAACGACCTTACCGTCGTTTTCGATCACGATGTTACCGCTATCGATGGTCTCATAACCATCGAGCAAGCTCTGCAACTTGAGCGTATTGCTCGCGACCGCCTTGGCGCTCTGGTGCCTCACCGCGACAACGATGCCCTCACCGTCCGGCCGGGCCACGCAGCCAATGTCTGCGACCGAATCGTCCGCAAGCGTAATGCGAGCGGTATAGGACTTAAGCGGATGGGCTGCCACCTCCAGCACAGGCGCCTCTTTGAGATTCGCAGCGAGCGACTCGTAGCCCACGTCATCCTTCGAGGACTCGGACACCAAGTTGCCCGATGCATCCGTTACGATCAGCGCTGTCACATTAAACTGGTCAGCATATTGCTCCAACGTAGCGTTATCCACCGAGCCGTCGCGCTCCATATCGCGCGCCGCCTCTCCGGCGATCTCCATAACGCGAATCAGGTTTTTGGTCGCATAGGCGCTGTTGAATGCATCGTAGGAAAGGCTCTGTGTCGCCACGTAATCGACAACGTCGGAAAAGCGCTGCTCGGCTTGGGCCGTCGTGTAACCGTAGCTCGTCATGCCGGCAGCAGCCGAGAGTGCTATCCCCAACAGGGCGGCAAGGAGCCATGCCAGGGCCGAACGGTCGCCCCGCTTCTCTGTGGTGTGGTCGGGTGCATCGATCACGACAGGCCCTCCATATTCAAAAAGGGCGAAGGGTCATCAAAATACTTTGACACCAGGCGCTCCATGGTGCCATCGGCAAGCATTTCTTGGTAGGCATGGGTGAGCTTAACGTCGATGCCGCGTGTGTCGTTGATATCGAAAGCGGTGCCCAAACCAACCTCTAGCAGCGGCTCAGACAAAATGCGATACGTCACGCCATAGTCTTTTTCGTAGGTGAGCAGCGAGGACTCATGCGCGGCGATGGCGTCGACTAGGCCCTCGACAAGCGCCGGGTTCAGGTACGAGCGGTCCGAAAAGCTGTAGAGCTCCTTGATCTGCGGAACGTTTTCATTGGTGTGATTGAGCAGAATCGATTCGGGCTTGGTGGTGGACTGGACCGCCACGACCTTGTCCTTAAGATCGGCGAGCGTGTAGATATCGCTTTCGGGATCGACAGCAACCACCTGTCGGCTCGCAAGGTACGGCCCCGCCCAGCGATACTCGCCTTCGCGGCCCGTCATACTAAAGCTGCCCATGACGCAATCGAGCTCGCCGCTCGCCAGCAGCTCTTTCTTCTTTTCCCAGTCGATCAGCTGGTACTTTGGCTTGTAGCCAATGCGGCCCAAAGCCTCGGTCAAAATATCGACATCCAGGCCAACAATATCGCCGTACTCGTTGCTATACACAAACGGTGGATAGAGGTCGCTGCCAACGTTGAGCGTCTTAAGGTTGTCGTCTTTGACCTGCGAGGCGGCTGGGCCTTCTACTGCAGACGTCGGGGTTCCGTCATTCGATCCAAAACAGCCAGCTATCGCTACGACAAAGGCGCCCACCACTGCAAGCGCAACAAACAACGGTATGGCGACCGAGCGACGAGGCCTTTTCATCGAGCTCCAGACAATCCTGTTTACAGACTCAAGAGCTGAATAATAGCAGACAAAACCGCGCTCGCGCTCAATGGTTACAGATGCTTTACCATACGGGGCCTTCCAGCCAATCTGGCAGACAGCCCCGCATGCAGCGCTCACTTACCGTGCATTAAAAACGTAGCGGTCCAAGCGGTCGCACGCCTCCCTTACACGCGAAAGCGGCAGCGCCAGATTCACGCGAATGTGGCAGGGTCCGTGGAACGGGCGGCCGTCCTGATACCCCACGCCCACACGTGCGCCCTCGTCGAGCAGCCACTGAATATCGCGGCCACGCTCGCGGCACCACTCCGTGCAGTCCAGGAACACCATATAGGTGCCCTGCGGGCGCGAATAGGACACGCCCTCAAAATGCTCGTCCACGTAATCGCAGAAGTAGTCAATGTTGCCCTCGATGGCCTCGTTAAGCTCATCGAGCCACTCGTAGCCCTGCGGCTGGTAGGCGCCGATAAGCGCGTGCATCGAAAGGACATTCATCTCGTTGTAGTGGGTCTTATTGGACACGGCGCACACGCGGTCGCGCAGCGTCTCGTTATAGATGATGTGGTAGCTGCCGACCAGGCCAGCCAGGTTAAACGTCTTGCTCGGCGCATAGAGGGCGACCGTGCGCATGCGGGCATCCTCGCTTACCGACTGCGTCGGGATATGCTTGTGACCGGGCAAGATGATGTCGGACCAGATCTCGTCCGAGATCACCACGCAATCGTGCTGGCGATAGATGTCCATGGCGCGTTCGATCTCATCGCGCTCCCATACGCGGCCGCAGGGGTTGTGCGGCGAGCAGAACACCGCGGCATGGACGTGGTTTTGGGTGAGTTTGCGCTCCATGTCCTCAAAGTCCATGCGCCATACGCCCTGGTCGTCGAGCTTAAGCGGGCTGTGGACAATGCGATAGCCCGCGGCTTCGATGGACTTGGTAAAGCCGATGTAGGTGGGGCTGTGGACCAGCACCGCATCGCCCGGCTGGACATACGCCCGCAGCGTCGACACGACACCGCCCAGCACGCCGTTTTCGTAGCCGATATGCTCCGGGAGCAGGCCCTCGACGCCATTACGGCGGCTCTGCCATTCAATGATGCGGTCGAAGTACTCGGGGCGAGGATCGAAATAGCCAAACATGGGATGCTGGGCGCGTTGAATGATGTACTCCTGGACCGTGGGCACCGTGGCAAAGTTCATGTCCGCCACCCACATGGGGATGCGGTCGAAGCCCTCGTCGGGCGCGTTCGGAGCCATGCCGGGGATCTCGCCCCAGGAGTCAACGGCGATGGCGTCCATGCCGTGGCGGTCGATAAGAGAAGTAAAGTCGTATTTCATGCTGAGCTCCCGTGCAAAGCGGATTGTTTTGGTAGGCGTTATTGTCCACCAGCGCGGGCAATTTTGTCATGAGGGTTTGGCGTTGAATTTGGCGGGCGCCGGCGAATGGCCGGCTAGTCCCGCGCGTCGTTGACGGCGATTACCGTCAACCTAGTTCCATCAACCGTAAAGGATATGTCGAGCCCAGCGTAAGCCAGATGGTAGACGCGGTTTGGCTCGTGTTTGCTACCCGCGCGGCGCGGATCTTGGCGAAGGACCTCTATCAAGCCGGGGAGCTTTGCGGGCGGGACCATATCCTGCAGCGCTTGCGGGAACTCGACGTCGAGCTCTTGCCACGGCGCGTCTTCAATCCAGCCGCCGGTCGCATCCGGGTGGCAGTCCGCAAACGGAATGTAGGGCTTAATGTCGTAGATGGGCGTGCCGTCACGCAGATCGGCTCCCAACACATGGATGATGGGACCGTCGTCGGTAAGCTCGACACGATCGAGCTTGACGCAGGTAAGACCGATGGGATTGGGGCGAAACGGGCTGCGTGTGGCAAATACGCCCACGCGCTCGGCTCCACCCAAGCGCGGCGGACGTACGGTTTTCGACCACTTGGCGTTGGTGCCGGACCTGTCCTGCGTCTTGGCATCGACGGCGATGTCTTCGGCCGTGCCACCGGGCGTTCCGTTTTCGAAGCGCCAGAGCAGCCATAGGTGAGAGAAGGAGTCCAGGCCCTCAACCGCTGCATTGGAGGCAAATTCCGGCTCAAAGACGATGCGCCCCTGCAGATGGGGCGCCAAAAAGCTGTTGCGCGGAATGCCGAACTTCTGCGGCAGGTCGGTATGTATGTGTGCAATAGGTTCCATGTCGCTCATTGTACGGCACGGGCGAGGGCAGCAGGCCGCGATTGCTTGTCATCGCCATCTGCATGCAACCAACGGTTGCTTGGAAGGGCATCGGCTGCCGCGTATGCTTAAGCCAACAAGCAGCAGAAAGGAGCCGTTATGGCCTTTGCAGAAAAACTCATCGCTGTCCGCCGCGACAACAACCTTACCCAAGAGCAGCTTGCCGCCAAGCTCTATGTCACGCGCCAAGCCGTCAGCCGCTGGGAGCGCGGCGAAGTCACCCCGGGCATCGATATGATGAAGCTCATTGCCGCCGTAACCGGAGAACCGCTGTCGCACCTGCTCGAAATGCCCGAGCACTATTGCCAGAGCTGCGGCATGGTGCTCACACCCGATGACTGCGGCACCGATGCCGCGGGTGCCGCGACCGACCATTACTGCAAGTGGTGCTACGACCGCGGCAAGTACACCTACGACACCACCATGGAAGCAATGATCGAGGATTGTGCCCCGCGGCTGGCACAAAGCACCGGCATGTCGCTCGACGAAGCCGTCTCGCTCATGGGTGCCGTGTTGCCGCAACTGGAGCGTTGGCGCACCGTGCAGGAAAACGAGGAGCGCTACGGGGTCGAGGCGCGGGCACGCTATGGCGACGAGGCAATCGATGCGGCAAACGTGGCGTTGCTGGACATGGATCCCGGGACATGGAACGACATGAAAGAACTTGAACGCGCTATTCTGGGTCAGCTCTCGATTGCCACGGGCGACGGCGATCCAAAGAGCAACGAAGCCCGCAAACTTGTCGCAATGCACCGCCGATGGATTGGCCTTAACTGGGGACACGAACCCCAAGACGGAGCATACCTGGGCCTCGCCAATGGTTATCTTGCCGACCAGCGCTTTGTTGACTACTACGACAAGCCCTGCGGCACTGGAGCCACGGCGTTTCTGGTACAGGCCATCGAGTCGTCGTTGATTCGCGCATAGACCGCGGCGGCTTTGGGTATCTCAATCGAAACCTCAACCGATTGGAGACCCATGGCTACTGATCACGAGCTCGAACTGTACGTTATGACCGGCTGCCCGTATTGCATAAAGGTCAAGCGCTTCCTGGCCGATAACGGCGTGACCATTCCCGTGCGCAACATCTCGACCAATACCGAAGCCGAGCAGACACTCATCGCCATCGGCGGAAAACGCCAGGTTCCCTGCCTGTTCATCGACGGCAAACCACTCTACGAATCGAGCGACATCATCGCGTGGGCACAGAAGAACCTGCTCTAGTACGCGCATTGCAACCGACCACCCCAACCCATACGGCCAAACACGTACGCTAGCATCCAAAGTCGACATTTTTTCGACATCTTTGGATGCTGGCGTACAATTTTTGCAACATAGTCATCGGGGACGTTCTTAAATGACTAGTCGTTAAAGAACGTCCCCGATGACTAACTAGCCGTGGAAGCGGGCTATGGGCGCGAGTGACTGCTCGCGAAAGACCCGCTCGACGGCGGCGCGGTATTCGTCGACCTTTTTGGTCTTACGTACGAGCTTGTGAACGGTAGCGGGGTCGGCGAAAGCGCACTTGGCGTAGAACCACCACTCCTTCATACGAAAGACCACGTTGCCGCCAATCTCTTCTGTATAGGCCGCAAACAGCGTGTCGTGGAAACGCTGCAGTTCGGCTGCCGTGGCAGCAGGGCCACCCTTAACCATGCGAGCCAGCGCGGGGTTCGCGAGCAGGCCGCGTCCCAGCATTACATGGCGCGTGCCGGGATAGGCCTCCACCAGCGCATCCATGTCCTCAAGATCAAAGATGTCACCGTTGTATGCCACCGGAAATGGCGCGCGATCCAACGTCTCGCCGTAAAACGCTTTGCGCGGCGAGCCCGTATAGCGATCCCTCTGTACACGCGGGTGCACGATCAGCTCTGCCAACGGCATGCGGCAGTACAGATCGAGCACGCGCCCGTATTCGTCGTCACTCTCCAACCCCAGCCTGGTCTTTACCGACACCGGCAACGGCGACCGCTCGCACACATCGCTCAGGAACACCTCGAGCTCGTCGAGGTTGCGCAGAAAGCCCGACCCTTTGCCCTTGGCAACAACCGTCCCCGAGGGGCAGCCAAGGTTGAGATTGACCTCGCGGTAGCCCATGTCGGCGAGCACGTGTGCTGCCCACACAAACTCGTCCGCATTCTTGGACATAAGCTGGGGGACGACATTAAGTCCCTGGTTATTGGCAGGATCGATCTCCTTAAACGCCTTGCCGCCAAAGCGGTTTCCCACCCGCGGCGGCGGCAAAAACGGCGTGTAATAACAATCGAGCGCACCGAAGCACTCCGCATGCACGCGACGGAACACATGCCCGGTAATCCCCTCCATAGGGGCCAGCGATAAATACATCAACATCCATTCTCAAATCAATGTGACAAAGGGACTGTCCCTTTGTCACATGCATTATGCCTTGTCCTTGAGACCACCCACAAGGCAGAGGCGGTTACTTGGCGTTAACTACCCCTCCAGCAGTCGCTGCGCAACGATTGCCAATAACACGCTGTTGATCACTATGTTTGAACAGCGCACACCCTCTACTCATTTATACTCAAGAGCGTGTGCGCATCACCCCCGAAAAACGATGAGAGTCGAGGACCCTATGCAGCAGCTCACCGAACAAGAACGTAAGCGCATCCAGCGATACTGCATCTGTCCCAAGGTTGCCGGCGCGGCGCTTGCCATGGCATTCGTGCTGCCCTTATTGATTATTCCTTTCGAAATGATCGACGACATCGTCTTCCATCACGAAGGCTTCCAAGAGACGGGCATGATGACCGCCTTGGTGCTCACCGCCATCGAGCTCGTCATATTCTGCTACTGTGCCCTCGCGCCGCGTTTTGGCATGCGCGGCAAGCAGTGGAAGGAAATGCAGAACCGGCTCGCCATCGAGCAGAGCGAGAAAGACCGCTCGGCACAAATCGCAGGCGTTGTTGGCACGCAGGCCGCCGCACGCCTGCTCAAGAACAGCGACAACGAGACCGCACGCAACCTGGGCGGCGCGGCAGAAGTCGCCGCTGCCGTAGGCGCCGTCGCCACCGCGGCAGACGTGCTTGCCGAAAGCTTCGCCAACGCAAGGGCCATGGCAGAGGCCTGTGGCGTGCCTGTCCCCCGTGCAAAGAAGTGGGTCGTCGCGCTTGTGGCGCTGCCCCTCGCAATCGTGTGCGGCGCCTATATCCCGCAGCTGGCGCAGGGAAACATCGAGATGCAGGAGAACGCCGCGGCCGCGGCCGAGCAGATCGCCATCGCACGCAAGGCATTAGAGCCCTCATGCGAGTACGTGTCCGCCGATGACCCCTACGAGCGATATCAAGATTACGGCTATCACGTCCGCGGCTATCTGCACGACGGCGACTCCGATGCCCAGAAGACCTATACGTACCTGGATTTTGACAACAAGGGAACGCTCACGGAAGTGAGCTACGCGGCAGAGATCGACCCCGACGCGAGCCTTGAGGACAACCTCGCCCGCATCGAGCTCGACTTGGACGAACTTTCCTCTGTCGTCCAAACCGTAGACGTCAAGACCGTGAGTCCCGAGCTCCTAGCACCGCAAAAGCTCCCCGAAGAGTTTAGGCAGGCATTTTTGAACGGCTCACTCTACGAGAGAATCTCTATCAGGACGAGTGACGACCTCATCAAAACGTATTACTCGTTTGATACGGATCCCGAGGACGAGTTTGACGAGTACACCCATCCAAGCGTCCGTATTACGCTGATGGGCAAAACAAACTAGAAGGCGCGGGAAGGGGCCACCCCCTTCCCGCGCCTTTTCATCCAATGTGACAAAGGGACTGCCCCTTTGTCACATTATTCGGAGCGTAGGGCTTCCACAGGGTCTTTCTTGGATGCGCTGCGAGCCGGCAGCAGGCCGGCAACGACCGTCAGCAGCACCGAAATTACAATGAGCACCAGCGCGTCTTGAACGGGCAGGCTCATCAGGTTGGGCACCTGCTTGGCCGCAAGCGCCCAGGCATTAACCGGAAAGCTCACGGCCACCACGACGACAATGGCAAAGACGCCGGCAATGAGGCCTTCGATAAAGGTCTCGGCATTAAATACGTTTGCCACGTTGCGCTTTGACGCGCCGATCGCGCGCAGGATGCCAATCTCCTTTTTGCGCTCCAGCACGCTGATGTAGGTGATGATGCCGATCATAATGGAGCTCACCACCAAACTGATACTCACGAATGCGATGAGCACCAAGCTGATGGTGTTCACGATGTCGGTCACCGAGCCCATGATGATGCCCATGTAGTCGGTATACGAGATTGCCTGCTCATCGTGGCCAGCAGCTTTGACCTGCTTGTTGTACGCATCGATGTGATCGAGCGCACGCTCCTTGGCCTCAAAGTCGCGCGGGAAAATCTTGACCGAAATGGGGTCCGCCTCGTCCGCATAGCCCAACGTGGTCAGATTGTTGTCGTAGGTGAGCTTCGACGCCTTGGCATAGCTCATCATGAGCGAACTCAGGTCCTCAGCGTCCATGTTAAAGTGGATAGCGCGAGCAAAGGCGTTCGCATCCACGCGCATGGCGCTCGCCAAGTTGGCAAAACTCGAAGACATCTGCGTCGCCATTTGGTCCATGAGCCCTGCCGCACCCGCCTTGAGCTGGGTTGATACCGTCGTCGCAATCTGCTCGCTGACCGCCTTCATCACCTGATCCATAGACTGCTGCAAATACGGAGCCAGCTGCTTTTGCACATAGTCGCCCATCACCCGCTGCAGACGCTCGGCCAGGGCATCGCCGCCGAGCGCCCTGAGCTGAGCCAGGTATTGCTGGGCTGTGACATCATTCTCAAGGTACGCCGAGAATGCGGCAGCGAGCTTTGACGCATCCTTAAGATCTTCGGGTGACAGCGCCTTAAACTGATCAGAGCGCATAAAGCCCTCAAACAGCTGGTTGGCAAGTGCTCCCACCTGCTGCATTTGCTCAGGCGTGAGCTCAAGACCATCAAAGACGCCCGAGAAATCTGGGGCCGGCGCTTTGGCCATGATGTCACTAAAGTCGATGTCCCTCCCAACACCCGAAAGGTCAATGTCCAGCCCGGACAAGTCGAGACCAGAAAGGTCCATACCGCCGGCTGCGCCCGAGAGCGCAGATGCATCGAACGAGAACGCGCTCTTCAGTACCGCCTCGTCTACGCTGAACATACTGCCCAAATCCACGCCCTGCTTGGCTTCGCCCTGCAGCTCGTCGAAGGTTTTGCCCGTAAAGACATCCGTCTCGGGGTGGGCAAGCTGCTCCTGCACAATCTGCGAATCGGCAGCACGCTCCATAAGCTGGCGAGTCAGCGCATGCGTATAGACAATGCCCGGGGACAATGCGCTCGCGTTTGCCGTCTCGTTGGGTCGCACCACGCCCACAATGCGCACGTCAATACCGTCGGCAACCTTGGCTTTCATAAAGTCGGCGTCGCCAGACATGTCAGTCCACATGCCGGTCTCTTCGTTTTTGCGATAGGCATCGGCCGGCGACAACACCTTAAACGTCGTGGACAGTGCATCGTCGTAGGTAAAGTCGCTGCCGGTCTTGGGCGTCTTGACCTTGCCGTCGGCCGTCATGGCACTGTTAACCAGGTCGTTGAGCTCATCGATATCCAGCGCGCCGATACTGTAGAGCGTGTAGTCGCCCACCGTTCCGCGGCTCGAAAGCACCATCACGGCCTCGTTGGCGGACGTAGGCCAATGGCCGGCAACGACATCGTACTGGCTGTCGAGCAGGCTCTGGTCGTCAATCATCTCGTTAAAGACCGAGGTTCCCATGGATTCCATGCTCACCGTTGCTGCCGAGCTCGCGCCTCCGCTCATGGCCTCGGTCATGGCGTTGGGCACCAGCCGGACAGGCTTCCCATCGCCCTTCCCGGCACGATAGACAACCGGCGATACACCGTAGCCGTACTGAATGGCGTTGACCTCTTTATCGATGCCATCGCCACCGGCATCGAGCCATGCCTTAAAGCTCGTCATGTCGTTAGACTTAACGCTCGCAAACATATCCTTTACGGCCGTGACCACGGGGATCTTATCGGTTCCCCGAGCCTTGCCGTCGGTGCTGCCGTCGGACGAGCCCTCGTTCTTGGACGTATCGTCATCCGTGGCCCCCTGTCCGCCCATCATGGACGACAGGTCGTAATCCTGCTTGGAAATGGTGAGCGGGTAGCTCGAGAGCGTATCCTCCTCGACCTTTTTGATGTAGCCGTTTACGCCGTTGGAGAGCGCCAGAATCGCCGCGATACCGATGATGCCGATTGAACCAGCAAAGGCCGTCATAGCCGTACGGCCCTTCTTGGTCAAAAGGTTTCGCGCCGAAAGCCCCAGCGCTGTCACAAAGCTCATCGAGGTTTTGCGCGTAGGCTTAGCCTCGCGACGCGCGGCATTGGCAACATCAAAGGAATCGGAATCGTCGGTGATCTTGCCGTCCGCCAGGTTGACGATGCGCGTGGCGTATTGGTACGCCAGCTCGGGATTGTGCGTGACCATGATGACCAGACGGTCGCGCGCAACGTCCTTGAGCAAATCCATGACCTGCACGGATGTCGTTGAGTCCAAGGCGCCGGTCGGCTCGTCAGCCAGCACAATCTCGGGATCGTTAATCAGGGCGCGGGCGATGGCCACGCGCTGCATCTGTCCGCCCGAAAGCTGGCTCGGACGCTTGTTAATGTGCTCGTCCAGGCCGACTTTCTCCAACGCCTCGCGCGCACGCTGGCGACGCTCGGCATGCCCCACGCCCGTGAGCGTAAGCGCCAGCTCCACGTTTTCCAAAATGGTCTGATGCGGAATGAGGTTATAGCTCTGGAACACAAAGCCGATGCGGTTGTTGCGATAGGCATCCCAATCGCGATCGTGAAAGTCCTTGGTCGAAATACCGTCGATCAGCAGATCGCCCGAGTCAAAGTGGTCGAGTCCGCCGATAACGTTGAGCAGCGTGGTCTTGCCCGAACCTGAGGGACCCAGAATGGCCACGAACTCGTTATCGCGAAAAGCCAGGCTTACGTTGTCGAGCGCCACCTGCGTAAACGACTGCGTAACGTACCTTTTGCAAATTCCTTTGAGCTCCAGCATGGACGGCAACCTCTCCTGCGCAGGCACCCCGCCCGCTCTCCTCCGCCGTTCGTATTCGACGCGTTTGCCCTACTCTATCCCCATTTTTGGCCTGCTCCAGTGAGAAATGTAACGTACTGCCCCAAAAACGAACGGGACGGCACGCCACGTGGCGCACCGTCCCGCACTTATCATCGATGATGTGACAAAGGGACTGTCCCTTTGTCGCATTCGAACCTACTGTCCGCTCTTAGCAAGCGCCTGATCGATCAGTTTGTTGAGCGCCTCGCGCTGCTCAGCGGAGTTGATGCCGCCCATGATCGGCTCTCCCACAATGTTACCGTTCTGGTCGATCACGTAGGTGGTCGGGAACGAGTACAGGTTGGAGGTGAACTTTCCGGCCTCGCTGTCCGACTTAAACCAGATGTTCTTATACGTCACGCCCTTCTTGGAAAGCACGTCCTTGGCATCGGCCACCTCGTCTTTGTTGCCATCGAGCGTAAAGGAATTAACGCCCACGACCTGGCCGCCTTTCTCGGCAAGCTCCTTGTTGAGCTTCTCCAGATCGCCCAGCTCTCCCACGCACGGCTTGCAGGTGGTAAACCAGAAGTTCATGACGGTGACCTTGTTCTTGGAGAACAGCTCGTCGCTGTTTACATCGTTGCCGTCCAAGTCCTTGCCCTTAAAGCTGGGGAACTTCGTCTCCCCGCTCTCGCCGTTGGTCATGCCTGCGGTCGAGGCATCGACGCTCTCTCCCTCGCCGGGCGTGCTGCCGCATCCGGGAAACTCCTTCTCCAGCGCCATGAGCTTGTCCTCGATCTCCTTGACCTGCTGCGCGCCGGCCTTAAGCGTCTTGAGCTCGTCAGCCGTAAACTGATCCTTGGCGCCCTCGATGGTATCAAGCAAAAAGTCGCCGTAATTGCTACCGTCCTCAATCATTGCCGAGTCTTTATTTGCCGCATTGAACACCTTTTCCCACAGGGCGTTATCGCTCGCGAAGATCTCGTTTTCCTTTTGCAGCAGCTGCTGGTACAGCTCGGCCGCCTCCTCGGCGCTCGACGGCTTTTGCGCTATAAGCTCGGCAATCTGCGCATCGCCGCTCGTGGCATCCTTCGCGTCGCCCTTGGGGGCAGAGCACGCCGCGAGAGTCAGCGCCAGCACGGGCAGCATCAACAAGGCCGCAATTTTTGACAGTTTCATGGTTCCTCCGTTTATATCGAAACTTATATAGGTACCTATTTGTTTTCGCAGGCTTGCGCGGGCTGCGCGGGTTTGTCGCCCGTCACACCCAGCCCATAGCGAAAGCTAATAGCATCGACGGGGCACGCACCCACGCATTTGCCGCAACGAATGCACTCGGCATGGTTGGGCGTACGCGTAACGTCCACGTCCATTTGACACACCTTGGCGCACTTGCCGCACGAGACGCATTTGCACTGGTCAACCTGGATCCCCAGCAAAGACACCTTGTTCATGAGCGCATAAAACGCACCGAGGGGGCAAATCCATTTGCAGAAGGGGCGGTAGAACAGCACGCTCAGCACCGCAACCACAATGAGGATCGCGAGCTTCCAGGTAAAGAGCTTTCCCAGCGCGGAGCGGATTCCCGTATTCATGATGGACAGCGGAATCGCGCCCTCGAGCACACCCTGCGGGCAGATGTACTTGCAAAAGAACGGGTCGCCCATACCCACATCGTTAACCACCAAGACGGGCAGCAGCACCACGGCAAACAGCAGCACGGCATACTTGATGTACGTGAGCGGCTTGAGCTTTTTCGTGGAGAGCTTTTTGCTGGGAATCTTATGCAGAAGCTCTTGCAGCCATCCAAACGGGCACAAAAAGCCGCATACAAAACGCCCCAACAGCACGCCGATCAAAATGAGCGTTCCGGTCACGTAATACGAGAAGCTAAACTTAGACGATCCCACCACCGACTGAAACGACCCGATGGGGCACGCACCCGAGGCCGCCGGACACGAGTAGCAGTTGAGCCCCGGCACGCAGACGGCTTTGCCCGCCCCCTGGTAGATGCCCCCCTTGGCAAAGTTAGGCAGGTGAATATTGGTCGCAAGCGTCGCCGCCGCCTGAATCAATCCGCGGAATCTCGCCAAAAGATGCGATGCAGTGTTTTTTCTTTTATCCAATTCCGATACACTCCAAGCACAGCCTGATTGCCTTGGCCAGCACGGCATCTGCCTCGCCGCGCATAACGCCAAAGCACACCATGGCTACCCCAACGATCAGCAAAGCCACCTGCGCCACAGGCTTAATCGCTTTGAACAATCTGACCACTCCTTTCGTTTCGCGACCCATTGGACCATACCGACTATAAAATCCGTGTTAAGCGTGAATGACTATGCAAGGAGAACGTTATGCGCATCTTGGTCGTCGAGGACGAGCGGGCGCTGTGCGATGCGATCGCACGCAGCCTGCGCAACTTGGCCTATAGCGTCGACTGCTGCTACGACGGGCAGCAGGCCCTCGATCTGCTCGATATCGAGACCTTTGATCTTGTCGTGCTCGACCTCAATCTCCCCCATGTCGACGGCATGACCGTGCTCAGGCAACTCAGAATTACCGATTGCGAGACCAAGGTGCTCGTGCTGTCGGCACGCGGCGAGGTCGCCGACAAGGTAGCGGGACTCGATGCGGGTGCCAACGACTACCTCACCAAACCGTTCCATCTTGACGAGCTGGCAGCACGTATCCGCAGCCTCACGCTCAGGCGCTTTACGCAAAGCGATGTTGTCCTGACCTGCGGATCGCTGAGCTTTGACACCAAGGCGCGCGTCGCCTCAGTGGGCGACGAGGCCTTATCCCTCACGCGCAAGGAGACCGGCATCTTGGAATACCTGATGCTTAACCAGGGGCGGCCGGTGAGCCAGGAAGAGCTTATCGAGCATGTATGGGACAGCAGCGTCAACAGCTTTAGCAACGCAGCCCGCGTTCATATCTCGTCACTCCGAAAAAAGTTGCGCACCGCTTTGGGATACGACCCGATTCGCAATCGGATTGGAGAGGGCTACGTTATGGAGGATGGCGAATGAAAGGGCTTTCTCTGCAATGGCGCATAACGATCATGACGGCACTGCTGACGTGTGCGGCGTGCGTGCTGACGAACTGCCTGGTCGGCTATACGGGCATGCGCTACATGGATGCCATCGGCAGCGATATCTCGGCCTTTAACGCAACCGACGAAGATTCGCCCCAGGCGTTCGACCCAACGAAAGCGACCCTCGATGAAAAGGTCACGATCGTCGTAAACGACGCACAAGAGTCTTTTGGCACGACAACCTGGTACATCACGGCCGGAATCACGCTACTTGGCGGCGTGCTGGCATACTTTGTGAGCGGCCGTGCACTTAAACCGCTACGGGCTTTTGCAGCCCAGGTTGAGCGCGTGCAGCCTGACAACTTAAGCGAAATTAAGCTCAGCAAAGATGTACCCACCGAGCTACAGCGATGCAGCGCCTCATTCAACGACATGATCGCCCGTCTTGACGAAGGGTTCTCTGCACAGCGTCAGTTTACCGGCAACGCCGCACACGAGCTGCGCACCCCGCTCGCCCTTATGCAGGCACAGATTGAACTATTCATCTCCGAGCACTCCGGTTTGCAACCCGAAACAGCCGAGCTGCTCGGCCTGCTACAAGAACAAACTGAGCGGATGTCGCGGATGACCAAGGTGTTGCTCGAGATGAGTGAGCTCCGCAGCGTTCCTTGCGAGGACGATGTTGAACTTGGTCCCTTGTCCGAAGAGGTCCTCACCGACCTTGCGCCACTTGCCGAAAATAAGGGCATAGCCCTCAATTGTGCTGGAGACGCCTTAGTAATCGGGAGCGACACGCTCCTCTATCGGCTGGTGTTTAACCTGGTCGAAAATGCCATCCGTTACAGCCGCCCCGGCTCGACTGTCAACGTCTCCATCTGCGACAACAACAGCCGCGTGTTCCTGCGAGTCGAGGACCAGGGCCCGGGAATACCCAAGCAGTACCGCGAGAGCATCTTCCAACCGTTCTTTCGCCTGGATAAATCCCGCAGCAGGGCATACGGCGGCGCAGGACTCGGACTCGCGCTCGTTTGGGAGATTGCAGCGCTTCACGGTGGTGCTGTAGAGGTCGAAGCAAGTTCCGAGAACGGGACCACTATGCTCGCAAGCCTTCCAAAACGATCCGCAGCATTAACCGAATAGTAAAACGAAAGGGGTCCCGCACACGTTTGCGCGGGGCCCCTCCCTGTCAATGCAATTCGCCCAAAAGAGTAGAAGCCTACTCCCACTCGACCGTGCCGACGGGCTTCGGCGTGAGGTCGTAGCACACGCGGCAGATGCCGGGAACCTCGGCGGTGACGCGGGCGGTAATGCGCTTGAGCAACGCCCAGTCGAGCTCAGGCACCTCGGCGGTCATGACATCGACGGTGTTGATGCAGCGGATGATACAGGGCCAATCGTAGGCGCGCTTGCCCTCGCGCACACCGGTGGCGCGGAAGTCGGGCACGACGGCAAAATACTGCCAGATGGTCAGACCGGCCTTGTCGATCTCCTCGCGCACGATGGCGTCGGCCTCGCGCAGCGCCTCGAGGCGGTCGCGGGTGATGGCACCCAGGCAGCGGACGCCCAGGCCAGGGCCGGGGAACGGTTGGCGCTCAACCATGTTCTCGGGCAGGCCGAGCTCGCGACCCACAACGCGGACCTCGTCCTTGTACAGCAGTTTGACGGGCTCGCAGAGCTCAAACTGTAGGTCCTCGGGCAGGCCGCCCACGTTGTGGTGAGCCTTCACGCCATCCTGGGACTCCAGGATGTCGGGATAGATGGTGCCCTGGGCGAGGAAGCTAACCTCATCGCCAACCTTGCGGGCCTCCTCCTCGAACACGCGGATGAACTCGGCGCCGATAATCTTACGCTTGGCCTCGGGCTCCTCAACGTCCACGAGCTTGTCCAGGAAGCGGTCGGTGGCGTCAACGTAAACCAGGTTGGCATCCATCTGGTTCTTGAAGACGTCGACGACCTGCTCGCTCTCGCCCTTGCGCATGAGACCGTGGTTCACATGCACGCAAATGAGCTGCTTGCCGATAGCCTTGATGAGCAGGGCCGCGACAACAGAACTGTCGACGCCGCCGGAAAGGGCCAGCAGGACCTTCTTGTCGCCGATCTGCTCGCGGATTGCGGTGACCTGCTCGTCGATGAACGCCTGGGCAAGTTCGGGAGTGGTGATACGCACCATATCGTCGGGACGCTTGTTGGGATCCATGCAGAGCTCCTTTTCGATTCGATGGAACGCGCCGCGCATATGCAAACGCGCTGTCATATGTCCTCATTATATGCAGATCGAGGTTCGTTTCCCATCGCTGCGACGGAGCTTTTTGCAGGGGCGGCAGTTTTTCCTTATGCCAAGGTCAGCTAGGCTTCGGTAGCCACCTTAAGAGCATCGCCAATAGACTCTTCCTTTATGCGTTCGGCATAATCGTAGGCGATACCCACAAATTCCAGTCCCGAGCAACAGGAGTACAATTGCTGCTATTGTTGCCAGCTGTTGGGAGATGGAAGATGGACTGCGATGGCTACCCATGCGTTCCCATGCCGTTGATGTGCACTGCCTTTGTGCCGGGACAGATCGACGCTGCGGTTGCAGGCATTTCCGACCCCGATTCGCGCGCCATTGCCACGGCAGAAGCACTGTACTTTCGCGGACAGGCCACCCTCGCTGCCAAGACGGCGCGCCCCTATCTTGACGCCACCGATCCCGCGCTGCGCTATTCCGCATGCTTTATCTGCGGATACGCCAGTCTGTCGCTCAACCGTATCGCCGACGCCCGCCGGCGCCTTGCTGGCATCCTCGATACGCCGATCGACGAGGAATCGCTCGCCGTCCACGCCACGCATATCCTGTTCGCCTCGGCCGCGAGCGTCCTGCTACACTTGCCTTCCCCGTATTCTGCCGAAGAGTTTTATCCACTTGCGGCGCACCTGCCCGAAGGCCTGCGTCTGTTCGCCAGCTACGTGATGGCGCACGCCTTGTATCTGCGCGGCGAATACGGCCGCAGCCTGGGCATGGCGGAAAACGCCCTGATTATGAAACAGGGAAGCTACCCCATCTCGGAACTGTTCCTGCACCTGGCAGCTTCCATGGCCTGCATGAGTCTCAAAGACGTCGACGCCGCAAAAACGCACTTCGGAGCTGCTTGGAACATTGCGCGCCCCGACGGCCTTATCGAGCTCATCGGCGAACACCACGGCCTTTTGCAGGGGCTTATCGAGGCATGCTTAAAATCGCAATACCCCGACGATTTCGCTCGCATCATCGAGATTACGTACCGCTTCAGCTACGGCTGGCGGCGCATCCACAACCCCGATTCGGGCGAGGACGTGGCCGACGACCTAACGACCACGGAATTCACCATGGCCATGCTCGCCTGCCGTGGGTGGACCAATGCCGAAATCGCTCGTCATATGGGTGTATCGCCGGGCACCGTCAAAAACCGCCTATCCGGCGTATACGCAAAGCTTGGCATCGGCACACGCGCCGAGCTGGTCGCGCATATGTTGCGTTAGCGACCGGACTGCCAAGCGCATCGAAAGCGCTCCGGAACCCCGGCGCTTCGCTCAATCAATTTGGACATTTTGACCCTTGAACGGCACTACCGCCACGAGGCGCCTTCTCGCAAAATTGGATTATTTCCACCGATATTTGCGGGATGGGAGTCCAAGATGCTTGATCGCCGTTCGTTACTTGTTGCCGGAGCGTCCTCGCTAGCGAGCATTATGTTGCCCCGCGTGCCGGGAAGCGAAATTGCCTTCCTGCTGCCGTTCACGCCCACCGAAGCCTATGCCGACGAAAAAGACCCCTTCAGGGTGCTCGTTCTCTCGCGCACCATGTTTGGTGTGGTCGTGGTCGACGTCGCCAACAAGAATACGCCCATCACGGGTGCCCAGGTCACGCTCACATCGCGCTATGCCGCAGGCAAGCAGCTCTCCGCCACGACCGATAACGAAGGCACGGCCATCTTTGAGGTCGCGCCGCTTTCGGAAGGCTACGTGGACGAGGCAACGCTTCTCGACGCGTATGACTTTAACGGCGGCATCTCCATTAGCATGGCGGGCTACCGCGATGTCGAGATTCCCCTCGCGCGTGTCCAAGGCGGCACCGCCATTACCGCACCCACACGTCCGCTCTCCGATGGCGAGCCGTACTTTCGCCAGCTCACATTCGACGAATGGGACATCCAGTACGCCGACGCCACGTTTATGGCAATGCCAGCGGACGAAGCAGCAAACGATCAGCCCGACACGCACGCTTTTACCGTGCAGGCCCATCTGCCGCAGGGCGGGCAGGCAACGTTGCATATCAATAAAGTGATGCCCGCTGCGGACAGCTCATCCGAAACCGTCACGCAGATTGGCCAAGTCAAGGCCAGCGCATCGGGCGCGGATAACCTGGCGACGTTCACGCTCGAAGACAAGTTCCTCGACGCGGCATCGAGCCTTCTGGAAGAAGGATGCAAGCTGCGCTTTGTCCTCGACTACCAGGGTAAAACTTACACGCTCTCCTCCCCCATGGCCGTTGTCACTGCGCCGGCGGCAAAGGCGGAATCCGGATCGACCACTATCGTCCCCACCACCATGGACCAAGAGATCACTCCGTTTGATTTCCCCGCGGCGTTTCCCGGCATCGGCGGCAATAAGTTCACGTGCTGGATGCCCACATTTCCGATCCTCTTCGATTTCTCGTTTGCCGGATACGTGCTGTTTGGCGGAGGATACAAACCAGCCAGCTATATGAACGATTCGGGCAACCCTGATCCGGAATACTGGAAGAAATCGCCGCGTGAGTCGGGCGCCAAGCAGGCAAACCGCTACCTCGACGAGATGGAGGGGAAGTGGAATCAGTACAAAAGTATGAGTGCCGGTTCGGGCACCGATCCAAGAAACACCAAGCTCCTTCGTCACCATTGCACGCCGCTGTTCACGATGGATATCGCCACACAGCTGTACGGCTCGCTCGCCTACGATTGGGTGGGCAAAACCTGGGGTAACAACAACGACCCCGCATATGGCAATATTAAGGCCCTCTTCCAGGTAAGAACCGACCTCAATTGGACCGAGCAGTTTACCCTAGGACCGGTGCCGTTTTTCCTAAACGTCAACCCCTGGGTGCTGGCGAAGCTGGCACTCACCGTGGGTGCCCACACGCACGGCAGCGGCGCGGCGTTTTTTAAAAACATTTCGCTCGACTACTCAAACACGTCGGGCTCGTTCACCATCCAGATCGGGCTTGCCGTTACCTTTGGAGCCGGCGTTGCGGGCGTCGCCTCGTCTGCCGTGCGCGGCGCCGCATCCCTCACGCTGTTCATTGGGTACGAGAAGGCGGACGGTCACCAGCTTCCGCGACTGCGCGTGGGTGCAGACGTCGATGTCGATGTGATACTCCAGTTCGTAATGTTCAAGTGGACCACCAAGGCTTGGTCGGGGTCGTGGCCCACACTCCTCGATTCGTGGAATATGTCGGTGAACAATGGCGACCAGTATGTGCTCCAGCGCTCTGAGCTCGCATTGGGTGGAGATACGCCTTACACGCTGGATGCCTGCTTCGGCTCGGCCGGCAACATCGAGGCGGGCGGCGTTCCGCAATTTATCGCATCGGCCACCATTGTCACCAACGCCGAGCTGCTCGCGCGCGCCGAGGTTAAAGCCGCTGCCGTAAACGCCGTGCATGTCGCACGCGATTGGGAGCAAGCGGTCACGCGCATTGAACTCGAGGCAGATGCAGAAAGCGACGACACGGGACAGGTTGAGCATTTCGTCCACGCACTGATGGAAAACGACGAAAACGCCGCGCCGATGTATGAGTACACCTACATCGGCCAGCCAACGAACGCCGTTGCGGACCCCAACGCCAATTCCGCTGGCGTATCGGAGGACGAGCGTGGCGGCATCAAACCCTCGAGCGACAACGTGCTGTTTGCCGGCGTGCTCAGCGAAGCTCACATGAAGCTGGCAATGATTGCCGGCGTGGAGTGCCTATTCCGTATCGCCTCGGTGCGCTACGGCGAGAATGGTCGTTCGCGCCTGGTGGTGCATACAAAGACGAACGGCACGTGGTCCGCTCCCACGCCCGTGGACTTCCCCCTTGGGTTTGGCGAGGGCGACGTGGAGCGCGACGGCATATACGATTACGACTTCGACGTGGTGAAATATACGGACGGAAGAGGAAACCAGGACGCCTACGTGCTGCTGGTCTCGGGCGAGCGCCCCGCCGGCGACAACACCCATTTCGATACGGCGAGCACATCCGGCATACTGTCCGTTGTGCGCCTGCGCATAAGCAACGACGGAGTTCGCGTGGTATCGCACACGTCGTGGCGCAGCATCTCGCGCGGCCACCTTCAGGAGGATGGCTACCATTGCCTGCAGTGCCCACGCATCACGGTGGGCAAGACTCTTGTCGACGGACGTCTGTCGGGCGCCTACCTCCACCGCCACGGAGCCACCGCAGAGAAGGCGCTCGGCAGCGAGGCCGAGGTTGCGCTGGAGTGCTTTACCCTGTGGTCGGACGTTTTGGGCGACAGCCTGACGTTCCGCCAAGTTCTTCGCTTTCCGCAAGCACCATCGAGTATCGAGCTGGGCGAGCCCGAGAATATCAATGGCAAAATGGTGGTGCCCGTTGCATACGAGACTGCAGGCGGTTGTGGCTGCGCATCGTACGCCGTGATCGGCCAGTCCATTGCGGGCTGGGGCGTTATGTCGCCAGATGCCACAGTACCCCACGCGGTGCCGTGGCCACAACATTCGGGCTTTTTGGCAACCGTCAACGAGCAACTGCAACATATTACTTGGACGCGAGGCGCATCGGCATTTGCAACGCAGCCCGTGGGTGCCGCAGGCTGTGGCCCGGCATCGTTTAGCGTAAGCAACAACGGCAGGTGCGTGCTCTATGTAGAGAACACCGATGGCAAGGTGGGACAAACCTACGACGAAGAAGGCAACCCGGTAGCAGTGATGGACAAGCACTTCCGCATCTTCGCCAGCACCTTGGCAGGCGATCTGTTCACGGAGCCGTTCGTGATGTGCGAGCTGGACCATCCCGTCGATCAGATAACGACATTTTTGACGTCGGGCGGCATGCTCTCCGCGCTCGCCACGCACATTGTGAGCGCGGAGAAGAGTGAGGCAGAGCTGCACGGCATCGAAGTACCCTTGGTGGCGTGTGCCACTCCGACGGGCGCGGTCGCTACCTCGGGCGCGGTGGTGCCCGGAGCAGCAGGCGAATCCTTCATGGTCACGGTGCGAAACGACGGCAACACCTTGCTGACCGCCGGCACGATCGATCTGTACCGAGAGGGCTCCAGCCAGCCGTTCTCCAGCGCATCCATCGGGTTCGGAGCGAATGCACGAATGGCATCGATCTACGATCCGGAGCTCGCCGAGGATGCTTCGGCCAACGACATGGCACACGTGAAGTACGCGCTCGAGACGCTGGGCGCACTTTTTGCAACGCACCCGCTGGTAGCCGACAACGGCAACGCCGTGCTGGCACCGGGTTGCACGGCACAGTTCCGCATGAGCTTCGCCATCCCCGAGAGTTGGAGCGACGAAGTGGGCAAACGCGTAACGCTGTATGCGAAGGCGCGTAATCTGGTGGCGCTCGATCCCGTAACGCTCGAGGAAATTCGACCGGGCGCAAACTCGGCGCTGGGTGCCGTACTGCACGAGCTTCATGTGCCCGACGCGGCATGCGAGCGCTCAGAAGTTCAGGTCGGCGTATGCGGCAGCGCGGATACGACAGGACTTCACGACGCCCCGATGACGGCGGGCGGCGATGGCGGCACGAGTGGAGGTGGCTCCGGCGAAAGCAGCTCCGGAGGCGGCAGTGGATCTGGCAGCGGCAAGAATCACGGCAATAACAAGCGCTCCGGAAAAGCGGGCGCGCTTGCGGGCACGGGCGATGTCAACGCTCCCTTTACGGCAACCGCTGCAGCACTCGCCGCGGCAGGCGCCGGCCTTATCGCCTACAGCGCCCGCCGCACGGCGCTCGAAACCGACACCGCCAATGAGGTCAATTCGGATAGGCCTCGCTAGCTCCTAGTTACTTTTGTGAGAGACGCCGACTCGGCTCATCGAACATCAAATGGGCTGGTTCTGGATACCCAGAGCCAGCCCCTTACGCATTAGATGTCGTCAGAGGAGTCGAGTTCTGCCTCGAGCTTGGCACGGCGTCTTTTCGCCGTGAAAAACGTTACGCACAGGGCAGCAAACGTGGCCGCGAAAATCGTCGCACCGCAGAACACGCCCGTGGCCAGGTTCGCCAACCAAAAGACGCTTTCGAGCGGTACGATCTGCGCCTCAGCGATACAGCGCATTGCGGCAATAACAAGCGCGAACGCGGCGCCGCTAAGACCGCTGGCAAGCAGGAAATATCCAACAGGAAGATGCTCGGTTTGCCCAAAACGATTGGTATCGACATAGCCCTTCCGCGTTTGCAGTCCTGCGCAAATCAACATCACGAGAACGAGCCACAAATACATGGCTGCCTCGAACGGCGTTGCAAAGCCATGCGGCATTTCACTGGCGTCGCTGTGAACCCACGCAACCTGTCGAGCTATAAACTGGTAGAAAAAGATCATCAACATGCCAAACGAAAGCAGCACGAAACCAATCTTGTAGATCTTCGCGTTCTCAGCCTCCAGGCGTTCATCCTTTGGGCCGGCATATTCACGCCACTTTTGCACGAGTTTTAAATCTTCAAATTTCATATCGAACTCCTAAAGAGCGTTAGGGTCGGCATCGATTTCGTCTTCCCAAAACAAGTCGTTCAACGTAAGGCGCAGCGCTTTACAGATTGCCACGCACAAGTTGAGCGTGGGATTGTAACCGCCCGCCTCAATCAGGCCGATGGTCTGGCGCGTAACGCCCACGGCTTGGGCCAAGTCGGCTTGCGAAAGGCCAGCCGCCGCGCGCGCCGCCTTCATGCGAAGGTTTTTCTTACCTGGCATAAAGTTCCTTTCGTGGTAATGGACAAATATCCGTTGCAACATGACAGAAATATATTGCATCCATCAAAGGATGTCAACTATATCTGTCATTATGAAAACCATGTCTGTCATCGCCATGCAGACATACCAATTTCGATTCGCTATTCAAACTTACTCGGACAGAGCCGACTCGGTTTTGTCCGAGTAAACGAATCTCCATCGAACTCCGAACGATTGTTCGATGGATTTCGTGTTGGTTGGAATCGTCTGTGGGCTGGGCTATGCTACCTTGACTATCTATATGACTTAAACGCAGCAAAGGAGCACCGAGAGAGCGAGTATGGCAAAAAACACCGCAAACTATGGTAACGACAGTATCCGCCAGCTCAAGGACGAGGAGCGCGTACGCCTGCGCCCCGCCGTCATCTTTGGCTCGGACGGACTCGACGGCTGCGCGCATGCTGCCTTCGAGATCCTGTCTAACGCCGTTGACGAGGCACGCCAGGGCTACGGCAAACTTATCACCCTCACCGCCTTTCGCGATGGCTCCATTCAGGTAGAGGATAACGGCCGTGGCTGCCCGCTCGACTGGAACCCTTCCGAGAAGCGCTTTAACTGGGAGCTCGTCTTTTGCGAGCTCTACGCCGGCGGCAAGTACAACAACAACCAGGGCGGCGACTACGACTTCTCGCTCGGCACCAACGGCCTGGGCTCCTGTGCGACCCAGTACGCTTCCGAGTACATGGACGTCACGGTTTGGCGTGACGGTAACAAGTACTCCCTGCACTTTAAGAAGGGTAAGGTCGTCGGCGCCAAAAAGAAGGCGCTCGAGATTGAGCCCAGCGACGAGAACCGCACCGGCACCACCATCAAATGGCGCCCCGATCTTGAGGTCTTTACCTCCATCAGCATCCCCCACGATTGGTATCGCGAGACCATGCGCCGCCAGGCCGTGGTCAACGCCAACGTGACCTTCCGCCTGCGCATCGAAGGTGACGATGGCGAGTTTTCCGAAGAGGATTTTTGCTATCCCAAGGGCATCGAGGACTACGTGCTCGAGAAAGTCGGTACCGACTACCTTACCGAGCCCTTCTTTATCGAGGCCGACCGTCGAGGTCGCGATCGCGAGGACCTGCCCGACTACAACGTCAAGATTACCGCGTGCATGTGCTTCTCACGCACCTTCATGATGCAGGAGTACTACCACAACTCATCGTGGCTCGAGAACGGCGGTTCGCCCGAAAAGGCCGCCCGCAGCGCTCTGACCAGCGCCATCGATGCCTACATCAAGAATCAAGGCAAGTACAACAAAAACGAGAGCGGCATTAAGTGGCAAGACGTCCAGGACTGTCTGGTGCTGGTGACCAACTGCTTCTCCACCCAGACGTCCTACGAAAACCAGACTAAGAAGGCCATCAATAACCGCTTTATCCAGCAGGCTATGACGGTCTTCTTTAAGGAGCGTCTCTCGACCTACCTGATCGAGAACAAAGACGCCGCCAACAAGATCATGGAGCAGGTGCTCATCAACAAGCGCTCGCGCGAGAATGCCGAGAAGACACGCCAGAGCATCAAAACCAACCTGCAGCAGAAGACCGACATGGCCAACCGCGTGCAGAAGTTCATCGACTGCCGCTCCAAGGACAAGAGCCGTCGCGAGATCTACATCGTAGAGGGCGACTCGGCAGCAGGCGCCATTCGCACCTCGCGCGATGCCGAGTTCCAGGGCGTTATGCCCGTCCGCGGCAAGATCCTCAACTGCCTGAAAGAGGACTACCCGCGCATCTTTAAGTCCGACATCATCATGGACCTCATGCGCGTGCTGGGCTGCGGCGTGGAGATCAAGGACAAACGCATCAAGAACCTCGGTGCCTTTGACCTGGACAACCTCAACTGGAACAAGGTCATCATCTGTACGGACGCCGACGTCGACGGTTATCACATCCGCACACTCGTGCTCACCATGCTCTATCGCCTGGTGCCCACGCTCATCGACGAGGGTTACGTGTATATCGCCGAGTCGCCGCTCTACGAGATCAATTGCAAAGAAAAGACCTACTTTGCTTACACCGAGCTCGAAAAGAACGGCATCCTCAAAGAAATCGGCGACCAGAAGTGCTCCATCAACCGCTCCAAGGGTCTTGGTGAGAACGATCCGGACATGATGTGGCTCACCACCATGAACCCCGAGACGCGTCGTCTGATCAAGGTGGAGCCCGAGGACGTCACCAAGATGGAAACCATGTTCAACCTGTTGCTGGGCAACGACGAGGCGGGCCGCAAGCGCCATATCTCGGAGCACGGCAAGGAATACCTGGACCAGTTGGACCTGCAGTAGCAGCAAATCGATAACGACGGCCCTTAAGAAGTTCAAGAGGATATCGTGGCAAAGAAGAAGACGAAGAACCAGCCGAAGAAAAAGCAGGTCAACGCCGAGAACGTCATCGGCCTGCACTCCGAGGTCACCGACCAGCCGATCACGCAGACGCTCGAGGTCAACTACATGCCCTACGCCATGAGTGTCAATGTCTCGCGTGCGTTCCCCGAGATCGACGGCTTTAAGCCCTCGCACCGCAAGCTGCTCTACACCATGTACAAGATGGGTCTGCTCAAGGGCGAGCGCCAGAAGAGCGCCAACATCGTGGGCCAGACCATGAAGCTCAACCCGCACGGCGACGCCGCGATCTACGAGACGATGGTGCGTCTAGCTACCGGCAACGAAGCGTTGCTCGCCCCCTTCGTGGAGTCGAAGGGCAACTTTGGCAAGTACTATTCGGGCGACCTGAGCTACGCCGCCTCGCGTTATACCGAAGCCAAGCTCTCACCCATCAGTGCCGAGATCTTCAAGGACATCGACAAGGACCCGGTCGACTTCGTCGACAGCTACGACGGCGCCATGAAGGA
>DXZQ01000006.1:51130-96814 GCA_019419585.1 Collinsella sp. | reverse complement strand
CGCCGTTTGCCATGGCCGTCATGCAGCGCATGAACGACAAGTGCGCCGAGTGGAAGGCCGAAAGCGATATCGATTTCTCGCTGTACGGTACGCCGTTGGAGTCGACGACCTACAAGTTCGCCAAGTGCCTGCAGCGTCGTTTTGGCATTATTCCGGGCGTGACGGACAAGGGCTACATTACCAACAGCTATCACGTCCACGTGTCCGAGGAGATTGATGCTTTCGACAAGCTTAAGTTTGAGGGCATGTTCCAGCAGCTTTCGCCGGGCGGTGCTATCTCCTACGTTGAGGTTCCCAACATGCAGGACAACCTCAAGGCTGTCATTCGCGTGATGCAGTACATCTACGACAACATCATGTACGCCGAGCTCAACACCAAGAGCGACTACTGCCAGGTGTGCGGCTACGATGGCGAGATCAAGATTGTTGAGGACGATGGCAAGCTGGTGTGGGAGTGCCCCAACTGCGGCAACCGAGACCAGGAGAAGATGAACGTCGCTCGTCGTACGTGCGGCTACATCGGTACCCAGTTCTGGAACCAGGGCCGAACCGAGGAGATCCGCGACCGCGTGCTGCATCTCTAATACCGCTCCGGGGCTGAACCGAGAGGGCCGCTTGGGCTTTTGCTCGCTATTTCGGACAGTCCTGCGCAAGACGAAGGCCACATTAAGTGGCCTTCTTTGCGTGCGGAACTCATATCGAGCAAAAGCCCAAGCGGCCCTCTCGGTTCAGCCAAGTTGATGTAGCTGAGATGCAGCATGCGGTCTGCTCACTCCTCGAAGTTCTGAGCGGAAATGAGTTGAGCTGCAATGACGATTTGCTTGCAATGGCGGTTGAGCTGCAGCTGAGTATTTATTGGACCTCGAACCCTATGCTCGATGTTCGCTTCGTTCATTGAGTTACCCTTTGCATGAGGCCGGGACATATCGTCCCGCCCGCAGTTTCGCAGGCCGAAGGCCGAGAATGTTTGAGGACGGGATGATATGTCCCGGCCTCCCAGGAGAGTTACCTATGAACTACGCGAACATAAAGTATTTCGACATTGCTGATGGGGAAGGCGTTCGTACTTCTCTGTTTGTGAGCGGGTGCCGTCGTGGGTGCAAGAATTGCTTTAACTCCGTCGCGTGGGACTTTGCTGCGGGCGAGCCCTTTGATCGTGCCGTCGAGGACAAGATTATCGAGAGCCTCGATCATCCCTTTATCGATGGTCTGACGATTCTGGGCGGCGAGCCTATGGAGCCCGAGAATCAGGCGGGACTCGTTGATTTTGTCGAGCGTGTTCGTGAGGCTTATCCCGTGGAGTCGGGGAAGACCATTTGGTGCTTTACCGGTGACGTGCTCGAGGAGCTTATGCCGGGCGGTCGTCACCATACCGAGGCGACGGACCGTATCCTTGCCTGTCTCGACATGTTGGTGGATGGCCCGTTTGTTCAGGATCTGTATGATATCTCATTGCGTTTTAGGGGCTCGAGTAACCAGCGCGTGATCGATATGAACGCTACGCGCGCCCGTGCTGAGCGTGAGGGCGTTGCGCTTTGTGATGCGGTTGAACTTTGGCGTGATGATCCGGTCTATTCGACCCATACTATGTAGCTTGTGGTCGATGCCGAAGGGCGTGGTACCATAGCGCGAACGTGAAATCGGAAAAGTGAGGCCCAGATGGTCGATCAGGAAAAAGTCGAGGCCGCCATTGAGCTGTTGCTTGAGGGCATAGGCGAGGATCCAGCTCGTGAGGGCCTGCTGGAGACCCCGGCGCGCGTTGCCCGTATGTATGGTGAGATTGCCGGCGGTATGGACCAGAGTGCCGAGGAACACCTGTCCAAAACCTTTGCCGTCGCTTCGAACGATTTGGTTATCGAGCGCGACATCACGTTCTACTCGCTGTGCGAACATCATCTGCTGCCGTTTTATGGCAAGGCCGCCATTGGTTATATCCCTAACGGTCGGGTGGCTGGGCTTTCCAAGCTCGCCCGCACGGTTGAGGTTTATGCCCGCCGTCTTCAGCTGCAGGAGCAACTGTGCGCACAGGTTGCCGATGCCCTCATGGATTATCTCGCTCCCCAGGGAGCGATTGTGTTGATGGAGGCCGAGCATATGTGCATGACGATGCGTGGCGTGCAAAAGCCCGGCACCAAGACCGTGACGCTTGCTCGCCGCGGCGTCTTTGAGACCGATCCCGCGCTCGAGGAGCGTTTCTTTAGGATGCTGGGCCGCTAACCATGAGAGTCGTCAACGACTTTACATCGAAGACCGATGAGGGGACGTCGCGTCGCGGCTTTATGGCTTCGGGCCTGGCCCCCTTTGGTGCCATGCCTCGCATTGATTACATTTGTGCCAACGGGCTGTTCCGGCGGCACCTGGGCAACATCGTACAGTTGGAATCGGGGCGCATCTTCTGCCGCCACGGTATTGACCATCTGCTCGATGTCGCTCGCATTATGTGGATCAAGAATCTCGAGGAACAGCTCGAATTTGACCGCGAGGTCATCTACGCCACGGCACTTCTTCACGATATCGGCAAAGATGAACAGTATGAATCGGGTATATCCCATGATGTTGCAAGCGAACGCGTCGCTGATGCGATTCTCGGCGGCATGCCCGATGACGTGGCGTTTGAGCCGGCCGATGCCGCAGCCATTAAGACGGCCATTCTGGGCCATCGAAAGCTGCGTGTGAACAGCCAACCGCTTGAGCGTCTGCTCTATGCAGCCGACAAAGCGTCGCGCGCCTGCTTTGCATGCCCCGCGCGCAATGCTTGCAACTGGAGCGATGATAAAAAGAACCTGTCGATTCGCGTGTAGTTAGTTTGCGCGGTCGGGGTTCTAAACGAAGGAGACGATCGCGTTGAGTAACAAAAAACTGCCCGAGAATGCAACCAAGACTGAAGGTGCTGAGCTCGCCCGCCGTGGAAGGGGCGAAATATCCACCGCAACGGCGGTGCCTCACGTGAGCTATGACGATCTGCGCCATGCCGATCGTATTGTCATTGACGGCCTTGAGGTTTTTGCCAACCATGGCGTGTATCCCGAGGAGAACGCGCTGGGTCAGAAGTTCATCGTTTCTCTGGTGCTCTATGCCGACCTGCGCGCGGCGGGGGAGCACGATAACCTGGATGCCTCGATTGACTACGGCTCGGTGTGCCACGATGTCGATGGCTATCTGCGCGAGCATACGTTTAAGCTCATCGAGGCGGCAGCCGAGGGGACAGCCCAGATGCTGCTGCGCCGTTATCCCTCGCTGCTTGGTGTGCGCATAAAGCTCGATAAGCCGTGGGCTCCTGTTGGCCTGCCCCTGGCAAGCTGCGGCGTCGAGATCGAGCGCGTGCGCTAGTCGGCGCTAGAGCTTGTTGAGGGGTGGCTGCTTGAGCCGCTGAGACAGTGCTCTATTGTTGGGACAGTACGTGTCGAGCAGGGCGTGAAAGCGCTGATTGTGGCTCGGCTCGAGCAGATGGACGAGCTCGTGGGCGACAACCATGTCGAGGCATTCGACAGGGTAGGCGGCGAGCTCGCGCGCGATGCGAATGGCGCCGGTCTTGGGCGTGCATGATCCCCAGCGCGTTTTCATGCTGCGCACGGAGACGCGGGCCACGGTGACGCCCATTGCGATTTCGTACGCGTGCACCATATCGCACAGTGCCGTGGTGACCTCGGTTGCATAGAGCTGGTCGATACGGGCTTGGAGCTCATCGGACGTTAGGCCGTCGAGGATTGCGTGCCGCTTGGCCTGTGGGCCTTCGTCCGATTCATCGGTACCCATAAAACTTGCGAAGGTGGCCTGTTTGGGTCGCGGTGCGGGTGATGCAAAGTTGTGATCGAGTGCATCCTGTACCGTGATGGGCTTGCCCCAAAGTGCAATGATGGACGAGGGGCTGAGCGGCTCTCGTGCCGTCGCCTGACGTTGTTCGCGCTGGGCAAGTCGGCTGATAATCCAGGCGCTGTTGCGCTTCACAAACGCTTCGATACGCTCGCGGCTGGCGCCGATCGGTGCGCTGGCGTGGACCTCGCCGCTCGATGTGACGCGTAGGTTGAAGTTCTTGACGCGCTTTTTGGTAACGACGACGGGGATGGTCGTCCCATCCGGTCGGGATGCGGAAATCGTAAACTGCTGCGTCAAAAGCGGTCCTTCAGATCGGGGACGGGCCGGCATGTCGACCGTTCGGCATGCCGGCCCGCTCAAGGGATGTGAAATTAATAACGCTCGAAGAAGGCAAGCGCGTTGTCGCTGCAGAGCTTTTGCATCACGGTCTTGCCAAAATGCTTGGAAAGCATGTTCTGGAACTCGGGCATCTTGCTGGCATCGGAGAGGAAAGCGGGCACCGTGGCGCCGTCCCAGTCGCCGCCGAGCGCGATGACGTCCTCGCCGCCCAGGTCGAGCCAGTGCTCGATATGCGCCGCCAGCTGGTCGAAGGTGACGTCTGCGGCGGTCTTGTCGGTTGCGTCGTTGGAAAGGAACTCGCTGCAGTAGTTGAGGCCGACGATGCCACCCATGTCGCGAATGGTGCGGAACTGGTCGTCGGTAAGGTTGCGTTTGGCGCCGCAAACCGCACGGGAGTTGGAGTGGCTGGCGACGAAGGGACGCGTGGCGCGGGCGGCGACCTCGTCAAAGCACTCATCGTTGAGGTGGGAGACGTCGAGCACCATGCCGGCGTGCTCCATCTGCGTAAGCGCCTCGATGCCGGCGGCGGTGAGGCCGGCGTGGGTGTCGTGGCCGCTCGCGAGCGGTCCCTGCGCGTTCCAGCTGAGTGACGACATAAGCACGCCCAGGCTCTTGAGCACCTCGATCAGCGCGGGGTCCTCGGCAAAGAACGTGGCGTTTTCGATGGTGTGGATGCAAGCGACCTTGCCGTCCTTGAGCGCGGGGCGAATGTCTGCGGCGCTGCGCACGTTGACCATACGGTCGTGGTTGAGCATTGCCTGGCCGCTCATATGCGCCATGATCTGCGCCTGGAAGCGCGCGGCGTGGGCGGTGGGAATCTCGTCGGGGACAAACGTGGCGAAGCACTGTGCCCACGGCGTGTTGCCGATCTTTGCGAGCGAGATGGCACAGGCGTTACCCTCGATGAGGTCGAAATCTTGCGGATGCGTTTCGTCGCCGGGGAAATAACCGTCGGTGCCGGCGGTAAAGCGCAGGTCGAGATCGAGCGTGGCCCAGCCGATTCGGTCGGCAGTGTCGCAGTGTAGGTCAAATACGGGATATGCCATGGTTCCTCCGGTTGCAGCGTTTCTTTGCAAACTGTCATTGAATTGTATGACTAGGGTATAGTTAGCGCCATATGTTCACGGCGGCCCGCGTTGTGCGCCGCCCTTATCACGGAGGTTACCATGTCCAACCAGGGCAAGAAGGTCAAGACCCATTATCGCGGCACGCTCGATGACGGCACGCAGTTCGATAGCTCCTACGATCGCGGCGAGCCGCTGGAGTTCACCTGCGGCGCCGGTCAGATGATCAAGGGCTTCGACGCCGCTGTTGTCGACATGCAGGTGGGCGAGAAGAAGACCGTGCACATTCCTGCTGCCGATGCCTACGGCGAGCACAATCCCGAGATGGTTCTGACCTTCCCGGCCGAACAGGTTCCCAACATCGAGCAGATCGAGAAGGGCATGAAGCTTTTCCTGTCCACGCCGAGCGGTATGCCCGTTCCCGCCGTGGTCATCGACGTAACGCCCGAGGCTGTGACGCTCGACGCCAACCACGAGCTGGCCGGCAAGGACCTCAACTTTGATATCGAGCTCGTTGAGGTCGAGGGTTAGAGTATGCCTGAACGCTTGGTTTCGACGACATGCTTGGGAAATCTCAACGATCCGTCCTATGAACTCCTGCTTCGCCGGAAGTTGGGCGGCGTCTTTGAAGTTGACGAGCTACTGTTCGATTGGGACCGGGCTGATGTATGCGCGTTTGCGGGCGTGACGGAGCTGGGGCGCACGATCGATGTTCGGCTGGATGCTGCCGACGGCGGTCGTCTTGCCGATGGCGACGTGCTCGCCATCGACCGTTCGGGCATGGTGCCCGTGGCGGTTGTCGTGCGCCTGCGCAGCGCCGAGGTTTATTTGGTCGAAGTCGACCGCATGGATCCGATTGCGCTCGCGCATGCGTGCTGGGAGATCGGCAATATGCACGCGCCGCTTTTCCGAGGCGATTCGGACGAGCATACCGTGCGCATGTATACGCCGGTGCAGCCTGTTTTGGGCCGCATGCTCCGGGGCGTCGAGGGTGTTCGGCTCTCGGTGGTTACCCGTGAACTCGATGCGGACCGGCGCTTTGCATCGAGTGCGGCGGAGGCCGTCGTGAGCATGGCTCCCGACTTTACCATCGTAAAAAAGACGCGCGGCTAAGCGCGTATATACGCAAGGCGGGCTTTGAGGGGCGACCAATCAAGGTCCGTCTTGCTGTTGATAGGAGGCTTTGGGGAAGCATATGGGTCTTGAGGGAATCAAGCTGATTGCATGCGATTTGGACGGCACGTTGCTGCATCCGGGGGAGCGCGAGCCGCGTTCCGAGGCCTTTGAACTCATCGATGAACTGCATCGTCGCGGTATCGTGTTTATGCCGGCGAGCGGCCGTCAATATGCGAGCCTGCGCTACCTGTTTGCCCCGGTGGCCGATGAGCTCGCCTATGTATGCGAAAACGGAGCCCTGGTGATGAGCGAGGGGCGTGCCGTTGTCAAGCGCTCTATGGAGCGTGACCTGGCGATGGATATCGCGAATGCCGTGGTCGCCTACCCCCATGCCGACGTTACCCTTTCCTGCGAGGGGCACCTCTACACCATAAGCGGCAACGATGCGTTCGTCGACCATTTGCGCTATGAGGTCCACTGCGATGTGGCGGTGGTCGGCCGTCCCGAGGACATCGACGAGGACGTCATTAAGATTGCCTTCCAGATGCCCGAGGTGGATCAGCCGGCGGCCCTGGAGTATTTCGAGCGCCTCTTTAGCGACCGTGTTGACGTGATGACGTCGGGAACCGAATGGACGGACTTTATCGGTTTCGGTTCGGGCAAGGGCTCCGCGCTTGCCGATTACGGTCGTGCCCTGGGTATTTCGCCCGATGCGATGATGGCGTTTGGCGATAACGAAAACGACCGCGACATGCTCAACGTAGTGGGCCATCCTTATCTAATGGAGAGCTGCAATCCCTCTATGCGCGGCATCAACGACCACGTCCGCTACGTGCGCACGGTCGAAGAGGAGCTGCGCCGTCTGCTCGCCGAGTAGGTTTTCGGGACATACCTAGAAATCTATTTTTTGCTGCAAAGTGCGAAAAGGTGGATTTAAGGCATGTTCCAAACATTTACCGGCAGTCGGGGCAGAGACCCTCGAAGATGGTGTAGTGCGACGTGACGTGCCAGCCGATTTGCTCGGACGCCTTGGCGTCGATCTGGGCATCGAAGGGGAGCGGTACGTCGATGACGCGGCTGCACGAGGTGCAGATGATATGTGCGTGCGGCTCGATGGTGCGATCGAAGCGACTTCCGCCCGGCGTCTTGATGGAGAGAATCTCGCCGGCGTCGGCCAAGAGATTGAGGTTGCGGTAGACCGTACCGCGGCTGATTTTGTCATCCTGCGCGCGCACGACGTTGTAGTTTTCGTCGGCGGTGGGATGGTTATAGCTTTGGCGCACGGCGTCAAGAACCAGCTTTCGCTGCCTGGTATTCCTTCTTTGCACCGCCATGCGCCTCGCCTCTTTTCTATTAACGGTCGTAGGTAAATGATACCGTATTTAGCACACAATACTAATAACGAGGCGTGAAACCGTCTTCATTGGCAAGTGGGGCTCGAGCCTGGGCGTCTGCGAGGCGAAAACGCGTTCCCATGCGCTCGTAGGAGGCATGAAGCGCTTCGAGATGAGATAGGATATTTGCCGGAGCTCCCTGTATCTCCATCTCGACTGAGCCGTCTTCCATGTTACGCACCCAGCCGGTGAGCGCGCGTGCCTGCGCGAGGTTGGTGTTGGTAAAGCGAAAGCCAACGCCCTGGACTTGCCCCGCCCAGCGCAGGAAATAGCGCAGGGGAGTGTCTTGAGTGGCCTCGTCGCTTGCGAGCACAGTAAGCCTGCGGCGCAGCTCGAGCTCGACGTTTGATGGTTTTTGAGGTTCTCGACTGCCGCCGGTGACGCTGGAGAAGAACGTATCGAAGAGGCCCATCGCTATGCCTGCTTGCCTGCGTCGGCCGGGAAGGTTATGCCGGCCTGCTGGCGCACGGCATCCATGATGCGCAGCGAGACGAGCGTGACATCGCGGTAGTGACCAAGTTCGTGACGCCCGGCAGGCGTTTCCCAGATCTCGTCCTTAATGCTATCGATGCCGACGATGGCGGTGATAAAGTCGGCGAGCTCGTACTCCATGGTGTTGCTCGATTTGGGCAGGTTGAGCGCGCGTCCGTTGTCGCCTTGCTCGCGCGGCGCCTCGGTCGCCGATCCGCGCACGACGTCGCCGCGATAATCGATGCGTACGTTGCGGGGCGTGGACAGATGGTCGATCTGGATAGTGCCACGCTCGCCTTCGATCTGCGAGGGCAGCAGGTCATTCGTTATTTTGGAGTGCGCGAGCTCGACGGAGATACGGCCACCGCCGTAGCTGGCGAGGATGGAACCGCAGCCGTCGATGGGGCCGTGCGTGAGCTGTCGCGTGGCGGGGTCGAGCAGAGTAGCCATGCTCGTAAGGCCGGAGGGCATGCCGAAAATCTCGACCATGGGCTCGACGGTGTAGACGCCAATGTCCATGAGGGAGCCCGATGCCATATTGCAGTCGAAGATATTGGTGGCGCGTCCCGCGAGAATCTCGTTGTAGCGCGAGGAATATTTGCCAAAGCGCAATGAGGCGCGGCGGATGGGGGCGATCTCGCCCAGGGCGTCCTCGATGGCGTGGAAGGCGGGATCGTGGAGGGGACGCATGGCCTCGAGGGCCACGACACCTGCTGCCTCGGCAGCGCGGAAGACTTCCAGCGCCTGCGCTTCGGTGGCGCAGAAGGGCTTCTCGACGATGACATGCTTGCCACCGGCGATGCAGGCAAGGGCCTGCTCGTAGTGAAGCGCATTGGGGCTGCCGATGTAGACGGCGTCGACGTCGTCGGCGGACGCAAGCTCGTCAAGTGCGGTGAAGTTACGCTCGCCGCCGTGTTCGGCGGTAAAGGCGGCGCCGCGCTCGGCATCGCGCGAGAGCGTGCCCACAAACGCGGCTTGGTCGTTGGCGTTGACGACCTGGATAAAGTCGTCGGTAATCATAGATGTGCCGATGGTCGCTATACGCAGCATGTATCCCCCTCGTGCCGTTCGGTTTACAGGATGAGTGTAGCGCGAGGGGGCAGGAAATAGCGTGCGAAAACGCCGTTACAGGTCGCTCTCGTTAAAGCCGGTATCGATATCGAGGTTGCTGCCGTCGGCCGCCGTGGTGGCGAGCTCATCGCAGCGCTCGTTGAGCTCATGGCCGGCGTGACCCTTAACCCAGATGAACTCAACCTTGTGCTTGCTTTTGGCGGCGAGTAGGCGCTCCCACAGGTCGCGGTTCTTGACGGGCTGCTTGTTGGCGGTTTTCCATCCGCGCTTTTTCCAGCCGTCAATCCAGTGCTTGTTGAAGGCGTTGACGACGTACTGCGAATCGGAATGGACCTCGACCTCGCAGGGGCGGTTAAGTGCCTCGAGCGCCACGATGACCGCCATGAGCTCCATGCGGTTGTTGGTGGTCTTGGCGTAGCCGCGCGAAAGCTCGGAGGTGAAGGTCTTGCCGGCGGGGTTGGTGTATTTGAGCGCGGCGCCGTAGCCGCCGCGTCCCGGATTTGATCGGGCCGAGCCGTCGGTATAGATGATGACCTTCACGGGCTTCCTTTCGTTGGGTACGTTTCGTGTGAGTGACCATTGTAGCGCCATGCCCGCCGGGGGCTAGCAATCTACGATTTCTACCCCGTCTTCCGACAGTTAGTTGGCACGGATGATGCGGTTGAGCTCGTCGAGGTATTGCTGCAAGAGGGGAGAGGGCTTGCGCTCGTCGTGCATGATATAGCCTACGTGCATCGTTGGGGCGTCTGCTAACGGGATCGATGCCATACCCCATTGCATTTCATTGGAGAGGACACCGGTCGACAGGGTGTAACCGTTCGACGTGATAAGTAAGTTAGTAAGTGTTCCGCGGTCCGAGATTCGTATGTTGCGGCCGCAAGGGATATAGCTAAAAGGTTCCTCGGCGTAATAGAAGGAGCTCGAGGTGCCTTGCTCAAAGCTGTAGCGCGTATAAGGTGTAAGGTCGGCAAGGGACAGCTGCGGGCGGCGTGCGAGCGGGTGGCGCTCGCTAACGAAGACGTGGACCGTCGCGTCGAAGAGGGGATGGAAGCTTGCGCGGGCATCGGCGAAGGCCTTCTGCAGAACGCGGGCGTTAAAGTCGTCCAGATAGAGGATGCCGATGTCGCTGCGAAACGCGCGGACGTCATCGATGATCTGCGACGTGGTGGTCTCGCGCATGATGAATTCGAACTTGCTGTCCCGGCAGCGCTCGACGACGTTGACGAAGGCCTCGACCGAAAAAGCGTAATGCTGGGCCGAGATGGCAAGGCGCGCCTGGGGCGTGCCGCCGTCCTCGTAGCGGGCCTCGAGCATATCGGCCTGCTCTACGACTTGACGCGCATAGCCCAAAAGCTCGGTGCCGTCGTTGGTGAGCGTGACGCCGCGGCTGGAGCGCGTAAAGATCTCCAGATGGAGCTCCTGTTCCAGGCTTTTGACGGCGTTTGAGATGTTGGACTGAGCGGTATAGAGGCGCTGAGCTGCGGCGTTGATTGAGCCGGACTCTGCCACGGCGATCAGAAAACGAAGCTGCTGGAGGGTCATCGACGCAATCCTTCCGATTGTTATCTATAAAAACGATAACAGGTTAGCGCTTTTAAGTGATTGACCGAGGGAAACAATGCTCGTACTATTCAAAACACACAAAGGCGGTAGGTAATTAAGCCAACCACGGAACCGGGATGCGAAAGGAGGCCCGCATATGAATTGCTTACCAAGACGAATGCCGGGCTCCTGTTTGCGTCCGTCGGCGTGATCAGGAGACAGCGACTTACTTCTCTCTTTTTATTTACTTTTGTTCGATCAAGGAGATCATCATGAGCCAGTTCATCAACAACCCCGAGCACACCTTTGGTTTCGATACCCTGCAGCTTCACGTTGGCCAGGAGAGCGCCGATCCCGCATCCGACTCCCGCGCCGTGCCTATCTACCAGACCACGAGCTATGTGTTCCGCAACTCCCAGCACGCCGCCGACCGCTTTGGTCTTGCCGATGCTGGTAACATCTACGGCCGTCTGACCAACTCCACCCAGGGCGTCTTCGAGGACCGTATCGCCGCACTCGAGGGTGGCGTGGCGGGTCTCGCCGTCGCCTCCGGTGCTGCTGCCATCACCTATACCCTGCAGGCTCTTGCCCAGGCCGGTGACCACGTGGTGGCTCAGAAGACCATCTACGGTGGCTCCTACAACCTGCTGGAGCATACGCTCTCCCAGTTTGGCGTCGAGACCACCTTCGTCGATGCCCATAACCTGGAAGAGGTCGAGGGGGCCATCAAGGACAACACCACGGTCATCTACCTCGAGACGCTCGGCAACCCCAACTCCGACATCCCCAACATCGACGCCATCTCCGAGATCGCCAAGAAGCACGGTCTGCCGGTTGTCGTCGACAACACCTTCGGCACCCCGTATCTGTTCCGTCCGCTGGAGCATGGTGCCAACATCGTCGTCCACTCCGCAACCAAGTTCATCGGCGGCCACGGCACCTCGCTGGGCGGTGTGATCGTCGATGGCGGCAACTTCGACTGGAAGGCGAGCGGCAAGTATGCGCAGATCGCCGAGCCCAACCCCTCCTACCATGGCGTCTCGTTTGCCGAGGCTGCCGGTCCCGCTGCCTTCGCGACCTATGTCCGCGCCATCTTGCTGCGCGACGAGGGCGCCTGCATCAGCCCGTTCAACGCCTGGGTCCTGCTCCAGGGCACCGAGACCCTGTCGCTGCGCGTCGACCGCCATGTCGAGAACACCAAGAAGGTCGTTGAGTTCCTTGCCGGCGACAGCCACGTTGCCAAGGTGAACCACCCGAGCCTGCCTGAGCACCCCGATCACGAGCTCTATCAGAAGTACTTCCCCAACGGCGGCGCCTCGATCTTCACCTTTGAGATTAAGGGTGGCCAGGAGGCTGCCTGGAAGTTCATCGATCATCTGCAGGTGTTCTCGCTGCTCGCCAACGTGGCCGACGTCAAGTCGCTCGTCGTGCACCCGGCTACCACCACGCACTCCCAGCTCTCTGCCGAGGAGCTCGCCGAGCAGAACATCACGCCCTCCACGATCCGTCTTTCCATCGGTACCGAGAACGCCGAGGACATCATTTGGGATCTGAAGCAGGCCTTCGCCGCGCTGGACGAGTAAGGCGACTTGTGCAAGGACCCCTTGCGACTCGATAGGTATAACTGCATAAATGCCTGCTCAAGGCGCCTGCGCAAGCAATGGTTGCGCAGGCGTCTTTTTTGCATAGGAAGGGCGCTATTACAGGGTTTTTGGCATGCTTTATGCATTCGAGTTGTGGAAAACTCCTGTTGAGAGGATGTGAGTTTTACGCAATTGACGTGCGCCTTTTGAGTAAAACCGCAGGTCGCGATTTGCTCGAGGTACTATGCAGCGCGATCGAATCACACGCAGCTCAAACGCAGCAAAAACGCACTACGGAGGTTTCCAGCTACATGAGGATCGATTCACGAAAACCGAAAGCCGCTGCCCTTTCCGCCGCTCTGACCGTGGCACTTTTGGCAGGCGCCGGCGCAACTGATGCCCACGCGGCAACACTGTCCGATACGGTTGGATCTACGCCGTCCGAGGCGACGCTGGTACAGCCCGTTGATTATCGCGGCGATGGTTATGGTTCCATGCAGGAGTGGAACGCCTCGATGGAGGCCAAGCGCGATTCCCTTGAGATGCGCGCTCAGATCATTATGAATATGTATGGTGACTATGCCACCGATGACGAGCACGCTGTGCTGCAGGGTTGTATCGATGGTGCGGGCAGCCTTTTGACGATGGGGGAGGTCGACGCGAAGTCGACCGAGCTCGATGAGCTGCGCACTGCGCTTGAGAATGCCAAGCGCGAAGCGCTCGAGGCCGCCGCAGCCGAGGCGGAGGCTGCCGAGGCCGCCCAGGCTTCGTACTACAACGCCGGTTACACTCCGTCCTACGCGTCTGCCGCGTCCTACGCGAACGGATCGGGCCTGACGCGCTCTGCGGGTGTCAATAACTACAACGGGCGCCGCGAGACCTATTACAGCAGCAATGTGCTTTATCACTATCGCACGGGCGAATGGACTCAGGATTCTGAGGGCTTCTGGCGCGATTCCGACGGCTATTACGTTGTTGCCGCGGGCGATATGGCCCAGGGCTCGACCTTTACGGGCTCCAAGGGTGATTGCAAGGTCTATGACTCCGGCTGCGCCGCCGGAACCACCGATTACTACACCGGTTGGTAATCTGCTATCAGAGCAAAATAGGCACATGATGGGCGGGCGTCTTTACTGAGCTTTTAGGCAACGTAAAGCCGCCCTTTCTTTATGTGCGTTTGAGCTAACAGAGCCCTTACCGTGGCGGTACGCTGGGCGTATGCATACGGGGCACACTGGTTCATGAGAAATAAGGTCTTTCTCGTGGAGGAAGTGGTCTCATGAACGCTCGAGATATCGCTATCGCCGCCGTCGCATTGGTACTTGGCTGTCTTGGCCCTACAGCTGCGTTTGTCGCAGGCATGCAGGGCTCGTGCGGGGCTGCTCCTATTGTGGTCGGCGCGCTCATCGCAGCAGCGCTGCTGGGAAGTGCGGGCGTGACCCTTTGTCGCGATGACGAGGACGAGACGCCGCAGGTGCGGCGCTAGCCGTTGTGAAGCTGGTTTTGCCCATAGATGAAGAAGGAAGCCGCCGCAAGGGGAGTGCCCTTTGCGGCGGTTTTTGCTATTGAGACTGTTGGATGCGGTGCGGCGGCGTTACCAGCTGGCCTCGATTTCGCGGATGCGCGAATAGAGCCATTCGTTCTGTGGCGCCTGGATACCGTGCTTGGCCGCGAGGCGGCAGATGGTACCCGCAAATTCCTCGACCTCGGTTCTGCGTTGAGCGATGCGGTCTTGCGCCATCGAGGGCATGCCGGCGGGATCGAGCCCTTTTATGAGACGCACCATCTGCGTCAGGTCTTCCTCGGTGAGCTCGATGCCCTCGGCATTGGCGACTGCAAGCGTCTCGCGCATGGCGGAGACAAAACTGCGGAGCTGCTCGGAGCCCTGCTCCGTAGCGCTTCCGTAGGTGCCGCCGTAGGCCATACAGGTCTGGTTGATGCCGTCGTTGAGCATGAGTTTGGCCCACATGCGATGTGCGATGTCGTGCTCGACGGTATGGGCGATGCCGCAGCGCGTGTAGAGCCCGTCGATAGCGGTGACGGTCGCGGGGTCGGTGCCGGCGGCCGCACCAAAGCGGATCTCGCCCGCATTGGTAAAGGTGAGCGCGCCGTTGAGAAACACAGCGTCCATGCCTTGGCAGATTCCGAGGACGGTGTGCTCCCAGCCAAAGCGCTCGGCAATCTTTTGCTCGCTCGTGATGCCGTTGCATAGGGATGCGATGAGCGTGTCGGGCCCTACGATGCGTTCCATAGTCTTGAGCGCCTGGTCGAGTCCGGTTGTCTTGACCGTGAGGATGACCAGGTCGACGGGCGTCGCCTCGCTCGCGCGGACGGACTTGAGCGCGCAGGGCTTGCCGTTGACGGTGAGCGCATCACCCGCGTGGCGCTCAAAGCGCGCGTCGTCCATAACGTATTCGACGGCGTCGTTGCCGAGCGCTTGGGCGATCATGCTGCCGTAGAGCAGGCCCACGCCGCCCTTGCCGATGAAGGCGACCTTGTTGATCTGCATGTGAATCATCTCCCCATAAAAAGGCGACCGCGTATGGGGCGTCTGATGGATTGTATGCCGCCGGGCCATGTCGCGTGCACCGGATGGCCGTATTTAGAAGAACAAACGCATGGGAACTTATGACGCGGGGCAGACCGCAAAGACACGTGCGGGATATCCGACGCCATCACGCACCTTGGGGAAGGTGCAGAAGATGACGGCGCCGTGGCGGGAAGCTCGTCCAGATGGTCCATGACCTCAATCTGGTAACGGTCGACCGAGAGGATGTACTGTTCGCCGGGGTAGGGGTAGGCATCCTCGCGTGTGGTCACGGTTACGGGGTCGGTGTCTGCCGGTTCGTGGCCGATGGCACCGATGTTGCGCTCTTCTACAAGCCATTTGATGGCATCGAGGTCCCAGCCGGGGTAGTGGGGTTGGCCGTCCTCGTCCTTGTTTTCGAGGTCGGCGAGCTTGGACCAGTCGGAGCGGAAGGCGACGAAAGCGTCCTTGGGAATGCGACCGTGCTCGTCCTCCCAAGCCTTGAGGTCATCGATGGTCAGGATAAAGTCGGGGTTTGCGGCGCACTCCTCGTGCTTGTCGATGACGCAGAGCGGATGCATAAACTCGATAGGTTCGATCTCGCCAAGGGAGCGGCCATCGACATGGAAGTGGCGCGGCGCGTCGACGTGGGTGCCGTACTGCGAGGCGACCGAATACTGGAAGCAACGCATGGGCGCGAGCATATCTTCGGGCGTGCCGGGCAGGTAGTCGAAGAGCTTGGTGGACTCAAATGGCTCAAAGCCAAACCAGTGCGGGGTGTCGCACGAGAGCGTATGGGTGAGGTCAACCCAGCGATAATCGGTGCTTTTGAGCTGGGATGCGAGGTTCCAAAGGTCGAGCGCGGGCATGGGTGACTCCTTTCATCGGGCTTTTTGCTGATGTTAAAGCGGTGCCGTGACAGCTCGATTTCTGCTGCGTTACGATACGTTCTCGATTGCGATTCCACGATGTTTCGGCCGCGTGACCATTGTGTTTCGCCTTGCCGGGGCGCTGATGGCGAAGGGAGGGGCCGTGCAATACCGCGTTGACCCCAAAAGTGGTAACCGAATATCTGCTCTGGGTCTGGGCTGCATGAGGTTTCCCGGTTCGCCGGGACACCCCGATGCGAAGACAGCCGATGCCATCATTTCCCATGCGGTGGAGCAGGGGATTAATTATCTGGATACTGCGTATCTCTATCCCGGTAACGAGGCGTGCGTGGGCGCCTCACTTGAGCGCTTGGGGCTGCGCGACCGGGTGTTGCTGGCGACCAAGTTGCCGCACGCTTCGTGCAAGTGCGCGGAGGATTTCGACCGGTTCTTCGACGAGCAACTGCGTCGCCTGCGGACCGACCATATCGACTATTACCTTATGCACAACATCACTTCGCCCGCCCAGTGGGAGCGCGTGGTGGCGTTGGGCATCGAAGACTGGATTGCGCACCAAAAGGCTGCGGGGCGTATTCGCCAGATAGGTTTTTCGTATCACGGCAGTGCGGCGGACTTCCTCACGATGCTCGACGCGTATGACTGGGATTTTTGCCAGATTCAGTACAACTACGCTGGAGAGCGCTACCAAGCGGGAACGGCGGGACTTATAGCAGCCGCCGAGCGCGGGCTCGCGGTGTTTGTGATGGAACCGCTTTTGGGCGGACGCCTGGCGGGCAAGCTGCCTCCGCGGGCCCGCGCCGTGCTCGATGACGTACGCGATCCGTACCTGAAGACGCCGGCTGCTTGGGGCCTTTCGTGGGTGTGGAACCATCCTCAAGTCACGATGCTGCTTTCGGGCATGACCGATACCGCGCAGGTGGACGAGAACGCGGTGCTGGCCGATCGGGCCCTGCCGGATTCGATGACAGCCGCTCAGCTCGATACCATCGCACGCGTGCTGGCGGAGTTTGAAAAATCGAATCGCGTGCCCTGCACGGGATGCGGCTACTGCATGCCATGTCCCAAGGGTATCAACATTCCCGGCTGCTTTGCCGCCTACAACGCGAGCTATGCGCACAGCTGGTTTACGGGTCTATCGCAGTACTTTACGGCGAGCGCGGTGCGGACGAACGAGCCCAAGCTGGTGGGCAATTGCGTCAAATGCGGCAAATGCGCACGTCACTGTCCGCAGCACATCGATATCCCCGGGCGTCTCGACGATGTGCGCCGACGTTTCCAGCCTGGCCCCGTAACGGTCATGCTTAAAGTCTTCAGCAAAACGCGCTCCTCATGACCCTTTTATAACGTGCGGTGGAATACGGTCTGTTTGCGCCAAAATAGGGCACCAATAGACCGTATTTCACCGCGACTGATGAAGAGGGAGTTGGAGATGCTGACGATCGGGTGTCATCTTTCGACGACGAAGGGCTATCGGGCGATGGGGGAGACGGCGTTGTCCATTGGCGCCAATACCTTTGCGTTCTTTACGCGCAACCCGCGCGGTGGCAAGGCAAAAGACCTTGACATGGATGACGTGGCGGCTCTGCGCGAGCTTATGGCGCAAAACGACTTTGGACCGCTGGTGGCGCATGCCCCGTATACCTATAACCCCTGCTCCGCTAAGGAGCGAGCGCGCGAGTTTGCCTTGGAGGCTATGGCGGAAGATTTGCAGCGTCTGGAAGCACTGCCCGGCAACTACTACAACTTCCATCCCGGTGCGCATGTGGGACAGGGGGCAGACGCCGGCATTCAGATGATTGTCGACACGCTGTGCCAGGTGATGTTTGAGGGACAGCAGACGACGGTATTGCTTGAGACCATGGCGGGCAAGGGCACCGAGGTGGGCCGTAGCTTTGAAGAGCTGACGCGCATTATCGAGGGCGTTGCCGCCAAGTGCCCGGAGCTGTCCGATAAGCTGGGCGTTTGTTTGGACACCTGCCATGTGAATGATGCTGGCTACGACATCATCCATGACCTGGACGGCGTACTCGACGAGTTCGACCGCGTGGTGGGTATCGAGCGCTTGCGCGCCGTGCATATCAATGACTCCAAGAACCCCTGCGGCGCCCATAAGGATCGCCACGAGTGCATCGGCAAGGGCTACCTGGGTAGTGAAGAGTTTGGCGGCGGTATGCAGGTTATGCAGAATATTGTATCGAATAGCCGCTTGCGTGCACTTCCATTTATTTTGGAGACGCCGAACGAACTTGCAGGTTATGCAGCTGAAATCAAACTGTTAAGGTCATTGCAGCAGTAATGACTGTTGCTAAGTGGAGTATTCCATTCACGTTATGGGTTTGTTTCAATCAGTTTTCTCATTGCAGATTCGTAATTCCGGGTGCATAATAGCCAACAGTTTTTGCAGACCTCTGAATCAAACGGGGTCACTGGAAGGAGACTGATTATGAAGCTCAAGAAGCTTGGCGCGTTTGCAGCCACGGGCGCCATGGCGCTCGCCCTCGCACTGACGGGCTGCGGCTCGTCCAACGCCACCTCTGGTTCCGATGCCGGTTCCAGCAGCTCTGACGACGCTAAGGTCGAGAAGGTCGACGGCTCCAAGGAGTACGCGCTCGTCAAGGACGGTACGCTCACCGTCGGCACCTCTGCCGAGTACGCGCCGTTTGAGTACAAGGATGACAACGGCGACTACCAGGGCTTTGACCTTGAACTCATCAAGGCTATCGGTGACAAGTTGGGTCTGGATGTCGAGTACGTCAACAACGACTTCGACACGCTCGTCCCCGGCGTTGCTTCGGGCGCCAAGTACGACGTCGCTATCGCGGCTATCACCGACACTCCCGAGCGTGAGAAGGAAGTTACTTTCTCCGATTCCTACTACATGGACGATCAGGCTATCGTGACCAAGGTCGATAACACCGACATCACGGCCGACAACTACAGCGAGAAGCTCAACAACGCTGACGCTACCATCATCGTCCAGTCTGGATCGACCGCCGAAGCCTTTGCCCAGGAGAACTTCCCCAAGGCCAAGATCGTCCCCTACAAGGACGCTACCGAGTGCTTCAGCGCCCTGCAGTCCGATAAGGGTGACGCCGTAGTCACCAACCGCTCCGTTGCCAGCCAGCTGACCGCCGAGCAGTTCAACACCTGCCAGACCATCAAGCAGGTCAGCACCGGCGAGGAGTACGCCATCGCCATCAACCAGGGCAATACCAAGCTCAAGGACGACATCAACCAGGCCATCAAGGACCTGACCGACGACGGTACCGTTGACGCCCTCATGGCTAAGTACAACATCAAATAACTACTTGATTGCGCGCGGGCCCTTTCCGTTTTGCGGAGAGGGCCTTTGCGCTTCTCTTGACGGAGAGCGTTTCCGTCTCGTTTTGCCGGCAACTTCTACGATAGGAGCCACCTTGTCTCGACTGAACAAAGGGGCCGCGGAGCAGCGTTTTCCACTGCCCGCCTTGCTCAAAAAGCTAGCCTGCGTCATGGCCGTGGCGCTCGCGCTGGTGTGCGCGGGGGCATATGCGCCCACGACCGCCCAGGCGCTTGAGACCGCAAAGATCACCGCCCGACCCAACACCGGTTCGGGCAGCGCTGTGGTCGGCGGCACCGAGACGCGAATTACCTGGGAAGTTCAGGCCGATGCCGACGAGGAGCTGAGCGGTCTTTCGCTGACGTTTGTCGACGGCACGACGTTTGGTGCCGATGACACGCGATTGACGATGCTCTCGGGCGATGACCTCATGGACCGTGCGCCCATGAAGCCTACGTGCAAGGTCGACGGCCAGACGCTCAAGATCGATTTTGGCGAGACGGCTCCGGCCGGCGGCTATTTCCGTGTCGAGGTCTACGGCGTGACCTTCCCCGTCGAGGGCGGCGACGAGGCTTTTAACGGCACCTACACGTTGGCTGCCGGTTCAACCAAGAAGATCTCCAAGATTCCTTCCGTCGAGATTAAGGGCGTGACGGCATTCGATAACTTCCTGGCCGACCTTAAGGAGCAGCCGTGGGTCGAGGCATGGAATTCCAACATGTTCCTTCGCCTGTTCCTGAACCCGGTCATTTTGGTTCAGAGCCTGCCGATCGTCTTCAAAGGCTTCCTCATGTCGCTCTCGATCGTGCTCGTGGCATTTCCGTTGGCCATTCCCTTTGGCTTTGCCTTGTCACTCATGCGCATCTCCAAGTCGCGCATCCTGCGTTGCCTTGCCGGCATCTATGTGAATATCATCCGCGGTACGCCGGCGTTCCTGCAGATCTACATCGCGTTCTTTGGCCTGCCGCTGGCCGGCGTCAAGGTTGACGATTATGTGCTGGGCGTCATCGTCATGGCCATGAACTCGTCCGCCTACCTGTGCGAGATCTTCCGCGCCGGTATTCAGTCGATCCCCAAGGGCCAAAACGAGGCCGCGCGCTCGCTGGGCATGAACGCCTTCCAGACGCTGCTCTACGTTATGATTCCGCAGACGTTCCGCAATGTCCTGCCTACGCTGACCAGCGAGTTTATCCTGCTTTACAAGGATACGTCGCTGCTCGCGGCCGTGGGCGTGGTCGAGATCGTCATGAACGCCCGTACCATCGTGGCCACGACGGGTTCCATTACGCCGTATGTGGTTGCCGCGCTGTTCTACCTGGTCATCACCCTGCCGCTTGCTCGCTTGGTGAGCGGTCTTGAGGCGAGGCTTCTGGGGACGGCCGAAACCAAGAAGAAGCGTCCCGCCAAGAGCGCCGGACAGGTTGTCGCGACGCCCGCCGACCACATCGCCGGTCTGTAAGGAGGTCCTATCATGAGCGAAACCAATAACTCGAACGAGGTCGTCGTCAGCATCAAGAATCTCCAGAAGGCCTTTGGCGACAACGTGGTCCTGCGCGATATCGATCTGGATGTGCACAAGGGCGAGGTCGTTGTGGTCTTGGGCCCCTCGGGCTCGGGCAAGTCGACGATGCTTCGCTGCATCAATCGTTTGGAGCATCCCACGAGTGGCTCGATTATCGTTGAGGGCGTGGATGTGTGCGCCAAGGGTGTCGACCTCAACAAAGTGCGTACGCACCTGGGCATGGTCTTTCAGCAGTTCAACCTGTTCCCGCACCTGTCGGTCAAAAAGAACGTCATGCTTGCGCAGCAAAAGGTGCTCAAGCGCAGCAAGGAAGAGGCCGAGAAGATCGCCGTCGAGGAGCTCACCAAGGTCGGTCTGGCCGAGCGCATCGATTTTATGCCGAGTCAGCTTTCGGGCGGTCAGCAGCAGCGCGTGGCCATCGCCCGCGCCCTGTCGATGAATCCGCATGTCATGCTCTTTGACGAGGCCACATCGGCGCTCGACCCCGAGCTCGTCCGCGATGTATTGGGCGTTATGCGCGATCTGGCCCGCGACGGCATGACCATGATCGTCGTGACGCACGAGATGGGCTTTGCACGCGACGTTGCCGATCGCGTCGTCTTTATGGACGGCGGCGTTATCGTGGAAGAGGGCACGCCGAGTGAGGTCTTCGACCATCCCAAGAGCGAGCGCACCAAGGCGTTTTTGGGCAATATCTCATAGTCGGTTAACGCAATTTGCGTTACAGGAAACGGGGGCTGGATGTGGATCCAGCCCCCGTTTTTGTTAGGACACGTATGCGTATTGTCGTGACTCGGCTTTGTCGGCCCGTGGCGTGTTAAGCCAGCTCGGCTCCAAGGGCGCGACAGGCGGCCTCGCCCTCGTCATCGGGGGCGTCGAAGCAGATTGCGGAATCGACGACGTTGACACCCGCCTCGTCGGCGTCTGCCTTCCAGTTGTCCATCCATTCGCCCTCGGCCCACGAGTAGGAACCAAAAAGAACGACCTTCTTCTCGCCGAGAATTTCCTTGACTTCGTCCCACATCGGCTGGAACTCGTCGTACTCAAGCTCTTCGGAGCCCATGGCGGGGCAGCCGAAGGCGAAGGCGTCATAGCCGGCGGCCTTGTCGGCGGAGAAGTCGGCGCAGGAGATGACCTCTGTCTCGGCTCCGGCTGACGTCGCGCCCTCGGCGACGAAGTTGGCCATGGCCTCGGTGTTGCCCGTACCGCTCCAATAGACGACGGCGATCTTGCTCATGTTTTGTCCTTTCGGTCGTGCGGCGCTTGCCGCGGTTTGTACGTTCTATCGGGTTGCCTGGACAAGTTGTCCCAGGGTGCAGCCCTGTTGATAGATGTAGGTGAGGCATTGCGTGCATGCGCGATAGGAATCGAAGGTCGTGAGCGCCTGCTCAACGTTTGTGTATACCTTCCATGCGCCAAAGACCTTATAGTTTTCGCCGCGCTGGACGATAAACTGATGGACATCTTCGTAGGGATAGCCCAAAAAATAGCCAATTTCGTGGGGGAACTCGCACATGCACCCCGTATCGCAGTGCCTATTTCGCGCGAGTGCGCAGACGTTGCCGTCATAGGCGCTTTCTGCGGCATTGCTGCTTGCCAGCGTGATGCGCGCGGCGAGATGCACCAGAGACGCGGACAGGTTGTGGACATCGTAACCTTCGGCGGCAAGCGCCGTCGTAGCGCGGGGGTCGGAGAGGTATCGCATGAGGTCCGCAGGGCGGTACACATAGATGAGCGCTCCGCAGGGGCGCCAGACCAAAACGCTCATGTGGATCCCGAGTGGCTGGAGCTCGCGGTTGCATTGGGCTATGACGGCGAGCAGGCGAGAGCGTCGCTCTTCGATATGGGCGGCGCCGGATTTTCCGTTTTGGTTGGCGTAAACGCCGGGATAGGTAAAGAGCGAAGCCGGCTTGATACCTGCGAGCGTAGGGGAGCAGTTGCGCACGACAGCCGTTTGGTATGTTGGGATGTCAATGGTTCGAGTCACGGCGCTCCTTACGGATCTAAACTGTTAGCCTAGGAAAACTTATACACGAAAGTAAGCCCTGGTCAACTAAAAAGTAAGAAAAGGGAAACTAATTGATCGAACGGACATGGTTTTGGGTTAAGATGGGGACACCCCATGGGGGTATCTGGATAGGGCTACTTGAAAGGGGAACGCATGAGTGACTTGCTCAACCCTGCGAATCTCATCGTGCTGGCCGTCATTGCCGTCGGCATGTTTTTTGGACTGCGTCGCATTGCCGCTTCGACACACGGGAAGAGTTGTTGCAGCGATGGTGCGAGCGGCAAGAAGGCCAAAAAGGTTGTTGTGACGGATACCGATGCGTCACACTATCCCTATAGCGATGAGCTGCTCATCGGCGGCATGAGCTGTGACGGCTGCGCTCAGAACGTAGCCAATGCCCTCAATGCGCTGGATGGCGTGTGGGCAACGGTGACGTATGCGGACCACACGGCACGCGTGCGCTCTAAGCGTCCGGTTGATCGCGGTGTCCTCGAGACGGCCGTGAAAGACGCGGGCTACTACGTCATGACGCTGTAAGCGCCGCCCTGGATGCGCTTCCTTGGCTAGGCTCGTCCGCGCAGTTCGATGTCTTGGATGTCGTCGAAGTCGATGGCGATATCCTTGAGCTTGAGCAGTTTGAAGGCGGGGAGCACTTCGTCAAGGATGCCCGTGCGAGCGCGATAGCCGTATGTATCGTAATAGGTGACGCGCACCAAGTCGCCGCGTTTGAGGCCCTCGAGCTTTTTCGAAAGCTCGAGGGCTTTTTCTTCCGTGAGTTCGCATTTGGGCTCAACAGTGATTTCTTGCTTACGTACGAGCTCGTAGTATCCCGTGAGAGCGGCGAAGGGCATAAACTGCGCGGCACGGCCGGCGCGAACGGCACCGTTGGCGGTGAGTTTGGGGTCGGCGGAGCGGCGTCTTCCCTCGGGGTCCGCCAGGCGCTCAAATGGTGTCGGCGGCCGCATCGGTTGTTGTTGGGGCTTAGGCACGATGCCCTCCTACCTGATCGTTGCGCTCGCGTGCGGTGGCACCAGCGGTAAGGCTCAATCCTTTGACTAGGGCGTTCTTGCCGTACTTGCCTTTTACGGCCAGGACGGCGCGCGCCAGGTCGCGTTCGCGCTCGTCGGCCTCGACGTCGCTGAACAGATTGACGGTGGCAAATTCCTCGGGCATGAGGTTGCCAAATCCCAGGTTGATGCGCTTGATCGGTCGTTTGGGGTCGACCGTCTGTGCCCAGAGCTCATCGAAATAACCCATGATCTTCTTAAACGAATTGGTGCGCTCGGGCAGCTTTCGCGAGGCGTTAGAGTGCGCGAAGAGCGCGGCATAGCCACCACGCGGTTTGCCGCCATGTTCTCCTACAAAGATGCCATCGATTGCCTGCGCCTCGCGCACCAGGCGCCGCCGTTCGTCATCGTGCTGGACGGGCTTGGGCGCACGGGGGGCGAGTTCGGGACCGGCGGTCGCGGCGGGTTCGATGCTCGACGTGCTTGAGCGCAGGTGCCCGCATCCGTCTACATATTGTGCTGTGCCGCTGGCATCGAGCCGGCGTATGTCGGCTCGCTCGCTCGCGTAGCCCACAAAGAGCGAGATGCTGTCACACACCACGTGCTTGTCGATCAAATCCAGCACGGCGGCATCGGCCATTTCGCGCAAGACGGTGTAGGCCTGCTCGTAGGCATAGCCCTTCGAGAGCACTTGCCCCGTGGTGGTCGAGGTCGCTTGCGGGCGATAAGCTTGGATATCGGCGATAGTTGTTGGCTCACGCCCAAAGGCGTGGTCGATCAGATACTCGGCATTGACACCGAGCTCATCGTATAGCAGGTTTTCGTCGAGCGCGGCGACGCCCATCAGGTCGTAGACGCCGTACTTTTCGAGCCGCGCCGCCACGCCGGGGCCGATGCCCCAGATGTCGGTGATGGGACGATGGGGCCAGATCTCTTTGCGAAAGGTCTCGTCGTCGAGTACGCCAATGCGGCTGGGTACGTGCTTGGCGGTAATGTCGAGCGCCACCTTGGCCTGGAATAGGTTGGGGCCGATGCCGACGGTGGCCGTGATGCCGGTGCGCGCGAGGACCTCGTCGCGCAGCATGCAGGCGAACCCTTCGGCATTGGTGTGGTAGAGGTCTAGATAGGGCGTCACGTCGATAAAGCATTCGTCGATTGAATAGACGTGAATGTCTTGCGGGCTCACGTATTCCAGATAGATGCCGTAGATTTGCGCCGACACCTCCATGTAGTGCTGCATGCGCGGTACGGCCTTGATGCAGTCGATGCCGTCGGGTATCTCGAACAGACGGCAGCGGTTGTGGATGCCGAGGTCCTTCATGGCCTGCGTGATGGCGAGGCAGATGGTCGTGCGTCCGCGCGATTCGTCGGCAACGACCAGGCATGTAGTGAGTGGGTCGAGTCCGCGATCGACGCACTCGACGCTGGCGTAAAACGTCTTAAGGTCTATGCAGATATAGGTGTGACGCTCGAGCCCCACGCGTCCTCCCATCAAACACATGTTCTTATCGAATATCTGTTCGATAATACCCACTTGCGCGGACACCGTCAAAACCTGCCAGGAATGGACAGGTTTATTTTGGTAGGTAAAGCGTTTGACCTGCCAAAATAAACCTGTCCCTTTTTGGTCGGTTGCCGTTTGGGGGCCGATTGGCAACGCTCGCTGATTATAGTCTTGACCTGCGCTAGAATAGTGGCATCTGAATGTCCGGGCGCATGGAGGCGTGCGCCCGTATGCTGAGGAGGACTCTATGGCAACTGTTGCCGCACCTATCGATGCTACGTCGACTGCCGCTTGGAAGGCGCTCGAGGCTCATCAGGAGAAGCTCGAGGCTGAAGGTATCGACCTCAAGGCCTGGTTCGCCGCCGATGCCGAGCGCGTGAACAAGCTGAGCTTTGACGCCGGTGACCTGCACTTCGATCTGTCCAAGAACCTGGTGACCGATGAGACCGTCAAGCTGCTGTGCGATCTTGCCCGCGAGGTGAAGCTCGAGGAGCGCCGCGACGCCATGTTCTCCGGCGAGCACATCAACACCACCGAGGACCGCGCCGTCCTGCACACCGCGCTGCGCCGTCCGGCAAGCGAGAAGGGCCAGCTTATCGTCGACGGCCAGGATGTCGTCGCCGACGTGCACGAGGTCCTCGATCGCATGTATGCCTTCGCCGAGCGCGTGCGCTCCGGTGAGTGGAAGGGCGTTACCGGCAAGAAGATCGAGCACCTGGTGTCTATCGGCATCGGCGGCTCCGATTTGGGTCCGGTCATGGCTTACGAGGCCCTGCGTCCCTATGCCGACGCCGGTATAGACTGCCGCTATATCTCCAACATCGACCCCAACGATCAGGCAGAGAAGCTCAAGGGCCTCGATCCCGAGACCACGCTCGTGATCATCGTCTCCAAGACCTTCACCACGCTTGAGACCCTCACCAACGCCCGCGAGGTCAAGACCTGGATGCTCGAGCAGCTCAAGGCTCAGGGCGCCATCGACGGTTCCGATGAGCAGAACGCCGACGCCGTTGCCAAGCACTTCGTCGCCGTTTCCACCGCACTCGAGAAGGTCGAGGCTTTCGGTATCGACCCCGCCAACGCCTTCGGCTTCTGGAACTGGGTCGGCGGCCGCTACTCCGTCGACTCCGCCGTGGGCCTGTCGCTGATCGTCGTGCTCGGCCCCGAGCGCTTCCAGCAGTTCCTCGAGGGCTTCCATGCTATCGATGAGTACTTCTGCAATACCCCGCTCGAGAACAATGCCGTCGCGCTGATGGGCCTGCTCAACGTCTGGTACGTCAACTTCTTCGGTTCCAAGAGCCATGCCGTGCTTCCGTACTGCCAGTACCTGCACCGTTTCCCGGCCTACCTGCAGCAGCTCACCATGGAGTCCAACGGCAAGCATGTCCGCTGGGACGGCAGCGCCGTGACCTCCGACACCGGTGAGATCTTCTGGGGCGAGCCCGGCACCAACGGTCAGCACGCCTTCTACCAGCTGCTGCACCAGGGCACCGTGGTGGTCCCGGCCGACTTTATCGCTTTCGCCAACACTGCCAACCCCGCAACCGACAGCGGCCAGGATGTCCACGAGCTGTTCCTGGGCAACTTCCTGGCCCAGACCAAGGCACTCGCCTTTGGTAAGACGGCCGATGAGGTGCGCGCCGAGGGCACGCCCGAGCAGATCGTCCCGGCCCGCTGCTTTGAGGGCAACCGTCCGACGACCTCGATCTTCGGCGACACGTTGACCCCGTTCGCGCTCGGCGAGCTCATCGCCCTGTACGAGCACATTACGTTTGTCGAGGGCACGGTCTGGGGCATCGACTCCTACGACCAGTGGGGCGTCGAGCTGGGCAAGCAGCTTGCCAAGCAGATTACCCCGGCCTTCCACGACGACGCCGCCAAGGCCGAGCAGGACGCTTCGACCCAGGCGCTCATCGAGTTCTACCGAGCTCACCGCAAGTAGGATTCGCTGCGAAAACTAACGCATAGCCGACAAGGGCCCGTATCCGTTGGGATGCGGGCCCTTTGCTATTTGGATAGGATGGAATGTATCGGGAGGCGCCTCGACGGGCATCGCAATCGTCGAAGGCGCGCCATTCATGTTCGGGACAATATGACTTTTTACCCGTTGCAGGCAGAGCCGCCGTGGGTGTTCTGTATGATGGCTCAGACAAGGTTGTTCAATGACAGGGAGGCATATATGGCAATCAAAGCCATCGCAATGGATATCGACGGTACGCTCACCAACGACCAGAAGGTGATCAGCCCGCGTACGCGCGAGAAGCTGCTCGCGGCACAGGAATCGGGTATTAAGCTCATCTTGGCTTCGGGTCGTCCCGCCTGGGGTCTTCACGCCTTGGCGCAGGAGCTCGACCTTCAAAACCATGACGGTCTGCTGGTGGCCTTTAACGGCGCTCACGTCGTCGATGCCCAGACCGACGAGGTGCTGTTCGATCAGGCTATGCCTGCCGACGAATTGCATCGCCTGATTGATCATCTGCGCAATTTTGACGTGATCCCTATGATTTCGCTCGGTCGCGATTTGCACGTCGAGGACTCGTACCATTGCATGATCACGCTGCCTGACGGCTCGCAGAAGAATATCGTCAAGTATGAGCGCGACGCGTGCGATCTTAAGATTCGCGAGGTCGAGAGCCTGCACGAGGTCGCTGATGCTTATCCCGTGGACAAGCTACTTACTGCGGGCGATCCTGCCTATCTGCAAGCGCATCACGAGGAGATGTATGCGCCCTTTACCCAGACGCTTTCGGGCATGTTTACGGCCGACTGGTACTTTGAGTACACGGCGCCCGGTATCGACAAGGCCCGCGCGCTCGAGGGTGCCCTGCCCAAGCTCGGCATCGATGCCAGTGAGGTCGTATCGTTTGGCGACGGCCAGAACGACAAGTCCATGATTGAGTGGGCCGGCACCGGTGTCGCCATGGGCAACGCCGTCGATGAGGTTAAGGCTGTGGCCCAGATGGTGACCGCCAATAACAACGAAGATGGCATTGCGGTGGCGCTGGATAAGCTGCTGGGCTAGAATCGCCGATAATGCATGGTTCGGGCGCCTGCTCGCGGGCGTCCTTTTGTTAGGGAGGGTGCCGTGTCCGCATTTCCGTTCGACGCCGTTATCTTTGACATGGACGGCGTCATTGTCGATACCGAGTATTACTACCTGGGCGAGACTGCCGCGTTTGCCAAGGAGCTTGGGCTTAACCTGACTCAAGAGGAGTTGAATGGGCAGGTCGGTACCTCGCATCAGTTCTTCCTGCATATGCTGGTCGATTGGTTTGAGCGCGCCGGTAAGGGGCATTTTACTGGCGAGGAAGCGTTGGCCCGTTGGGACGAGTGGGCGCATAAGCGTCCGCGCGACTATCAGGCTTTGATTAACCCAGGCGCCGTGGATACGATTCGAGAGCTGCCGCGCCGCGGCGTTCGCGTGGCGCTTGCCAGCTCGTCGCCCATGGTTAGCATCGAGGAAGTGCTCAACGCGTGCGGGCTGTCGGATGCCTTTGAGTATGTGGTGAGCGGCGAGCAGTTTAAGGAGAGCAAGCCCGAGCCCGACATCTACCTGCATGCGCTGGATCTGCTGGGGCTGCCCGCGAATCGCTGCTGCTGCGTTGAGGATTCGGTGCCCGGCATCACTGCCGGCAAGCGAGCCGGCCTGACAGTCATTGCCAAGCGCGAGGAGCGCTTTGGCTTTAGCCAGGATGCCGCGGACAAGATTATCGACCAGCTGCCGGAGCTGCTCACGCTTTCTTAGGAGCGCGGTAGTTGCGCGTTTTTCGGGTCAGATGAGTAAATAGCCAACATTTTGGTGCGGCAGCAAGCATACTTTATGCTAATGCGGGCTCAAGGGCTTGTTGAATGCCCTTGAGCCCGCTTTTGACTTAATTGTGCTGGGAGAGGGTATATGCCACCGACTGAAGGGCTAACTGACGGTAAAGCAGCGATACCGCTGTACCAACAGGTTATCGATATCATCAAAAACGAAATCAACTCCGGTGCCTACAAGGCAGGTGCGCGGATACCCAACGAATTCGAATTGGCTGAGAGCTATAAAGTTGGCCGCGTTACCGTGCGACGCGCTATTGAGGAGCTCGTCCAACAGGGCTATCTAACGAAGCGACAGGGGAAAGGCACGTTTGTCAATGCCCCCAAGCTCAAGCGCAAGATTCGCCAGAAGGATGACGTCCAGAGTTTTTCGGACGCATGCCGCGCTAACGGAATGGAACCGGGGGCGTGTGTCATTTCGAGAAAGATACTGCCGGCGGATTCCACCGAAGCACAGTTCTTTGGTGTTCCCGTTGGAACTGACTTGATTTGCGTTGAGCGCGTGCGTACTGCCGATGGCGTCCCTGTCATGCTCGAGAACAACATTTATGTTTACGAGGACAACGCCTATCTATCAACGGCACCTCTATCTAACCAATCCATTTTTGAGTTCGTGTGCAACCGGACGGGCCGCACGCCCGCGTTTACCGACCCGTGCACGCTCGAGATCGCGTGCGCGTCGCCCGAGGTCGCTCGACTGTTGGCAGTTCCCGTTGGCGAACCCTTGTTTTATATGGAAGCCTTCTTTTTCGATGAGCAGCGGCGGCCGTTTATCATCGGTCGTCAGCGGATCGTTGGGTCTCGCTACGTTTTTGACATCTAGGACATTGCGAATGGAAACGCCCGGTGGATCATCTCACCGGGCGTTTCCATACCGTTCACGGCGCAAACGCAACCGTTCAACCGCGTTGCGGCAATCAGTTTGAAATTATCTTGATGACGAGAAAAGCTGCTGGTAATCTATGGAACGTCATAGAACGTTTGCATTGTGCAAACGTTGAAGCGAGATGCGATGCAGTCTCGAGTTCTTTGGAGGTATCTATGTCAGATACGAAGGCGAAGAAGACAAACAGACGTTTTAAGTTCAAATTACCGCATGTCTATACGATCATGTTCTTGCTGATCGTTGTCTTCGCGGTCCTGACTTGGATCGTTCCCTCTGGTCAGTATCAGCGCAAGACGATTTCGACAGCGGCGGGCGAGCGTGAAGTCGCCGTTGCTGGAACCTATGAACAGGTCGATAAGAACTACACCGATTCCGAGACCGGCGAGACCATCAATCTGGGCCAGGATATCTTCGCGGTCCTGCAAGCGCCCACCAAGGGTATCCAAGAGGCTGCCGACGTCGTTGCGTTCGTCTTATTGATTGGCGGATCGTTCGCAATCATCACCAAGACCAACGCTTTGAATGCCGGCATGAGCCGTGTGATTAAAAAGCTCAAGAACAAGGACATCCTCATCATTCCCATCACGATGACGCTGCTGTCCATTTGCGGCACTACGTTTGGTATGTCTGAGGAAGCCCTACCGTTCTATGCCATCTTCATTCCCATCATGATGGGTATCGGGTATGACTCGATGACGGCGTTTATCATCTGCTTCCTTGGTCCTAACCTGGGATATTGTGCTTCGACCATCGACCCGTTTAATGTTTTGATCGCCCAAGGCATCATTGGTATCGAGGGCAATCCTCAGCTGTGGCTGCGCGCCGTTTCTTGGGTCATCTTCACTGCCGTCGGTATCGCATGGGCCATGCGCTACGCCATACGCGTCAAGAAAAATCCCGAGTCGTCCATTGTGTACGAGGACGATAAGCTCAAGCGTATTGAGTTTTCCGTGACCGATGCCTCCATCGAGGAAGAGTTCACTATCCGTCAGAAGCTCGTGCTTATCGATTTTGCTTGCGGTATGGGCATTATCGTCTGGGGTCTTGTTACCCAGGGCTGGTACATGAATGAGATTTCCGCCGTGTTCCTTGGCATGGGCTTGCTTGCCGGTATCCTGGGCGGTCTTGACCAGCAGACGATCGCAGAGGAGTTCGTTAAGGGTCTTGCCGACTTTGCGTACGCTGCCATCGTTATCGGTATCGCTCGCGGTATTCTGGTCATCGCCGAGGGCGGCATGATCATCGACACCATCCTCCAGGCGCTCGCTACTGCGCTTGCCGGTGCACCCGCCGCCGTCTACACCACGTTTATGTATATCGTCCTTGGCCTGCTCTCTTTGCTGGTTCCCTCGAGTTCTGGCCTGGCGGCGCTCACCATGCCCGTTATGGGCCCCCTGACCGAGCTCATGGGCCTCAATCCCGAGGCGGCCGTCACCGCGCTCCAGTTTGCCAACCAGACCATCAACACCATCAGCCCCGTGGCGGGCATGACGGTCGCCGGCCTTGCCGTGGCTAGGATTTCGTTTGGCCAATGGTGGAAGACCATTTGGAAGTTCTTCATTTTCATGGTCGTCTTTGGCCTGATCGTAACGGCAATCTCCGGCATGCTTCCGGTGTAGGTGGTTGTGATGTCTGATCGTTTGACGGTCCTGACGTCTAAGAGCGTCTTTACCGGTACGGGGGACCTGCCGTTTGAAGGTTTCGTAGCGGTCCGTGGCAATCGAATTGAGGCTGTTGGCACCAAGTGTGAGGTAGCTTCGTATTTGACCCAGGCGGACGAGGTAGTTGACCTAGGCGACCGCACTGTCATGCCTGGCCTGATCGATGTGCATACCTTCTATACAGGTTGGGCGCTGCGAACGTTGGGGTCTGATCTGTCCGGCATCGCCGATGCCAAAGAGGCTGTGTCGCTCTTGCGTGCATGGAAAGAAGATCATCCGGATTGCGCGGCGGCTTTTGGCCACAGCTTACCCGAAACGTTGGCATCGGATGCCGAGAACGCAAATACGGCAGCTGTGTTTGACGATTGTTTTGGCGATATCCCCGTCGTCTGCTTTACGCCGGGCGCGGAGACCTGCGTTCTCAATGCTGCCGCCAGCGCGCGATACGGTTTTACGCCCCAGGCGTGCTATGCCGAGAAGATCTGGCGCATGATGAGCGATTTCCTCGCGCTGCCCGAGGTACGTGCGGGGTATTCGGACTACATGAGCATGCTTAACGAGCGCGGCGTTACCGCCATCAAGGAGATGGCGTTTGATGACTACTACGGCTTTGCCGACGAAATGGCTCGCCGTGAGGAATCTGGTGAGCTGACGGTTCGCGTCTCTATGATGTCGCAGCCGGTGGGTGCCGGTGCAAATCTGGCATATGCCCGCGAGGCACGAGAGCGCTTCCGGGGACCGTTCGTTCGTTTTTCTGGCTTCAACCGTATGACCGATCGCGGCGTATGGGCGGGGCTTGCCGAGATGATTGAACCCTATGAGGACACGGCCGATGCGGGCGCTGCCGGCAAGACGGTCGTCGAGGAGCCGGAGTGGGATCTGATTGAGAACGAGCTGCGTGCAATTGATGCTGACGGTTTCCGATATTCCTTGCATTGCCAGGGCGATGGCGCCGTTCGTCGCACCGTGGCGCTCTATGCCTCGCTGCCTCGAGACGAGCATGGACGGATGCTTCGCCGCCATGCGATTACCGATCTCGAGAACTCTGACCCGACCGATCTTGTCGAGTTTGGCAAGTTAGGTGGAATTTGCGAGGTCTATCCGCAGATTCTGACGCTGGACCGGCGCGAGGATTGCCTGTCGATGATGCGTCGACAAATTGGCGAGACGCGACTTTTGCACAGCTGGAATCGCCGCGGCATGGAAGATTCCGGATGCACAGTGTGCTGTGGAACGGATTTGCCGCTGCTGATTCCGAGCCTGGGCGAGTCAATCTACAGCGCGTGCGGTGGATACTTCGACGATGGACTGCCCGTGAATGAGGCCAACGCGCTGACGCTTGTCGAGCTCTTGCGTGCTTGGACTGCCGGGGGCGCGTACGATCTGATGCGCGAAGACGAACTGGGTACGCTTGAGGTCGGCAAGCTTGCCGATATCTGCGTGCTCGATCGGGATGTGTTCGACCTCGATTATCGCGACGCACGCGATCTTTCGGTTGATATGACGATGTCGGACGGACAAATCGTGTTCGATCGAAATAAGGAGGCATAAGATGTCTGAATCCAAACCGACGCTGCGCCGCGAACAGATTGCGGGCATGAATATCCACTACATCATGTGGTCGCTCGATTACTTCCTTGATGTGCAGCAGCGTTTGGGCTTTGAGTCCATTGAGCTGTGGTGTGCGGAGCCGCATGTGACGCTCGACCACACGGGCTACTTTGAGGCTGAGGTCCTGGCGAAAAAGGCTGCAGACCGTGGGCTTAGGTATCGTACTCTGTGCCCCGAGAATGTTGTCTATCCTTGGCAGTACTGCGCACGCAAACCGCTGCATGAACAGCGCAGCCTGGCGTACTTTAAGCACGGCATTGAGCTTGCCGAGGTACTTGGGTGCGACCGTATGTCCGTCAACTCGGGCTGGGGCGACTGGGACGAGGACCGCGAGGATGCCTGGAAGCGCAGCCGCGAGCACTTGTCCATTCTGGCGGAGTATGCCGGTGAGCACGGTCTGGTGCTTACGATGGAAAGCCTGCGTCCCGAGGAGAGCAACCTTGTAACGACGGTTTCCGATGCGAAGCGCATGATTGACGAGGTCGCGAGCCCGTACTTACAGCCCATGGTTGATACAACCGCGATGGGCGTTGCGGGCGAGACGCTCGAGGACTGGTTTGCCGCCTTTGGTGATGGGGCAATTCACGAGATGCACTTTATCGACGGTGACCCGTATGGCCATCTGGTGTGGGGCGATGGCAAGCACGATATGGACGCCTTCGTCGCCACGCTTAATGCCCATGGTTTCGATGGCATGCTGGGCCAGGAAATCACGGACGGGCGTTACTACGATGACCCGGCGGCGGCAGATGCCAAGAACATGGCCGCATTCGAGAAATATCTGATTGACTAAAACAACTATCGGCCACGCAGCCAACGTCATTGATTGCGGACCAAACAAGAAAGGAACTGGATATGAACGCACACGATCTGATCAAAGAGGCAATTGCCGAGAAGGGCAAGTTCGACAGCGTCTACTGGATTGCTTGCGGTGGCTCCATGATCGATTTGATCCCGGCTCATGAGCTTCTGCAGCGCGAGGCAACCACCTTCACTTCGTATATCTATACGGCTCGCGAGTTTGATATCATGCGCCCGCGCCGCTTGGGCGAGAAATCCCTGGTCATTGCTTGCAGCCACAGTGGCAACACCCCCGAGGTCGTCGAGGGCTGCGAGATTGCCCTTGCTGCCGGCGCTACGGTGATCGCCCAGACCGACAACGCTGGATCCAAGATTGACTCCGGCAAGTGGACCACGTGGGTCTACCCGTGGGGCGAGGGCGTGCCGCAGGCCGAGGTCCCCGCTGGCATTTCGCTGTCGCTTGCGGCCGAGCTGCTCGATCAGCAGGAGGGCTACGCCGATCTTGCCGATATGTATGCCGGTATCGCCGAGATGGATAAGATTCTTCCCCCGGCACGTGTGAAGGTAAATGCCGAGCTAGGCGATCGTTTTGCCAAGCTTTGCCAGGAGCACGAGTTCTTCTACATTCTGGGCAGCGGTCCCAACTTTAGCCAGACCTACGGTTTCGCTATCTGCTCTCTTATGGAGATGCAGTGGCAGCACTGCAGCTACATCCACTCTGCCGAGTACTTCCACGGCCCCTTCGAGGCTACTCAGGATGGCGTTTTTTACTTCCTGCAGATGGGCTCCAGCGAGTGCCGTGCTATGGACGAGCGCGCCCTTGCGTTCCTTAAGACGCATACCGATACGCTGATGGTGCTCGATGCCAAGGAGTACGGTATGGAAGCCGTGCCGGCGAGCGTCCGTGCCTATCTGGACCCGGTGCTGTTCTACGCCATGAACTGCGAGCTGCGTGCTGCACGCGGCAAGGTGTTTGATCACGATCCCGATTTCCGTCGCTATATGGGTGTTGTCGAGTACTAGAAGGGGCAAAGGCCATGGCATTTAACGTTAACGCGCTCGGATTTGGCGACAACGTCGTCGATCGCTACGAGCATATCCACACCATGTATCCCGGCGGCAATGCGGTGAACTTCGCCGTTTATGCCAAGAAATGCGGTGCCGCACGCTCTGCATACATGGGCATTTTTGGCAATGACGCCGCTGCCGAGCATGTCATTGCAAGCCTCGAGGATGAGGGTATCGAGCTTGACAAGTGCGAGCAGATGATTGGCGAGAACGGAGCGGCTCGCGTGACCGTCGTTGACGGTGACCGTGTCTTCCTCGGCTCCAACGAGGGCGGTATCCGTGGCGATGCGCGCTATGTTCTCGATCGCTTTGACCTTTCGTACATGAAGCAGTTCGATGTGGTTCATTCGGGCAACTATTGCTTCACCGAGCGCGAGCTGCCCAAGTTGAAGGCTGCGGGCGTCACGGTCTCTTTTGACTTTTCGGACGACTCCACCGACGAGTACTACGAGCAGATTGCGCCCTACGTCGATTTTGCTTTCTTTAGTGCGGCGGATGCCGCGAGCGAGGACGAGATTCGCGAGCGTCTGGCATGGGTGAAGGGCCTGGGTCCGCGTTTTGTGTCGGCTACGGCGGGCGCCGAGGGCTGCATTGCTTACGACGGCGAGCGTTATTACCGCCAGCTGGCTAAACCGGTAACGGACATGAAGGACACCATGGGGGCGGGCGACTCGTTCCTCACCTCGTTTTTGATGTGCTATCTCGATTCCGCCAAGCGTGGTGAGGATGGCGCCGAGGCCATCGAGCGCGCGCTCGACTTTGCTGCCGGGTTTGCCTCGACCGTGTGCGGCATGGAAGGTTCTTGGGGCCACGGAGCACCAATCGTCGAATAGCTTAAGAAAGCGTACGGCGGTCTGGCTATGAGGCCTTGGACAGCCGATGCAAAACAATAAGCGAAACGCGAAAAGGGGGCTCGCCATGTGGTGGGTCCCCTTTTGAACATTGGAGAAGACCATGGGTATTAAAGCGTGTGCGGCTGGTTTTTGCTGTGCGGACGTCTATCAAAACATCGGCGTGTTCTATCCGACTGGTAATGGCATTGACTGGGGTATCCATCTTGCACGAATGGGCGTTTCGGTATCCGCCGTGTCGGTTGTCGGCAAGGACGAGTACGGAGACAAGATGAGAGAGGCGCTGGCCGCCGAGGGGTTTGATATCTCTCATCTGCGGGTGGAGGATGGCGACACCTCGGTGATGCTCATGGCATTGAAAGACGGCGTCGATCGCGTGCATCTCGAGGCAATCGATGGCGTAATGGAGACATATCGTCCGAATGAAGATGACCGGGCGTTTATCCTAGAGCATGACATCATTCATACCGACCTGTTTGGCAATTGTTTGGACCTCCTGCCCGAGTGGCATGATGCGGGCAAGACGGTGGTTATGGACTTCTCGGTGTTCAGCCAGGATCCCGAATATGCCTGCGAGAATCATTTTCCCTACGTTGACTACGCATTTATGTCGTTTGAAGATGACACTCCGGAGCTGCGGGACTGGGTACGTCACGCGCAGGAATTGGGGCCGCGCGTTGCGGTTGCCACGCTTGGCGAGAAGGGAAGCATTGCCTATGACGGTGAGCGCTTCTATGAGTGCGGGATCGTGCCGGCGGAGAAGGTCGTTAATACCGTGGGTGCCGGCGACTCGTATATCGCCGGGTTTACCAAGGGCGTGATCGATGGCCTTGATATTCCGGCGTGTATGAAGGCGGGCGCTGAGCTGTCGTCCCGAGTGATTGGTTCGTTTGAGCCGTACTAGGGTCAAATGCCTGGAAAGGAGTACGAAATGGTTATCGACATGTTGGTCCATCCTATGCTCTACGGCGAGATCTGTACGCCGGGTGATGAGCCTGATGGATTCGGTTTTTGGTCACGAGAATTTGGTATGGGGCATATGGGCCCCATGGATTGGGATGAGCTTCAAGTCGAGATGGACGTCTGCGATGTGCAGAAGAGCGTGCTCATGCCGCTCGATGTAACCACGGCATGCGGAGGGCACTTTGGCACCAATGACCAGATTGCCATGCTGGTTGCCGCACATCCCGATCGTCTGTGGGGATTTGCGAGCGTAGACCCGCAGGTGAGCGGTGCCGCAGACGAATTGGAGCGCGCCTTTACCGAGTTGGGGGCAAAGGGGCTTTGCCTGCATCCTGCAAAGCAGGGTTTTGCCCCCGATGATGCTGTGGCCGAGCCGCTTTACGAACTGTGCGAGCGCTATAACAAGCCGGTGGTTTTCCATGCCGGTATGTCTTGGGAGCCGGGCGCAGAGCTCTCGCGCAGTAACCCGCTTGCATTTGAGCACACAATCGCAACGCATCCAAATGTGCGTTTTAGTTTGACCCATTTTGGCTGGCCCTGGGTGCGCGAGACCGTGGCGATGCTGCTCAAGTATCCCAACTGCTACGCGGACACCTCTATCACTTACATCGATTCGCCCGAGGAGATGATGCAGCGTCTTTTCACGGTCGATATGGGGCCGCTGTGGTATGAGCGCGCGCTATCGCACCAAGTGATGTTCGCCAGCAATACGCCGCGCTTCCGTGCATTCAAACTCAAGCGGGCGCTCGATACCGTGCCCATGCGCGATGATGCGCGAGAAAGGCTCTACTGGGGTAATGCCCTGCGTTTTCTTGAAGGGGATGAGTGAACATGGTGACGCTCGAGACATTGAGCTATCTATCGACTGCTCCGGACCAGTTCATCGATATTACCGAGGACGTGCACGCTGCCATCGAACGCAGCTCGGTGACCAATGGCTTGGCGGCGATTATTTTGTCGCATACGACCTGCGGAATCGTGGTAAACGAGGGGCTGCCCTGCGTGGAGACGGATCTTATGGAGACGCTTGATCGCATCGCCCCACTCGATGCCCCCTATGCGCATGCACACTTCCTGCCGAGCTATGGAGCCACCGGTAACAACTCCTGTGGGCATATCAAGAGCATGATTTGTGGAAACAGTTGCTTCTTTCCCGTCCAAGATGGCCACATCGTGTGCGGAAGTGCCCAGAACATCTATCTTGCGGAGTTTGACGGTCCGCAGAAGCGAAAAGTGTACGTCGAGGTGCTGGGGGAGTAACGTCCCTGCAATAACCCTATGAAGGAGCACGTTATGTCGTTTCTAACCTCGATGTTCAAGAACGAAAAGCCGGTTATCGGAATGCTGCACCTGCGTCCTCTGCCGGGCGATCCGCTGTATTACCCGGGCGGAAGCGTATCGCAGGTCGTGGAAGCCGCCAAGCGCGATCTCGAGGCGTTGCAGCAGGGCGGTGTCGATGGCATTTTGATTACCAATGAGCTCTCGATGCCCTATGAGCAGCATGTTTCTCCCTCAACCCTTGCATCGATGGGCTATGTAATCGGGGCTCTGTCCCATGATCTGTCGACTCCTTGGGGAGCTGAGGCAATTTACGATGGTGATGCCACAATCGAGCTGTGCGCTGCCGTCGACGCGCAGTTCACGCGCTGCAATTTTTGCGGTGCCTGGGCCGGCGATCTCGGGCTGATTAACCGAGATTTCGCTCACACCATGCGTCGCAAGGCGGCGCTGCGCTTGGACGACCTCAAGCTTTTTCACTTCATCACGAGCGAGGGCGAGGTTTATCTCAACGACCGCACGACCGCGGACATTGCCGATTCACTTCTCTTTAATTGCCTACCGGATGCGATGGTCATCGGCGGTTCGGCTGCCGGTCGTGGCGCTTCGGGCGAGCTTGCCGACGAGGTCCGCGAGCGTGTTGGCGAAGTGCCCGTGGTATGTGGCACCGGTTGTCGCGAAAATACCGTGGCTGACGTATTTGCTCACTACGATGGCGCGTTTGTCGGCACGTGCTTAAAGCGCGACGGAAAGCTGGATGCCCCGATTGATGTTGAGCGGGTGGTTCGTTTTATGGCTGCCGCTCGTACGGCGCGAGGGGAGTAGGCACCTATGGCGCTCTATCTGGGTATTGATATTGGGACAAGCGCCTCTAAAGGCGTTTTAATCGATGATCGATGCAACATCGTTTGCCAAGCCTCTTGTGGACATGAGACGGACAACCCGTGTGATGGATGGTACCAGCATGATGCTGAGGCAGTTTGGTGGGGCGATTTTTGCCGCTTGTCGCGCGAGCTGGTGATGCGATCGGGGGTTAACGCGGCGCAGATCGGATGCGTGGGCCTTTCCGCATTGGGTTGCGACTGTGTGCCGGTCGATACCGAGTGCAACGCGCTGGCGCCCGCGATTTTGTATGGAGTCGATGCACGTTCGAAGCCGCAGATTGACGAGCTCCTTTCCGAATATGGGTCAGGTCGCGCACGCGAACTTTTCGGGCACGATCCCTGCTCATCAGATATTGCTCCTAAGATCTTATGGTTTAAGGAGAATATGCCCGAGGTGCACGAACGTGCCGCGAAGTTCCTGACGGCATCATCGTTTCTATGCGCAAAGTTGACGGGGCGTTTTACGGTGGACCGTTACTTGGCGGAGGATTTTCTTCCCCTATACGACCGCTACACTTGGAGGGTTGATGCTCGGGAATGTGCTCGTTTCTGCCGGCCTGACCAGATGGCGGAGGTAATGTCGGCTACCGATATTGCCGGGGTGATTACGCAGCGCGCGGCTGAGGCGACAGGGCTCGCGGCAGGGACACCTGTCTTAGTGGGAACGGGCGACTCTGGTGCCGAGGCCATTTCGACGGGTGTATTTCGTCCCGGCGATATGATGGTTCAGTTGGGGAGCACGGCGTATTTCATCTACCTAGCTGATCATATGGTCGATGATGCCCGTCTGTGGCCAGGGACGTTTATCATTCCCGGAACTTACGGGATCTGCGCGGGGACCAATACGGCGGGTGCGCTCACATCGTGGCTGCGCCAAGAGCTGTATCGCGACGCCGTAGAGGCCGAGGGCCACGGTGGCCCCGATGCATATTCGGTTATGGCGCATGATGCCGCCGACGTGGCGCCGGGTGCCGATGGGCTCCTGTGTCTGCCGTACTTTGCGGGGGAGCGTACTCCGCTCAACGATCCCGAGGCACGTGGCGCCTTCTTCGGTCTCACGAGCCGGCATACCCGGGGCCATATGGTCCGTGCTGCTTTGGAGGGAATCGCCTACACGGTTGCGGCTCATGTCGACATCATCGAGCGCGAGCACGGGCTTCCCATCGAGCGCATCATGCTCGTGGGCGGCGGCACCAAGAATCCAGCCTGGATGCAGGCGATCGCCGACGTGTGCGGGCGCGCGGTTTCCGTTGCCAAGGTGACGATGGGCGCCTGCTTTGGCGATGCCCTGATGGCGGCTCTAGCGGGTGGCGCCTATGACGGCTGGGATGAACTGGGCGAACAGCTGGGCGTCGCGCAGACGATCGAGCCTGATAGGGAGGTCTACGAGCTCTATGCGCGCCGTCGACACATATTCGATGACCTGTATACGCGTAATCGCGACCTGATGCATGAACTCGCGTTGCCGTAGACCGTCCGCTTTAGCTGCCTACAGGAAGGGAAGAACGCAGGTTTCCATCCAATCCAGCGACGCTACCGGCCATGGAGTGAGGTCGAGCTCATCGGGGGTCACGGTTCGGATGGATTTTCCCTCTACGAGGAGCATGCTGCCGTCACCGATGGGTGTGAGATCTCGGGAAAGCCCGAATGTGTCGCAAAAAACGAGTTTGGCCGTGGTGTGGACCCCGTCTTCCGAGGGGATCTGCCAGAGGTCGATTGACTCGACGGGAGTGTGCCCGACTATCTGGTGGATGCCGGGGAGTGGATTCGAGTAGAGTTCCGATTGGTCCGCCCAAAGCGGCCCGGGGATTTCAAAACCACCGCGTCCGGGGCCCGCGGAGTCGAGTGCGGCAAGGTCGTCTTCGTTTCTGTGTTCGAACATCGCGTTGAGCGCGCAGCATATGTCGTGCGCGCTGTACTCGTCTTCAAGATTGAGATGCTGATCTGCCCACTGCTTGGTGACGCCGGCATGTGTGACCAGGCAATTTCCCGCTACGCAAGCCATTCGAGCCCGGAGTTCATCAAGGATATTCTCGACTTCGTCGAAGAGACCGACGTGTGTTCCCGGACCGGGGATACGCCGCAGATAGCTCATGTCGTGGTTTCCAAGGACGAGGTCGACCTGGATGCCGCGTTTGCGCTTGCCTCGTACCCAATATGAGAGAGAATCCAGAGCGTCTCGCATGGTCAGGCAATTGCTATTCCACTCGTCGCAATAGTCGCCGCAGCAAACGACGCGATCAACGCCGAGCTGCGATATGGCCGCGTCGACCCGACCCAGGATGAGCTCCTCTTTCAGATGCATGTCGCCGACGACGAGCGCGCGCTGCTTTTCTTGATCCGACGTTGTCATGATGGTTGTCCCCCGTGGGTTAGTAGTTGACACCTTTCCATCCGCCTAGCTCAAGGTAAGTGCCGTCTGCAAAGACCTCACCTCTGCTTTTGCCGAGTTCGGTCAAGATACTCTTCTCGGATGCGTGATAGTAAAGATCGAAAAGGTGGAGTGCGATGGTAGGGTCTTCTAGCCGGTGGAATTGTTTGATGAGCTCTTCACCTGGATAGAGGACCATACGGCCTGCCGTCACGGGTTTTCCATAGGCGATCCAAATACTGCTCAGCCGGACGTATCGATCGAAAATTGATCCCGCTAGTCTGAATTCGTCTACTGCTTGCTGACGCGTATACAGCTTTTCAGCGTCGATTTTACTGATGACGATTTCGATGTTTTCTTTGGTCGGTAGCCATTTTTTGCGCATAGGGCGTTCCTTTCTCCTGTTTATAAAAATCATAATCGAAATAATTCCAGTAATAGATAAAATTATATAAAATTCTCTATTGAAGTTTTAGTTTGGCGAGAGTAAACTCTCCGCAAGCAGTCAAAGACGACTAAAAGAAATGTTGACTACGTTTGGAGGTCACAATGGCAGTTTCAGTAATTTCGATGCCGTCAGAGAATCTGATGAGGGAGTATCTGAAAAAGGGGATCTGGGGTGATGAATATCGACCCGGCCGTCCTCTCCATAACTGGGTGCGTTACTGGGTCAAACCGGGAGAGGAGATCGATTACCTCTATCTGAAAGATCATCTCGATGAATCCGAGAAAGGGCGTGCGGATATCATGTTTAGCCCCTGGATGCTCATCCAGGCCCAGCTGCGGCTGAATGGCGAAACATGGTATAAGCGCGATATTCTTTCCGGCAAACTCAACGCTCAGATGTTGGAGCAGAAACTGCCGTACGATGAATATCCTCGGCTTAAATGCTTTCTGGAGTTGGCGTATACCCGCGCGAATATGTGGACCTTGCCGGAAGCTCGGATGCAACAGCGTGGGCTCTTTCCGATGGTGACGTTCATGGGAAACGGCGAGGGGCTCGGCAGAAGGGTTGGCGAGTACGTCGGAGGCTGCTGTGACCACATGCCGGCGACTATTGATGAGCTCTATTATTGCTGTGAGATATTGAAAGATCCTGTCGTCTTCTCAAAAGAGAATGCTCTGCGCTGCTTTTTTGAAGGTGGAATCATTGAGCGTGACAATATTAAGCCGGTGCCTGGATATGACACTCAATTTAGGCTTTATAGCACCTCCCAGAAGTACCTCGACGCCTACATTGAGTATGCGATCGCGCGCATCGAAGAGCGCGAGCGAGAGTTGCAGGAGGCCGAGGCCAATGGTTGGAAGGTAGATTAGGAGGGCCACCCGAGGCAATAGCCGCCTCGGGTGGATTCAGTTTTCAAACCTATCCCCGTTTGGTGCAGCTTAGGGTCCCTACCTTGAGTAGAGACCCTTTTCTTGTCAAGAAAACCGCAGGTAAATGAAGTGCCTCTTCTGCGTCTACTTTGGGGTGGCGGTTGAAACTGCACCAAACGGGGGTAGGTTTATTTGAGGCTTCCTGCGGATGGATGTTCCTAGAAGCAAAAGAGGGATTTGGCGTTAGCCGTTGTGACTCCAGCGAGAGACAGGGCGTCGAAACGACGAATTTCTGCGAGCATGCGAAGGGTACGTTCCAGCGAGATTCGCAAATCGTCTGCAGAACAGCCGTTGTCTGGGCTGCAGGGATAGTCAGTCTCTATAAGCAGCTGGTTTTCTCGAATTTGCCTGGCGTACTCGCGGCCCCGCTTGGTGGCGAGCATGCGTTCGTTGAAGGAAAAGAAGCAGCCAACATTGCGTGCACGGGTGAGATCGTTCGAGGCCCCGCTGAACCAGTGGAAGATGATGGCGGGGGAACTCGCGTCGCCTGAGCCGTCTGCTTTCAGGAGACCGTTCTGCTCGAGAATGTCGAGAACCGTTCCGGCTGCATTGACAGCGTGAATCGAAAGCACGCGACCGGAGAGCGGGTGCGTGGCGATCGTCTCGCAAAGCCGCTCGAAGGCGGCAAGCTGCTGCGCCCTCGCTTCGTCCTCATGCCCAGCGGGTAACCCGCGTCGTCCGAAATCAAGTCCCACCTCGCCTACGAATCGCTCACGTGAGGCGATGTCGCAAAGCAGCGAAATCTCAGCCTCGTCGCAGAGGACATCGGCGATCCACCAGGGATGCAGACCCACGCCGGTAACGATGCCCGCATGGCACTGAGCCCGCTCACGGGCCGCTTCGTATTCCCGCGGATCAACCCCGCAGTCAAAAACGCCAAGTCCCGCTGCTTCGAGTTGCGAAGCAATGCTCTCGGCATCGGCCATGAGACCGAGGTGGCAATGCGCATCGAAAAGAAGAGGCGTTTGCATGGTAGGTGTCAATTGCGGCTAGCTCAAACGCTGGCCGTCGGTGCGCACGCGCTCGGTGCCGCGGCCGCTGATCTGGCGGATAACCTCGCCGGCAATCATCTGGCCCATGATGGGCGGCATAAAGCTCGCGGTTCCCAGTTCGGTACGCTCGTGGATGTTGGAAGGGTCGCGAGGCTGTGTCTTAACCGATTCCTCGCAGCTAAACAGAACGTGAAGGCTCTTGATACCACGCTTTTTGCACTCTTTGCGCATGATGCGGCTCATAGGGTCGCGCACGGTGTCAAAAATGTCGGCAAAGCGGAGGCACTCGGGATGGAGCTTGTTGGCCCCGCCCATAGAGCTAACCAAACGAATGTCGTGGTCCTGAGCATATTTGGCAATGGTGAGCTTGGCCGAGATGGTGTCGATGGCGTCGACGACGTAGTCGAGCTTGCCACCCGTCTGCTCCAAAACGCTCGCGAAGAACTCGTCGATGTTATTGCTCAACAGGTATTCGGTGCGCTTGATAACGGTGGCGGCGGGATTGATATCGCAAATCATGGCTTCCATAACATCGACCTTGCGCTTGCCGATGGTGCTGTGAAAGGCGATAGCCTGGCGATTGATATTGCTGGGCGCGATGATGTCCTTGTCCAGAATTACAAAATGACCGATGCCGCCGCGGGCGAGTGCCTCGCAGCAGTTGGAGCCCACGCCTCCGCAGCCGAGCACCAGCACCGTAGCATCAGCGAGCTTATCGAGTGCCTCGCGGCCCATGATGATCTCGAGCTTGGTGTCGCGTGTCTCGTTGGGAGTTGCGGCTGTGGTTTCGGTCATAGACATCCTCCGATGGGGAAGCGAATCGTGTTTTAGCTATCGTCATTATAGGTATTATCGCGATTCCATTTGAGCCCTAGGGGCTTGTTGAAATGAGGCAGTGATTCGCATAAGATGAAGCAGATGGCACCCGTTGCAGCGGGTTGGCCAACTCCCAAACACGTTTGTAGCGTGAGAAGTGGCCGTCCTCGCATTACGCGGGGGCGGCTATTTTTTTGAGTATAAGATTAGACAGTTAGACAAACATCTAAATATCGAGTATAGTGTGCGCGTCGAACGAAATACTGAGAGGAGGTCCTATGCCGGGAGAGGGTTTTAAAGCGCTGGCCGATCCTACACGGCGTCACATTTTGGAACTGCTGCGCGAGGGCAATTGCACGGCCGGGGAGCTTGCTGAGCATTTCGATATCAGCAAGTCGTCATTGAGCCATCATTTGGCGACGCTCAAAAACGCCGGGTTGGTGACCGACGAACGTCATGGCCAAAACATCGTATACAGCTTAAACACCACTGTCATGCAGGACTTGATCGGTTGGTTTATGGGCTTTACAAACACGGAAGGTGATAAGGATGAATAACGAAAACAAGGGCATTCACCCCACGGGGGTATCGTCGCGCGTGTGGATTGCGCTGGTCGTTCTGTGCGTCGCCAATGTCGTAGCGCACCTCATGGTGATGCCGAGCTTGCCTGCACAGATTCCCACGCACTGGGGCGCGAACGGCGCCGTCGATGGTTGGGGTCCTAGCTGGATGGCCTCCGCGCTCGGCGTGCTGCCTCTGGCGCTTCTCGCAATGTTCTGCGTGGTGCCGCGCATCGATCCCAAAGGTGAGGCATATCGAACCTCGGGCAAGTTCTATCAGGGCTTCGTAATCGCCTTCACCTTGTTCATGTGCGCCATAAGCTGACTGGGAGAGCTTACGGTCTGGGGCGTGGTGCCGGCGGCCGGTTCGGTCAACGTGCTGATTTCCGGTGCTGTCGGTTTGCTGTTCATCGGCGTAGGCAACTACTTACCGCGTGTGAAGCAGAACTATACGCTCGGTATCAAGACGCCCTGGGCGCTTGCCGATCCCGAGAACTGGCGCCGTACGCAGCGCTTTGGCGGCGCCTGCTTTATGGTGCTGGGTGTTGGCCTGATTGTGATGGGCGTGGCGGGTAG
>DXZQ01000006.1:0-51120 GCA_019419585.1 Collinsella sp. | reverse complement strand
GTAGCGTGCTTTCGAGTGAAGTCGTCGCCGCGGTGATTGCGGTTCTGGCGTTTGGTTCGGCCGGAGCTGCCTACGTCTACTCGTATCTGCTGTGGCGCAAATCGCAGCGAGCCGCTCGCTAAGGTTGCGGAAAACTAGCGTACGCAGTTCATAGTATGTTCCGGGAGACTTTTCCCAGGTAGTATTAGGGGGTATGGGCAACCATGCCCCTTTTTCGTTACGTTTCAGAGCTGGTTTCCTCATTTCGTTTCCACTAAAGCGAAACAAGAATAGGGAAACAGCAGGTAGAAAGGATAAAACAAGCAAATGGCGGAGTTTATCTACCAGATGTATCAGGCTCGCAAGGCCCATGGCGACAAGGTAATCCTTGACGACGTGACCCTGAGCTTCTACCCCGGTGCCAAGATCGGCGTCGTGGGCCCCAACGGTATGGGCAAGTCGACCCTGCTCAAGATTATGGCCGGCATCGAGGAAGTCTCCAACGGCGATGCCAGGCTCACCCCCGGCTACACCGTGGGCATCCTGCAGCAGGAGCCGCCGCTCGACGACGACAAGACCGTCATCGAGAACGTGCGCATGGCATTTGGCGATATGATCGCCAAGGTCGATCGCTTCAACAAGATCGGCGAGGAGATGTGCGACCCGGACTGTGACATGGACGCACTCATGGCCGAGATGGGAAAGCTCCAGGACGAGATCGATGCCGCCGACGGCTGGGATATCGATTCCAAGCTCGGCCAGGCCATGGACGCCCTGCAGCTTCCCGATTCCGACATGCCGGTCAACGTGCTTTCCGGCGGCGAGCGTCGTCGCGTGGCCCTGTGCAAGCTGCTGCTCGAGGCTCCCGACCTGCTGCTGCTCGACGAGCCCACGAACCACCTGGACGCCGAGTCGATCCTGTGGCTCGAGCACTTCCTGCACAACTACCAGGGTGCCGTGCTTGCCGTCACGCACGATCGCTACTTCCTGGATAATGTTGCCGAGTGGATCTGCGAGGTCGACCGCGGTCACCTTTATCCCTACAAGGGCAACTACTCCACGTATCTGGAGACCAAGGCCGCCCGTATCGAGGCGCAGGGCAATCGTGACGCCAAGCTCGCCAAGCGCATGGAGGCCGAGCTCGAGTGGGTGCGCAGCTCGCCCAAGGCTCGCCAGGCCAAGAACAAGGCCCGTCTGGCTCGCTACGAGGAGATGGAGGCCGAGGCCCGCGCAAGCCAGAAGCTCGACTGGACCGACATCCGCATCCCCGTGGGCCCGCGTCTGGGCAACAAGGTGCTCGAGGCCCATCACCTGCACAAGGAGTTCGATGGCCGTGTGCTCATCGACGACCTATCGTTCACCCTGCCGCGCAACGGCATTGTGGGCGTCATCGGCCCCAATGGTGTCGGTAAGACCACACTCTTCAAGACCATCGTGGGCCTGGAGCCGCTGACTTCGGGCGAGCTCGAGGTGGGCGAGACCGTCAAGATCTCCTATGTCGATCAGAACCGTTCTGGCATCGACCCCGACAAGAACCTGTGGGAGGTCGTCTCGGATGGCCTGGACCACATGATGGTGGGCGAGACCGAGGTTCCGAGCCGTGCTTATGTGGCGAGCTTTGGCTTTAAGGGCCAGGACCAGCAGAAGCGCGCTGGCGTACTCTCCGGTGGCGAGCGCAACCGTCTGAACTTGGCGCTTACGCTCAAGCAGGGCGGCAACCTGCTGCTCCTCGACGAGCCCACGAACGACCTCGACGTCGAGACGCTGTCCTCGCTCGAAGCGGCACTGCTCGAGTTCCCGGGCTGCTCGGTGGTCATTAGCCACGACCGTATGTTCCTGGACCGCGTCGCCACGCACATTCTGGCGTGGGAGGGCACCGACGAGAACCCGGGCAACTGGTATTGGTTCGAGGGCAACTTCGAGGCCTATCAGGCCAACCGCATCGAGCGCCTGGGCGAGGACGCAGCCCAGCCGCATCGTATTCACCGCAAGCTGACGCGCGACTAGATCGTTACGCGGTTTTCCAAACCGCGTAACTGCTCGACGCTGCAAATGTCCCAGAGCGGCAATCTGACGTTCAATCGTCGCTTGCGTACCGAAGTACGCGGCGCTCCTCTTTCACGTCACCTTGCTCGCTCTGGGACATTTTCGCTGGCTTGTGCTCATCCAGGAATAATTAAAAACGCGGCGAACGTTTTTGTGGCGTTCGCCGCGTTTTACTATTCGTTTGGTTCCTCGACTTTGTCGATGGTCCAGGCGGCTCCGAGGCCGCCGGTGGTGTTGCGGCGGATGCGCACGGTGACCTCGTGGCGCTCGCCGGCCTGCGTGTAGTGCAGGGGGAAGCTTGCGCGGTTTCGCGCGGCCTCGATGGTACCGCGTTCGCGGGCGATCCAGTAGTACTCGCCGACGATGCCGAGCGTGTCGGCGCCGTAGGGGAGATAGGTCGACAACTGGTGCAGAAGCGGGCCGGGGCAGAAGACCTCGGTTGCGAAATCGACGGGGAAGTCCTCGGGGATGGGTGGCGCTACTGGCGTCGAGGCAGGTGCTGCAGCGGGAACCGAAGCCGGTGCCGGTGCGGGAATTTGGCCGCAAGCAGCGGCGGGCACGGATTCGATGACGGGTGCGGGCTCCGGCGTTACTTCCGGCTTGATCTCGGAATCTGCGGGCTTCACGGTGACGGGCGCGTCTGCGGCTGCAGTTTCAACCTCAACCTGCGTCGCGTTCTCGTTCTCGACGCTCGACTTTGCCTCGATGGGCGTGGATGCCATGGTGGTGATGCCGGCGTTGGCGTTCTCGGGGTCATAGACGACCGTGAGCGAGATGGCGGGCTGCGGCGTCTCGGGCTCCGGCGCCGACTCGGTAGCGCCTTGATCGGCGGGCTCGTCGGACTGATCGTCCTCGGCCTCGTCGCCAAAGACATCGCTGTTTTGGAACGCAGGCGTTTCGGGCTGGTCAGCGGCTTCTTCGGCTGTCGACTTGGGAGCCTCGTTGAGCTCCGCAGTGGCTTCCTGCTCGGATATGGCTTCGGGATCGGTCGTGACGGCGATTTCGGTTTCGGCTTCTGCTGTTACCTCAATAGCGACTTCGATCTCTGCATCGGGCTCGGGTTCCGGCACGGCTTCAACCATGGCTTCGGGCTCGGGACGCTTAACGTGCTTGGGGCGCACGGCCTTGAGGTCCTTCTCGCCGCGCTTTTTCTTTTTGTAGGACTGCTTGGCACCCTTGGCTGCCTTGGGCTTGTCCTCGCCTTTGGCAAGGGCGGCATCCCAGGCCTCGTTGGCGATAACGGTGGCATACAGGCGGCCGCCTTTAAAGACGGTCAGCTTAATACAGTCATCAAGCTCCTCGAGCAGCTCGCGCGTGGACTCAAAGCCCAGGTCATAAGCGGCCATGTCGCCGGCGGCGAGCGCCTCCTCGACCTGCGTCATAAACGTTTGCTTACCGCACCCAATCGCGTCGCGCAGCAGGCGATACAGATAGATGTGGTTGCCCAACGATAGCGTGGGCGTAACTATTGTCTTGCTCATGGCAAATCTCCTCTTTACACACCAAAGCATCTTACCATCGCACGGGGCGTGCCACCTCGGCGCCCAAGGCAAACGGGCGCGACCGTTGCCGGTTCGCGCCCGTTATACAGGTCGGTTCTCTATGAGAGGCAAACGTGCTTAGTTGCCCGACGCCGTGCCCTGGCTCGAGCTGTCAGATGCCGTGCCGGACGCGGTTCCGCTCGAGCTGTTGGTGTTGCTGTTGTCGGTAGATCCCGTACTCGATGTATTGCCGCTCGTCTGGTCGCCCGTGCTCGGTTGAGAGCCGTCAGTCGTTTGGCTTGAGTCGGTCGTGCCGGATTGCGTGCCGCTGTTGTTCGCAGAGGAATCGGCGCCCTGCGATTGATCGGGGGTGTTCGATGACGAGTCGGTGGATGCGGAGTTGCCCTGCGGGTCGTCCTGCTGGCTTTGCGATTGACCGGAGCTACCCACGTCGTGCTCGGTCGTGTGCGACGAAAGGATTGGCTCGGGACGCTCGCCCAGGCCCTCACCGGCCGTAGTGATAAGGATGGCGCCAGCGCAGGCGATGACCGCGACGATGGCGATGGCGATCGAGAAGACGATGACCTTCTTTTGCGTCTGGCTGCGCTCTGCCGCCGCCTTGGCGCGCAGGCTGTTGGGGGCGACGCGCGCCGTGGTCGCGCGCCCCGCAATTTGGCGCATCTCCTGCGTAGTCGCAGCGCCACCCAGGTGCTCCTCGGCATCAAACTCAACGGGCTCATAGGCGCCGGCGGGGTAGTCGACGGCGGCGTGCGTACCTTTGAGGGCTTCGGCGCTGGCAGAGATAAAGTGGCGGTAGACCTGCGAGGACACAACGGTGATGACCGAGCTCACGGCGGCACCAATTACTGAACCCGCGATACCGATCTTGGAGGCAAGTGCGACGCTCGTGGCGGCGGCTGCGGCGCCGGCGATGATCTGGGGAATGGAAATGTCGTCGAACAGGCCCTTTTTGGGCGCGATGGCCATGGTCTGTCCGATGGAATGGTTTTCGTGCACGCCGTTGTTGAGTGCGGCCGGTGTCATGACGCGCGTGCGCGGCGCGTCGGTGTACTTGGTTGTCATACGGGACCCTCCCGGTGTAAATCTGCTTCGTTTCATTCAGCCATCAGGGTACCCACCAGATGTGAATCGTACGTGACATTTAACAGATACCATCAACTCATCAATAGCTCACCAAGTTGGTGGGATGCGGTTGCACCCGGCGGTTGAACTACAATAGGGCTTGCTAATTGTTGTGAATGGCGTCTACGCACGGGAGCATTCTTATGAATCTTCACCTTTCTCAGTCTGATGGCTTTTTGCGTGTGGCGGCGGCGTCGCCGCGGATTCGCGTTGCCGATGTCGAGGGCAATGCCGAGGTGGCGCTTTACGCTGTTCGCGAGGCTGCCGAGCGTGGCGTTCGCGCGCTGGTGCTGCCCGAGCTTAATCTGACTGGCTATACCGCGGCTGATCTGTTCCATAACCGCACATTACTGCATGCCTGCGAGACCGCACTGGCACATATTCTCGATGAAACCCGCGAGCTGCCGATTGTCTTTACCATCGGTCTTCCCGTTGCAGTTGCCGAGAATATCTACAACTGCGCCGCCGTGTGCTGCGCGGGCGAGCTTTTGGGCCTCACGGCCAAGAAGTATCTGCCCAACTATGGCGAGTTCTATGAGCGCCGTTGGTTTGCTCCGGCGCCTGCGGATCCCGTGTGGGTTGAATTTGCCGGTCAGGGTCCGGTCCCGCTGGGCTCGGGGCTTATCTACCGTTGCTGTGATGAGGGCGCCGAGGACCTGGTGCTGGGCGTTGAGGTCTGTGAGGACCTGTGGGTGCCGGCGCCCCCTTCGACCGAGATGGCGCTTGCCGGTGCGACGGTGATTCTCAACCCGTCGGCCTCGGACGAGATTATCGGTAAGGCAGATTACCGCCGCAGCCTTATCTCCAATCAGAGCGCGCGCCTGTACTGCGCCTATGCCTACGCGGACGCGAGCGAGGGCGAGTCCACGACCGACATGGTCTTTGCGGGGGAGAACCTCGTCTACGAAAACGGCTCCAAGCTCGCCGCGACCAAATTGCTTACCTGCGATATGGCCGTCGCCGACGTTGACCTTGACCGCCTGGTTGCCGAGCGCCGTCGCTCGACGACGTGGACGCGCGCGGACGATGCGCCGGAGGCCACTACCGTTGAATTTTCGTTTGAGGGCGTGCTGGCCGAAGAGCCTGTCCTGCGCGATGCGCTCGACATCGACCGAGTCTTCCCCCGCGCGCCCTTTGTGCCGGCCGACCATGGTGACCTGGCCGAGCGTTGCGAGACCATCCTCGACCTGCAGACCGCCGGCCTCAAGACCCGCCTTGCCCATACGGGTACCAAGGCTGCAGTCATCGGCCTTTCGGGCGGCCTGGACTCCACGCTGGCACTGCTTGTGACCGTGCGTGCCTTCGATGCGCTGGGGCTGCCGCGCACGGGTGTCACGGCGGTTTCCATGCCCGGCTTTGGCACGACGCATCGCACCAAGTCGAATGCCGAGTCGCTTGCCCTCGACCTGGGCGTGAGCTTCCGCGAGGTTTCGATCCACGCGGCCGTGGAACAGCACTTCAAGGACATTGAGCACGATCCGGCCGTGCAGGACGTAACCTACGAGAACAGCCAGGCTCGCGAGCGTACGCAGATTCTGATGGATCTGGCCAACCAGGCTGGCGGTTTTGTCATCGGCACGGGCGACCTGTCGGAGCTGGCGCTCGGCTGGGCTACCTATAACGGCGACCACATGAGTATGTACGCCGTCAACGCGAGCGTGCCCAAGACGCTCGTGCGTCACTTGGTGCGCTATGCCGCCGATGTCTTTGGCGGACGTATCGCCGAGGTCTTGCTCGATATCCTCGATACGCCGGTGTCCCCCGAGCTTCTGCCGCCCACGGGCGACGGCGAGATTGCGCAGAAGACCGAGGATTTGGTGGGCCCGTACGAGTTGCACGACTACTTCCTCTACTACCTGCTGCGTTTTGGCTTTGAGCCGGGCAAGATCTACCGCATGGCGCTCAAGAGCTTCGAGGGCGTCTACGACGCCAAGACCGTCCACACGTGGTTGCGTACGTTCTATCGTCGCTTCTTTGCCCAGCAGTTTAAGCGCAGCTGCCTGCCCGATGGTCCCAAGGTGGGTTCGGTTACGCTCAGCCCGCGCGGCGATTGGCGTATGCCGAGTGACGCCAGCTCGCGTCTGTGGCTTGCGCAGATTGACGCGCTCAATCCAATTGACTAAGGTTGGCTAAATTGAACCAATACGGGGGTTGCAAGCGTTACACTTTTGAAATCTGATGGCCCGTATCGCGCGGCGCTCTTGTCGGAGCGCCGCGTTTTTTATATCGAAAGGTGGCACCATGCAGGCATCGCAGCGTCTCGACCGCTTTGGCGCGGAGGTCTTCGCCTCGCTCAACAACAAACTGCTTGCGCTGAAGGCTCAGGGCAAGACCATTTACAACATGAGCGTGGGTACGCCCGACTTTAAGCCGTACGACCATGTGGTCGAGGCGCTCACGCAAGCAGCCCAAGATCCCGAGATGTGGAAGTATGCCCTGCGCGACCTACCCGAACTCAAGCAAGCCGTGTGCGATTACTATGAGCGCCGCTTTGGCGTTTCGGGCATTACGCCGTCCATGGTGCAGTCGTGCAACGGCACGCAGGAGGGCGTGGGTCATTTGGGCCTGGCCCTACTCGATCCGGGTGACACTATTTTGGTTCCCGATCCGTGCTACCCGGTCTTTGAGGCGGGTGCCAAGATCGCCGATGCCAAGCTCGAGTACTATCCGCTGGTTGCCGAGCACAATTACCTGCCCTATGTGGCGGGTATCGATCCCGAGGTGGCCGATCGCGCCAAGTATATGATCGTGTCGCTGCCCGCCAACCCGGTGGGCTCGGTGGGCACGCCCGAGATCTACGAGGAGATCATCGCTTTCGCCCGCGAGCACGACCTGCTGATCGTTCACGACAACGCATACTCCGACATCGTGTTCGACGGCGAGCCGGGCGGCAGCTTCTTGCAGTATCCCGGCGCGCTCGAGGTGGGCGTTGAGTTTTTCTCGCTCTCCAAGTCGTTTAACGTCACCGGTGCGCGTGTCGGCTTTTTGGTCGGCCGCGAGGATGTGGTCTCTGCCTTTGCCAAGCTGCGCAGCCAGATCGACTTTGGCATGTTCTTCCCGATCCAGAAGGCCGCCATCGCGTGCCTTAATGGCCCGCGCGATGAGGTCGAGGCGCAGCGTCTGAAGTACCAGGAGCGCCGCGATGCCCTGTGCGACGGTCTTGAGGACCTGGGCTGGGAGCGACCCAACGCACATGGCTCTATGTTTGTGTGGGCCAAGCTTCCCGGTGGTCGCACCGATTCCATGGCGTTTTGCGAGGAGCTCATGGAGAAGGCCGGCGTTGTGGTGACGCCGGGTGCGAGCTTTGGTCCTTCGGGCGAGGGGCACGTGCGCATGGCGCTGGTCCTGCCGCCCGACCAGATCGCTTTGGCTGTCGAGGCCATTCGCGAGGCGGGCCTGTATTAGAAAGGTATTTTGGCTCGTCAATAGCTCGAAACCGATTTCGTGCAGTTATTTTACGAATCCTGCAAACAATTTCGGTAAACGGTCGATTTTTGGCTGCGAATAGGAGCATAATCAAAGTCCCGATTGGATGTATTGGGATTACGGCAAGCCGCTCGGGTCGTTCCCGGGCGGCTTGTTTGTGGAGAGAGATGGGAGTTTCTAATGGTTAACGAGAAGAAGGTCGCTATCGTCGGCTGCGGTTTCGTCGGTTCGTCTTCGGCGTTCGCGCTGATGCAGAGCGGTCTGTTCTCCGAGATGGTCCTCATCGACGTGGACAAGAACCGCGCCGAGGGTGAGGCCCTGGATATCGCGCACGGCATGACGTTTGCCGAGCCGATGAAGATCTACGCCGGCGATTATTCCGATGTCGCCGACGCCGCCATGATCGTCGTCACTGCTGGCGCTGCCCAGAAGCCCGGTGAGACCCGCCTGGACCTGGTCAACAAGAACGTCAGCATCTTTAAGTCCATTATTCCCGAGATTAAGAAGTCCGGCTTCGACGGCATTCTGCTCATCGTCTCCAACCCGGTCGATGTTCTGACCTACGCCGCCATCAAGATGTCCGGCCTGCCCGAGGGCCATGTCATCGGCTCCGGCACCGTGCTCGACACCGGCCGCCTACAGCAGATGCTTGGTGCCCACGTCGAGGTTGACCCGCGCGATGTCCAGGCCTATGTCATGGGTGAGCACGGCGACTCCGAGTTTGTCGCTTGGTCCAGCGCTCAGGTTGCCGGCGTGCCGCTGAACACCTTCTGCGAGCTTCACGGTCATCTGGAGCACGAGGCCGCCGAGAAGCGCATCGCCGAGGACGTCAAGAACTCCGCCTACACCATCATCGAGAAGAAGCACGCTACCTACTACGGCGTCGCCATGGCCGTCAAGCGCATCTGCACCGCCGTCATGCGCGATGAGCAGACCGTTCTGCCTGTCTCCTCGCTCATGGTGGGCGAGTATGGCCTGTCCGATCTTGCCATCTCCATGCCGACTGTCGTTGGCCGCGACGGCGTTGTCTGCCGCGTCCCCGTGCCGCTGAACGATGACGAGCAGCATGAGCTCACCGTCTCCGCCAAGGCCCTCAAGGACATCATCGACAGCGTCGATTTCTCCTGCTAAATCAAGCTCTTTTGGGCAACAGGCTACAATGAAAGGCGTCCGGGCCACACGGTCCGGGCGCCTTTTTGGTGCAAGGGGGTCAGGTTACTTTGCACCATCCCAATGCACCATAGTTGATGGGAGGGCCATGTCGGATTCGCCTAATTTTTTGACCTATGCCCAGACGGCATTTGATCCGTTTGAGAAGCGGCCGTTCTGCGCGGTGGATAGCCTGGTCTTTGCGTGGTTGTCCTATTTGCGTTTGCCGGGTGATATGGCGGAGCTGACGAACTGGCAGGGCCTAGACGTACGCGAGCTGCTGCGTGCCGAGTGCTACCGGGGCATGATTGACGACTTGTGGGACCCAGAGGGGAGCAGGGCCTTGTTGGAGGCCGTGGCAGCAAGCCCTCGCTACCGCGGCGTGCGCGTTTGCGGCTATCGTGCCGTGAGCGATGTGGCGGCGACAGAACAGTTTGCAGCCATGGCGTTCCGGTTTCCGGCGGGGTTTAGCTATCTTTCCTTCCGGGGGACTGACAGCACGATTGTGGGCTGGAAAGAGGACTTTAACATGGCGTTCCGGTGTCCTGTGCCGGCCCAGGAATCCGCGGCGCGTTATGTGGACGAGGCGGCGGATGCGATTGACGGACAGCTTTTGTGCGGAGGTCATTCCAAGGGTGGAAACCTTGCGGTGTACGGTGCGGCGATGTGCTCCGATGTCGCCCGTGAGCGAATCGAACGGGCATATTCCCATGATGGTCCGGGCTTCGTCGAGGAGTTCCTGAACGGCGACGCCTTTGCCGATCTTTCCGGTCGAATCGACAAGACGCTACCTCGGTCGTCGATCTTTGGCATGATGTTCGAGACACAGGAGGACTATGCCATCGTTGAGAGCACCGAGTTCAGCCTGCTGCAGCACAATCCCTTTAGCTGGGTGGTTGATGGTTGCGACTTCGTGTACTGTGAGCGCCTGTCCGCCGGTGCTCGATACGTTGATGGCTCCATTCGCGAGATGCTGCTTGCAGTGTCGCCTAGCGAGCGCGAGCGTTTTGTAGATGCGTTGTTCTCCGTGTTTGAGGCTACGGGTGCTGAGCGGTTTACGGATATCGCTGGGAATCTGCGCGAGAGCCTGCCCGTGATGCTCCAGGCTGCGCAAGGCTTTGACAAGGATACGCGACGCTTTGTCTCGCAGACCATCGTTGCGATTCTTAAGTGTGCACTGCTGCCCAGGCGTCCAGAGTTCAGCGTGCCTTCTAGTGGTAAGAGCCTGGCAGAACAGCTCGAGGCTTGGCAGTCCGAGCTCCTGCGCTAACCATTGGCGCAAAGCAACCTGTCCCCGATGCACCAAGCTTCGATGCGCCTGGGGCAGGCTCGACCGCTATACTGGTTCGTGCCGAAATCGATCTAGAACGGAATGCCGTATATGAAAATCAATCACGCGATCCTGCATATCCTGGACTTTGACTCTGCCGTCAACGTCATGAGCCAGCGCGAGCTCGATATAGAGAGCCGTACCGTGCGCAACTTCGTGACCACGCATCTGCGCCGCGCTCGTACTTCGGCCGACAACAAGCGTGCCACGTTTGCCGAGAACTCCGCATTCGGCGGCGAGCTCAAGGGCTATTTCTTTGGTGAGCGTGAGTTCGTGGACCTGTCGCAGCAGATTGCGGAGTTCATCTCTTCCGAACTTACCAAGGCCGAGAAAGCCGAGTCCACTGACGTGCTGGTGGCGGACTTTGACGATGATGAGGATGCCCGCTGGTTTGCCGTGATGCTGCTGGGCTCCAAGCAGGCATTCATGCACGAGGTGGGTCGCGAAGAGGGCGAGGTTCGTAACGACATCGCGCGCCACTATGCCATTCTGCCGAACCCTTCGCAAAAGGTGCCGAGCTATGCCATCGTGCGTGCGAGCACCATGGAGATCGGCTACGTGGACAAGAAGCGCAAGATTGCCGGCGAGGATTGCATGCTCATTCCCGACGGCCTGCTGCAATGCGACACGGGCGTTTCGGGTAAGGAGGTCATCGACACGGTGACGCGCGTGGTCGAGGAGGTCGCTGAAGAGCACGGCGCCAACACGGCCGTAGCGCTCGCTAAGGTTAAGGCTGCCGTTGCCGAGAAGGTTGAAGACGACGAGGAACTGCCGCCTTGGGATATCGTCGATGAGGTCTTTGAGGACGAGCCGGTCATCAAGGAGAGCGTGCGTGCGGCGCTGACCGAGGAGAAGGTACCCGAGCGCGTGCCCGTGGAGCGCAAGCAGGTCGAGCGCGCGGCCGTGCGCAATCACAAGATCCGTACCGACACGGGTATCGAGATCAGCTTCCCGGCCGAGATGGGTTCGAACTCCGAGTACATCGAGTTCGTCAACGAGCCCAACGGCCTCATCTCCATCGAGCTCAAAAACATCGGCAGCATCGAGAATCGATAAGTTGCGTTACGCCTACAGCGGGAAAGCAAAGGCCGAAGCCCTTTGGGTCTTCGGCCTTTTTGCTTGGAGCTCAATTGAGTTGCAGACTGAGCATAAGTCAGCGAAAGCGCCCCTAAGCGAGCAAGGTGACGTGAAAGAGGAGGGAAGCGTACTTTGGTACGCGACCGACGATTGAACGTCAGATTGCCGCTTAGGGGCGCTTGTAGCGTCGACCGGTCCGTCGTTCGTTAGAACGACGGAACCAAAGGTGCAGCGTCGAGCCGTTACGCGGTTTGGTAAAACCGCGTAACCTTAGAGCTGGCGCAGGCCCTCTTCGAGACCGGTCTTGCTGTCGGTCTTCTCGTCGCGCATCTTGATGACGCGGGCGGGGACACCGGCCACGACGGCACCGGCGGGGACGTCCTCGACGCACACGGCACCGGCAGCCACGACGGCGCCCTTGCCCACGCGCACGCCTTCCAGGACCACAGCATTGGCACCGATCATGACATCGTCCTCGATGATGACGGGCGTGGCGCTGGCGGGCTCCACGACGCCTGCCAGCACGGTGCCGGCGCCGATGTGGCAGTTCTTACCCACGGTGGCGCGACCGCCCAGCACGGCGCCCATATCGATCATGGAGCCTTCGCCGATAACGGAGCCGATGTTGATGATGGCGCCCATCATGATGACGGCACGGTCGCCAATCTCGACGCGGTCGCGGATGATCGCGCCCGGCTCGATGCGAGCGTTGATGCCCTTAAGGTCGAGCATGGGCACGGCGGAGTTGCGGCAGTCATTCTCGACGTCGTAGTAATCGATGGAATCGGCGTTGGCGTCCAGGATGGCCTTAAGCTCATCCCAGTCGCCAAAGACGGTCTTGCCACGACGACCACCGTAGACATGTGCGTCGCCCCAGGCAACCTTCATGCCGGGCTTCTCGCGCACATACAGCTTGACGGGCGTCTTTTTGGGCGCGGTGGCGATGTAGTTGATAATCTCCTGTGCATCCATCTCGGCTGCGTTGCTCATTTGCTATCTCTCCTTTGGGTGAATTCGGTTGATACCTGGTTAGGCAAACATGACCTGGTCGAACGTATAGAAGCCGGGTTCGCGGGTGACGAGCTTCTGCGCGGCTGCCAAGGCGCCGTTGACAAAGATCTGACGGCTCGTGGCGCGGTGGGTGAGCGTGACCTCCTCGTCCTGGCCGAAAAAGCTTACCTCGTGCACGCCGGCGACGGTGCCGCCGCGCAGCGAGTGCATGCCGATCTCCTTGGGGTCACGCGCGCCGCACATGCCCTCGCGGCCATAAATGGGGTGGTAGCCTGCCTCGGGTTCAGCTTCGACGACGGCGTCGAGCAACAACTTGGCAGTGCCGCTGGGGGCGTCGACCTTTTGGTTATGGTGCGTCTCGACGATTTCACAGTCAAAGCCGGGCAGCTCGCGTGTAGCCTGTGCTACCAGATGACGCAGGGCTGCGATACCGATGGAGTAATTGCCGGAGTGCATGACGCGGGCGTTCTGACCCAGCTCGCGCAGGCGGTCCATCTGCTCGGGTGTGTAGCCCGTGGTGCCCGAGACCAACGCGGCGCCTGTACGCTTGACATAGGCGACGACGGCGTCAAAGGTCACGACGTTCGAGAAGTCGATGATGATGTCTGCTGCCGGGGCGCTCTCGAGCTTGGACAGATCAAAACCGATCTGGGCGACGATATCAAAAACGGGCTGACCGGCGGCGTCGACAACGCCCTCGGCGGTGGTGCGGATGAGCGAGCCCATGCGGCCCGTTCCCATAATGACGGTCTTAATCAAGCAGACCAGCTCCCTTCAGAGCATCGGTAAGTGCAGCGCGCGTGTCGTCTGCCATGGGGCATAGCGGCATGCGGTAGTTTGCCTCGATCATATTCATTTGAGCGAGTGCTTCCTTAACGGGGATGGGGTTGACCTCACTAAAGAGGGCATTGATGAGCGGCTGACCGGCAATCTGGATGTCGCGGGCGCGCTCCACGTCGCCGTCCAGATAGGCGCGGCACATGTCGTGCACGAGCTGCGGCTGAACATCGGCCCACACGCTGATGGTGCCCGAGGCGCCCAGGCTCATGAGCGGCACGGTGAGGGCATCCTCACCCGAGTACATGCGGAAGTCGTCGGACAGCAGGTGGGCGATCTTGGCCGCGTAAGCGACGTTGCCCGAGGCTTCCTTAATACCCATGATGTTGGGATGTGCGGCCAGGCGCTCTACGTTGTGCTCGCTGATACCGCAGCCGCAACGACCAGGGATGTTGTACAGGATGCAAGGATTGTCCACGGCATCGGCCACGGTCTTAAAGTGCTGATAGATACCCTCTTCATTGGACTTGTTGTAGTAGGGGGTAATGAGCAGCAGGCCGTCGGCTCCCAAGCCCTGGTAAGTGAGCGACTTGGTGAGCATGGTTTGCGTGGAGTTGGAGCCCGAGCCGGCGATGACGGGGACGCGTCCTGCAACATGCTTGACTACGGCGGCGACAACGGAGTTGTCCTCGTCATCGGTCATCGTGGCACTCTCACCGGTGGTGCCCAGGGTGAGGATGGCGTCGGTGCCATTTTGCAAGTGGAAATCGATAAGGCGCTCGAGCGCGTCAAAGTCGACGCTGCCGTCCTTTTTAAACGGCGTGACGAGGGCGACGATCGAGCCCTCGAGGTTGCGGATATCCATGTTCTTCTCCTTCGCTTCCGCGATCTGGATGCGTTTGTTCCATTGGGCGGCGACGGCCAGGCGCTCGTCCTGAGCGCGACGGCGGGCGGCATCGGCACGCGATTTGGCCAGCAGCTCACGGCCGCACGGCAGCACGTCGAGCGTGGCAAAATAATCGTCCGGGCGCTCGGCGCGGCGGATAAGGTCGGCCGAGCCGTCGGGGCGCAGCAGCACCTCGGCGGAGCGCAGGCGGCCGTTGTAGTTGTAGCCCATGGAGTAGCCATGCGCGCCGGTATCGTGGATCACGAGCACATCACCCATGTCGATCTGCGGTAGCTCGCGGTCGATGGCGAACTTGTCGTTGTTCTCGCACAGATTGCCCGTAATGTCGTACGTGTTTGTGACAGGCGCCGCGGTCTTGTCGGCGCCACCCGGCTGACCCATTACCGTAATGTGGTGGTAGGCGCCATACATGGCGGGGCGGATCAGATCGACGGCGCTTGCGTCGACACCGATATAGTCCTTGTAGATCTGCTTTTCGTGGATGGCTTTGGTGACCAGGCAGCCGTAGGGGCCCATCATAAAGCGGCCCATCTCGGTGCAGATGGCCACATCGCCCATGCCGGCGGGAACCAGAATTTCGTCGTAGGCTGCATGCACTCCTTCGCCGATGGCATGGATATCGTTGACCTGCTGCTCGGGCAGGTAGGGGATGCCGACGCCGCCGGATAGATTGATGAAGGCGACGTGTGTGCCGGTCTCGCGCTTCAGGCGCACGGCAAGCTCAAAGAGGATGCGCGCGAGCTTGGGGTAATAGTCGTTGGTGACGGTGTTGCTGGCAAGGAATGCGTGGATGCCAAAGTCCTCGGCACCCTTGGCCTTGAGCGTGCGGAAGGCCTCGAAGAGTTGCTCGGTGGTCATGCCGTATTTGGAGTCGCCGGGGTTATCCATGATGCCGTTGGAGAGCTGGAACAGGCCACCCGGATTAAAGCGGCAGCTGACCGTCTTGGGGATGGGCCCCGCAACGCGCTCAAAGAACTCGATGTGGCTGATGTCGTCAAAGTTGACGATGGCCCCCAGCTTGTCGGCGAGCTCAAAGTCCGCCGCCGGCGTGTCGTTGGACGAGAACATGATGTCGTGTCCGGTGATGCCCAGCGAGCGGGCGATCATAAGCTCGGTATAGCTCGAGCAATCGCAACCGCAGCCGTATTCGTTAAGAATGGAGATGAGTGCCGGGTTGGGGTTGGCCTTGACGGCAAAGTATTCCTTAAAGCCCGGATTCCACGCAAAGGCGTCGCGCACCTCTTGCATGTTGCGGCGGATGCCCGCCTCGTCGTATAGATGAAACGGCGTGGGGAACTGCTCGACGATATGCTCGAGTGTCTCCTTGTCCACAAACGGCTGCTTGGCCGCATATGCCTCGTTGGGGGTCAATGCCATGTCCCGTAAACCTCGCTATCCAGACGGCGCCATCTGCGCATCGAATCCGCATAGCGTGGACCCAATGTCCGGATAGCGCTCCCGCATTGCTGCAGACAGTCCTGCGGGTGTTTCCCGCAGGCCCACCAGGTTGTTCGTGCCCGAAAAACCCAGTTCGGCGGGTTTCGCCTCCCCGCGGGGTCAAAGCCTGCCGGCTCGCCCGCGGCTCTTCGTGCCCGCGCCTCTATCAAGTGGTAACGACCCTATCACGTTGCACTTTACCAAACAAGAGTATTCGTATATAACGTTTAAAAAATGCAGGGATATGCTAGAAACAAGGGCGTCACAATTCTGCATCACAATATTGTGCGAATGGATATGCCCCATGAAAGGATCCTTTATGACCGAGCTCCAAGAACTTCGTCGCTATCGTCGCGACCTGCATCGCATTCCGGAGCTCGATTTCGATCTTCCTCAAACCATAGCCTATATCGAGGGCGTGCTCGCCTCGCTTGCCTGTGAAGTGACCCATCCCTGCCCCAGCTGCGTCTGTGCTTTCTTCGATGCTGGCGTTGGTGCCGTGCACGCCACGGCGATCCGCGCCGACATGGACGCGCTGCCTATCGCGGAGGCGACGGGTGCGGCCTTTGCCTCGACGCATCCCGGAAAGATGCACGCTTGCGGACACGATGGGCACATGGCCATGGCGCTTGCCGCAGCGACGTATGTCGACCGTGCGATTCGCGAGCGGCCGGGTGTCATTAAGCGTAACGTGCTCTTTGTGTTCCAGCCTGCCGAGGAGACGACCGGTGGTGCCAAGACGGTATGCGAGAGCGGTGTGTTCGAGCGCTATGGTGCCGACCGTATCTTTGGCTTTCACGTGTGGCCCGACCTTCCCGCCGGCACGCTGGCGAGCTGTCCCGGTCCATTGCTAGCGCGTTCGAGCGAGACGCATGTGCACATTCACGGGATGAGCATCCATATCGCCAAGACCTATGGCGTACCGGTCGAGGAGTCGCACGATGCCGCATTGGCGGCAGCGAAGTTTTTGGTTGCCGAGCGCGAGCTGATGGACGAGTTGGGCGCCGACGAGCCCTGTATCGGTAAGTTTGGTCTGCTGCGGGCCGGTACGGTTTGCAACGCGGTGGCGGGGGAGGCCCATGTGGCCGGAAGCCTGCGTGTGTTTACGGACGACATGTTCGACCGTGCACGCGAGGGTGTGTGCCGCGTGCTTGATGAGGCATGCGCTGCAACGGGCTGCACGTACGATCTCGACTTTGCCGAGGGCTATCCGCCGGTCGACAACGACCCCGAGCTGTTTGCCCGAATCGCGCCCGCTCTGCCCGAATTGCAGCTCGTGGACAAGCCGCTGCTAATCGCCGAGGATTTCGCGTTCTATCAGCGGCATCTGCCGGGCGTGTTCTTCTTGCTGGGCACGGGCGTGCCAGAGGGCCAAGACAACCCGAGTGATTCGGATGGCTGCCCCGCCTATGCAACAAGCGCCCTGCATACCGATAGCATGCTCTTTGACGAGGAAATCCTACTCAAGGGCCTCGATGTCTACAAACGATTGCTTGGCTTGGAGTGACGATGGAGCGACGCCGACAGTCTGCCGTGTATAGTCCTGGTGGGTGTGGGTGCGGCTTGCTGCTGCTCCCGGTTATTGCTGTGAGCATTGGCGTGATGTTTGCGCTTGCTGGGCTGGCTGCGGCGGCACTCGTACTGTTTATCACTGCCATCGGCGTGACGATTTGGCTCTGCCGCAATCGCGAGCGACGCCGTGCCGACGGTAAAACCAATGTCGGCTGGGTCATCTTTCTAATCATTGCGTACCTGCTGAGTGTCAGCTACCTTGTTTTCTTTGTCCTGTTGATGATCAGTGCCTTTACCGGGGAATCCGTCACGGTGGGTTGATCACCACTGGCAGACGGTCGCGCAAAGTGCGTTTGCTCGGCGCTTGGACAACTGCATTGGCCGTTTACCGCAACCTTAGCTCTCAGCTAATGAATTCAAGTTCAATCCTTCCTACGATGTGCTGTGTGCCGGCACGGTAGCCGGATCGTAGGAAGGATGAATAATGGCAAAAGAGGGAAAGAAGCCGATCGGCAAGATTGTCCTAGGCATCATCGTGGTGCTGGTTATTGTCGGTGCCGTGGGCTCTATGGGCGGCAACTCAACCGATTCGTCTGCGAGCGATTCGGCAAAACCTGCCGAGACGGCACAGCAGGCTGAGGAGCAAAAAGAACCGCAAGAACCGTATACCATTGCTGACGAGGCTGAAGACACTTCCAATCAGTTTACCTATAAGATCACGGGCACGCTGACCAATAACACGGACAAGGAAAAGAGCTACATTCAGATTGAGTATGTTCTGTATGATGCCGATGGCAACCAGGTTGGAACGGCTCTTGCAAACACCAATCATCTGAAGGCGGGCGGCTCCTGGAAGTTCGAGGCGCTGGGTACGGTGTCTCCCGACCAGGTTGCTAGCTGGGAGCGTTCGGACGTAAGCGGTTTCTAGCATGTTGCATGCACTGGGGGAGGTGAAGTCGTATGCCCGATAAAAAGCTGACCGAGGAGTTGCTCAACGAGCTTCTCGATGCGCCGAACATCGATGGCTATATCAGGGAGCACGACTTTGCCGCCCCGTCGCTTTCGGACTATCTGAAGCAGCTGCTGCAGGAAAAGGGCTTGGAGCGTTCGCGCGTGGTTCGTATGGCCGATCTCAATGAGACCTTTGGCTATCAGATCTTTACCGGTGCGCGTCACCCGAGTCGCAATAAGGTGCTGCAGATTGCCTTTGCGATGGCGCTGACGCTCAAAGAGACCAACCGTGCGCTGACGGCTGCCGGGGTAAGCGTCCTTAACTGCAAGGACCGCCGTGACGCGATTATCATCTTTTGCATCGATCGCGGGTGCAGCCTCCAAAAGGTCAACGAGGAGCTGTATCGCTTTGGCGAGGAGACGGTGAGTTAGCGGCTGATATCTGAGCCGGCGGAGCTGCCGAACAACGATGCAAACGAACGGGGCGCGGATGCCATGGGGTGTCTGCGCCCTGCGCTATGATGGAGGCTATGGATACTCAGACCCCAACATATCCCGATGACGAGCTGACCGCAGCGCTTGCCGAGCACCTGGCGTCGCTCGATCGCGACGACAGCTATCGCGTGGAGCGTGTACTTAAGCGCTCGTCCGTTGAAACAACTGAGCTCGTGTACTTTGAAGGAACCGGCGGTGGTTCGCTCGGCCCCTTTGTCCGTAAACGCATCGATGCTTCGGCTCAAATCGGCGGGGCATACGGGCGTCTGTTTGCCGCCCAGCGGGCGGGCGGGCGTTTTGAGCACCTGCCCAGAATCGTCGATTGCCGTCGTGTGGGCGACGAGCTCAACGTGGTTATGGAATATATCGAAGGAGAGACGCTCGGGGTGCTGGTGGACCGTCTGGGAGCCACCCCCGATTATGCACGTGAATTGTATCCTGCCCTTTGCGACGCCGTGGGCGAGCTCCACGCCGGTTTTGCAATGGCGGGGGAGACGTCGGCGCCGGTGATCCATCGCGACCTCAAGCCATCGAATATCATCGTGACAGGTGCGAGCCGTACGCTCGATGAGGGCCTGACGTTTTCATCGCTGGTGATTATCGACTTGGGGATCGCGCGCGTATGGCGCGATGGCGCCGATGCCGACACCGTCAAGTTTGGCACGCGACCCTATGCGCCGCCCGAGCAGTATGGGTTTGGGCAGACGAGTGTGCGCAGCGACGTCTACGCACTTGGCGCCCTGTTGTTCTTCTGCTTGACGGGAATCGATCCTAAACCAGGGCTCGACATGCGCGAGCAATGCGAGGCGCGTGGCATTCCCACTCCACTTGCCGATGCCATCTGCATGTCGATGGCGCTCGACCCGGCTAAGCGTTTTGCGAGTGCGGAAGCTTTGGGACGGGCTACGCGCGCGGCATACGATCTGAGTCGCCCCGTGCGGCCTCCTGCGCCTGCGCCTGTCCGTACTCCGGCCTCGGAGACGGTGTTGACGCCCCAAGGGCTCCAGAACCCCGCAGGGCTTCCTAGGCCTGCCGCCTCCGCTGCATGCGGTCTGCTCTCTCGCGTTCCGGAGTCTCTGGGGCGCATTTGGAATACGCTTGTCTGCTTCTCGCTACTTGTGTTCTTTGCCGGAAGTCACTTTGCCGTCTTTCACCCCACGGGAGCAAACCAAGGCTACCCGACGTGGCTTCTCATAATCGAGTATTATTTCTTTGTCGATGGCCTTATGGTGCTTATGCATTTTGCGCTGCTCGATAAGCGCCGTCTTCGTCGGCGATTCGCACTGCTCGACAGCTATCGCGGCAAGAAGCTCGCGAAACTCTGGCTCAAGGCATTGGGTGTGCTGCTCCTATGCATGATCGTCATAGTCGCGGTTGCCAATGCGACCGGCGTCGTCGATATCTCCGCTACCTAAAAGAAAAGGGCCCCATTGGGGCCCTTTGCAGTTGCACTTAGATGCGGTTCATCTGAGCGGCAACTTTGTTATACCAGTCCTGCCACGTGGGCGGGCAGTACTTTTTGGCCGCTGCCGGGGTAAGGGTGGAGCCGTAGTTGGCGCCCAGATAGGCGACGTGAGCGGAGATGCCCTCGCTCCAGCTGCCAAAGCTGCGCCAACCGCCGCCACGGGCACTCCAGCCCCAGGCGTTGTAAGAATTGGCGCAATAAGCACCCTTGGTGCTCTCGATGCAGGCGATGGCGGGGGACCAACGGGGGTCGACACCGGTATTCCAAGCGGCGACGGCAAAGTTGTAGCCCTGGCCTGCCATGGGGGAGCCGGCGAGATAATTGTCGATGCGGCCCGTCCACTCATTAATGAACGAATCGTAATCGGAGCTACCGGTATTGGCGTTGTTCACCGTGGTGTCGATGGTGGTGTTGGTGTTGGTGGCCTGGCTGCTGGAATTGCTGCCGCTTACGCCCTCGCCCGAGAGCTTCTCGGCGGCAGCGGCCTTATCGGCCTCAAGCTTGGCAAGCTCGGCGGCATTTTCCTGCTCGGCTTTTGCCTGTGCCTCGCTGCGGAGCTGCTGGGCCTGCGCCAGCGCATCCTCGGCGTTTTTCTGCTCCGCCTCAAGCTGAGACTTGGCCTGCTGGAGCTCGGCCTTGTTCTGCTCGAGTTCGGTTTGCATGTTATTGAGCTCTTCGATCTCGTCGACGCTCGAGCTCGTGATCTGGTTGGTGTATTTGCAGGTCGTGATGAACTCACCCAGGCTCTGCGCGTTGACCAGGAAGCTCACGATGGGATTGGTGCCCTTCTGATACTTGTACAGATCGCGCATGGCAGAGCTTGCCTTGGCCTGCTGCTCGGGAAGCTTAGCCTCGATTTCCTCGATGCTTGCCTCATTGGAGTCAATCTGCTTTTGCAGGTCATCGAGTTTGGTGCGAGCGTCGTTGTAGGCGCTCGTGGCGGCTTCGATCTTCTGCTGGGCTGCGGAAAGCTGGTCCTGCGTTGCCTGCGAGGCGGCATACGCCGCAACGGGGGAGAGCATCGGTGTGGCCGTCAGCGCAACGGCGAGCGCGGCGCTCGTGATGATACGAGCCGGCTTCGACGCAATGAGCGCTGCGGTGCGATGATTCGAATGCTGCATCCAGTCCCTCTGCAATCAATCGTAGGTTATGGTTCGAACGGTATTCTACTACTGCTTTCGACCTCAACTTGAACCTTAAAGGTTCCAAAGGGTCAAGTTGAACTTGAGGCTTTGGCTTTGACCTGCAGTTATGATGAATTGTTGAGAAACCATAGAGTTCAACTTTAACGTTACGGGGGCCTGTTTGCGGACGGGCTTTCGGTCGTGAAAGCTATCTCAACAGTGGGTTTGCAGCTACAAGGCCCCATCGCGGTGAGTGCGGCCTTCGTGCTGGACGATTACGTTGATTGCCATAGATACGGTGGAGCTTTGGGTGCCGGCGGCTCGGCACGCTAGAATAAATCAGTTGCACAAAGACCGCCCGTCGTGTGGGCAGTTCATGATAGGAAGTTTCCATGGCATTGCAGTTTACAGAGCGCGAGTTTATTCCCGTGCTGCTCGGCGGCGACATCAACGCGTATTCGGTGGCGCGCGCCTTCTACGAGGAGTATCGGGTCAAGAGCCTGGTCTTTGGCAAGTATCAGACGGGTCCCGCGTACCGCAGCCAGATTATCGACTACACGCCCAACGTGGACATCGATACCATGCCCGTGATGCTCAGGACCGTCAACGGCATTGCCCAAGCGCATGCCGATAAGACGATTGTCCTTGTGGGCTGTGGCGATAACTATGTTGCCCTCGTGGCTCAGGCCAAGGATGCCCATGAGCTGGCGGATAACATCGTCGCGCCTTACGCTCCCTATAGCATGCTTGAGCAGTGTCAGAAGAAGGAGATCTTCTACGAGCTGTGCGAGAAGCATGGCGTGCCCTATCCGCATACCTTTACCTTCACCATGGCGATGCTGAACGCCCAAGGCGAGGCGCCTGCCGAAGTGCTCGACCAGATCGATTTTCCCTACCCGATGATTCTGAAGCCTTCTGACGGCATCATGTGGTGGCAGCACGAGTTCGAGGGCCAGAAAAAGGCCTATGAGATTGCCGACCGTGCCGAGCTGGAACAGGTCATTCGCGACTCGTATGCCAGCGGCTACACCGACGACCTGATCTTGCAGGATCGCGTGCCCGGCAATGACGAGTACATGCGCGTGCTCACCAGTTATTCCGACCGCAACGGCAAGGTGCGCATGATGTGCCTGGGTCACGTGCTGCTCGAGGAGCATCAGCCTCACGGTGTCGGCAACCACGCCTGTATCATCACCGAGCCCAATGACGAGCTCATGGGCGGCGTGCGCAAGTTGCTCGAGGACCTTCACTTTGTGGGCTATTCCAACTTTGACGTTAAGTATGACGAGCGCGACGGCTCGTTTAAGTTCTTCGATTTCAACACGCGCCAAGGTCGCAGCAACTACTACGTCACTAACAGCGGCTTTAACGTTGCCAAGTATGTGGTGGACGAGTATGTGTTCAACCGCCCGTTTGAGCCGGAGTTTGTGACGGCGCAGGACGAGGCGCTGTGGATGGTCGTTCCCATGGGCGTCGTCGACAAGTACGTCAAGGATCCCGAGCTGCGCGCTAAGGTGCATCGCCTGGACAAGGAAGGCAAGGGCGCCGACCCTTCGTTTATGAAGGGCGACTTTGTCTTTAACCGCTGGCTGCGCATGTGGCACACCAAGCTGCGCCACTTTAAGCTGTTCAAGACGTATTACAAGTAGATGAGTGCGGCGCCCGTCCGGTTTACATCGGGCGGGCGCGGGTATGATACGCGCAATTGCGCAAACGTCACCAAGGAGGCGGCGATGGAAAAGCTGGGAGTTATCGGCGGCATGGGCGCCGAGGCCACGTCGTATTACTACGACCAGGTGGTGCGCCATACGGCTGCTGCCTGCGATCAGGAACATATCGACATGGTGGTGCTCTCCAAGTCGACCATGCCCGACCGCACGCTGGCCATTAAGACCGGCGAGCACGCCAAGCTGCTGGCGACCATGAAAGAGTGTGCCCAGGCACTCGAGTCGCTGGGCTGTGCGCACATTGCCATTCCCTGCAACACGTCACACTACTTCTACGACCAGATCCAGTCGTTTACGAAGGTGCCGATTATCCACATGCCGCGTGAGTCGGTGCGCTATGCCCTTGCGGGTGCGGTGATGGGGGAGTGCGAGTTCGACCCCAACCTGAGCATGCCGGCCGAGCCGGTGCGCAAGATTGGCATCATGGGCACCGACGGAACCGTGGGCGCGGGCGTCTACGGCCGCGAATGCGAGGCTGCGGGTGTTGAGGTCGTCTATCCCAGCGAGAAACGTCAGAACGATGTGATGTCGCTTATCTACGATGATGTGAAAGCCGGACGTGAGCCCGATATGGATAAGTTCGACCGCGTGATGTGGGAGTTCGCCCGTAGCGGCTGCGACCGTGTCATTCTGGCCTGCACCGAGCTATCGGTGCTGCAGAAGTATCGAGAGATGCCCGAGATCACCCTCGATGCTATGGATGTCCTAGTGCGCGAATCCATCATCCGCAGCGGCGTCCCCTACCGCCTCTAGCTTCCGACCCGTCAAAAAGGGACAGGTTAATTTTGGTAGGTTTTATCTGGTGAAACAATAAAGGCCTCGGCTCGTTTGGTGCGAGCCGAGGCCTTTTGCGTTGGGCGGTTGCTGTCGGTGGTGAACTAGAACAGGAAGCCGATGGCGATGAGGGCGATGCTGACGATGAGTACGGCGATGTCCAGGCCCTTGATGGGGTAGCGCTTGTACGAGCTGGCGCGCGTACGCAGATAGAAGCCGCGCTGTTCTGCCGCCAAGGCTGTGGCATCGGTCTTGCCCACGCTCGAGATGAGCAGTGGCACGCACAGTGGCAGCATGAGCTTAAGCTTCTTGATGGGGTTCTTGGTGTCGTACTCGACGCCGCGTGCGGTCTGCGCTTCCATGATGGCGTTCATCTCCTGACCAAACACCGGCACAAAGCGCAGCGCCGTGGTAAAGGTGAAGGCATAGCGATACGGTACGTGCAGCACCTCGACGCAGGCGTTGGCAAGGTCGTTGAGCTTGGTCACCATGAGCATGAGGATGAGCGGTAACGCCACACCCAGCAGGCGCAGGCAGGCCTTCGATCCTGTGATGAGGCCCGTGTCGGTGATAAAGCCCCATACCACATTGACATCGCGCATAAAGGCCAGCTGGAGCACCAGCATGATAAGCGCGAGCGGAATCAGCAACTTGAGCAGCGAGAACAGACGGTCGACGACGCCGGCATAGGCACCCAGCGCAAGGGTGAGTGCCAAAAAGCCCAGCAGCGCCACGTAGGTGTCGGACAAGAAGATGCCGACGATGATGGCGGCGGCGAGGCCCAGTTTGACGACGGGGCTCAGGCGATGCAGTAGCGTATCGCCCGGCATGTAGTCGATGACGTTAACCACGGTGGACCATCTCCTTGGTAATGCGAACGACATCGGTGACCTCGCTCACCTGCGCAAAAGCGGGCGAGACGGAAGATGCCAGACGGCGCGAGAGTTCAATAACCTGGGGAGGCTCCACGTAGGCACGCCGCATGAGATCGATGTTCGAGAATAGCTCGTGTGTGCGGCCGCGGTCGAGGATGCGACCGTCGGCCATTACCACAATGCGCTCGGCAAAATCCGAGACGACTTCCATATCGTGGCAGACCATGATAACGGCGCAACCGCGCTCGGCCATGGTCCGCACCGTTTCCATGACGGTCATGCACTCGCGGTAATCAAGGCCGCTCGTGGGCTCGTCGAGCACGACGATCTTGGGCTCAACCACTACGACGGAGGCAAGCGCCACCATTTGTCGCTGGCCGCGCGAAAGCGAGAAAGGTGCCTCATCGGCAGGCAGGCCAAAGCGGTCGATGACGAGCTGGGCACGACGCAGGGCCTCGGCACGGTCGATGCCGGCAAGCTCCAGGCCAAAAGCGACCTCGTCGAGTACGGTATCCTTGCAGATCTGGCGGTCGGGGTTTTGGAAGAGGGTTGCGACTTCGCGGGCGATGCGGCTCGTGGGAACGGCTGCGGTATCCAGTCCCGTGACGCGCACGCTGCCCGAGGCGGGCTTAAGCAGGCCTGTGAGCAGCTTGGTGAGCGTGGTCTTGCCGGCACCGTTTTGGCCGACGATGCCCACGAGCTCGCCGGGATAGAGGGTCAGGTTGAGGTCGTGGACGGCGGCGCCGCCATTGGGATAGGCAAACTCAACATGGTCGAAGGTGAGTACGGGTTCGGCGTCCTTGGCATGAGGGCGCAACGACGGTGCGTGCGGTGAGCCGGCGGGTGCCTGAATGTCGCTGCTTGCGTGTGAGGGGTCGACAATGCCCGAAATCAGGCGCTCGGCCTCATCGACATCCAAGCAAGGGGTACCGCTTACCAGACCATCGGCCTCGAGGCTATTGAAGATACGCGTGACGCGAGGGCAGTCGACGCCGATGGCACGGAGCTCGTCGGTATGCGCGAAGACCTCGTGTGGTTCGCCCTGCAGCGCGATTTCGCCATGGTTGAGCACGAGCACGCGGTTGCAGTACTCCGAGAGCAGGGCGACCTTTTGCTCAACGACGACGATGGTGATTCCAAGTGTGCGGTTTGCCTCACGCAGCGTCTCGAAGACCAACGTGGAGCTGGCGGGGTCGAGTGCCGCGGTGGGCTCGTCGAGAACCAAGACGCGTGGATGCATAGCGAGGATGGCGGCGATGGCTACCTTTTGCTTCTGTCCGCCCGAGAGCGTGGCGATCTCGCGGTCGCGCAGGTCGCTGATGCCGACGGTCTCGAGCGTTTCGCTCACGCGCTGCTCGATCTGGTTGTGGGGAACGCCAAAGTTCTCGAGGCCAAAGAGCATCTCGTCCTCGACGACCGAGGCGACCATCTGCGTGTCGATATCCTGCAGCACACTGCCGACGATTTGCGATACGTCGGTCAGCGAGACCTCGCAGGTGTCGTGGCCGTCAACCATGACGGACCCAAAGAATGTGCCGGTGTAGTGGTGGGGCACGGCACCCGACAGACAGGCGGCAAGCGTGGACTTGCCGGCGCCCGAGGGCCCGATGATGCCGATGAAATCTCCCTTGTTCACACTGAGCGAGATGTGGCTGAGCGCCTGCTCGGTCTGCGTGCCATAGGAGAACGAGACATCGTCGACGTTGATGATCGTTTCCATGGATACCTTTCATAGTCATTGGGGACAGTCTTAAATGACCAGTTGTTTAAGACCGTCCCAAAAAAGCTCGTTGTTTGGGACGGTCTTTGGTGGTGAAGCACGGAGACGGCTTTACGAGGGGCCCCAGGTTGGCGCGAAAGAGGAGCGAAGCGTACTTGGGTACGCGAGCGACGAATGAACGCCAAGATGGGGTGGCTCGTAAAGCCGAGCGGGTTAGTTGAGCTTCAGGGCCTTCTGGATGGGCAAGTAGAGGGCGCCGACCAGAATGGCGTTAAAGACGGCGGTCATGGCGACGACGGGCAACATGGCGGCGGCGAGCTCGCCGACCACGCCGAGCATGGCCATCTTGATGACCATGAAGATGACGCCGGAGACAAAGGTGGTCAGGAAGGTTGCGACAATGGCGATCGCGGGCTTGACCTGACCGTTCTTGCCGGCGGCGTTGACGATGCCGGCCATGAGCATGGCGGCGATGCCCTCGGCGGCAAAATCGACGAACGGCGAAGTGGTGGTGATCTGGATCACGGCTGCCGAGATGAGGCCAATGACGAGCGCCTGGCCGATGTTGGGGCGAACGACCAGGATGGTGAGGCAGAAGGCCGAGATGATGAACTCGGGGCTGATCATGCCGCCCGAGATGCCCGAGATGGCCTTGCCGACGGTGAAGTTGAGGATGAAGCCTGCAGCGAGCAGGATGGCGAGCAGGACGAGAGCGCGGACGTCGAGTTTGCCGCGGTCGGCGGTCTGGACGGTGCGGGGCTGGGCGGCGGTGGTGTTCTGAGACATGGTGAAAATCCTTTCGGAATGGGGGTGCAAGAGAAAAGCGGAGGCGCGTGATGCGAATGCGATCGGGCTCGAGATAGAAAAAGGCCCCCGGTCGAAACCGGAGGCCTTCCAATCACCTAGAGCGCAAAAACAGGCGTGAGGGACTCACTGTCGACCGATCGTATTCGCATCACGCCACCACCAGTTGTTGAGAGACTTCATCGTGTTCTTCATGTCGGTGGCTCCTTTCGTGATGCCGTGGCGCGGTCGCACCTAGTTGCTGTTGCGCTGCACTATAGCACAGCGAAGTGTGTGCGGGGAAATCTTTTTAAAAAGATTTCAGGCGGGTTTCCCGCCGGTCAAAAGAGCGGGCTGAGCGGGCGAGGCTGCCATTGCTGCCTTGCCCGCTCAGCTAAGACGTTACTCCTTATTGCGACGGTAGAGGAAGTAACCGCCCGCGGAGATGACGGCAACGCCAGCGATGGCGAATGCAGCCACCACGCGGCCATCAAAACGATCACCGGTGGTGGGCAGGCCGCCCTTGGCGTTCGTCTTGTTGGTGGTTACCGTGGTCGTGGTGTCCGACTTGCCAGGCTTCTCGGGCTTGGTGGTGGGCTGCTCGGGCTTAGCGGGCTGCTCGGGGGTACCGGGCTGCTCAGGAGTACCAGGCTGCTCGGGAGTGCCAGGCTGATCCGGGGTTACCGGATCGGTGGAAAGAGCATCCTTGGCGTAGGTGATGGACACCTTGAGGCCGTTGGTCTCGGTGTTCAGGTCGCTCGGGGTGAAGGGCTGGTCGAAGTTCTCAGCCTTCAGATAGGCGCGCATCTCCTGGAGCAAGGCCTTGCACTTGACGTAGGTGTTCTCGGTGGCAGCATTGCCGGCCTTGTTTGCCAGGGCGGTACGGGCCTCGGTGCCCTCGGTGGCCTGCATGACCTCGTCGACTTCCAAGTTCTGCTCGACGAGCTCGTTCTGGAGGGCGTCGAGGTAGGTGCGGACGTTGACGCCGAGCAGCTCGGGATGCTCGAAGCAGAGGGAGCTGATGTCCATGAGGACGTAATTGATGGAGTTCTCGGGTTCTTCGTTGTTTACGATGTCCGTCTCTTTGCAGTGATCGTAGGAGACGGTCTGGTCGCTGAAATACGGGCTAACCTCGGTGAGCAGTGCGGAGTAGAAGGGGATGGCGACGGAGTACGCGGCGCGGGAGAGCATTTCCCATTGGATGGTTGCGATCTCGGGATCGAGGCCATCGCGAATCTGGAAGAGGTTGATCTCGCTGTTGCTTTCGGTACCGATGGCGTAGGCGCCGTCGGTGTTGGCGTTGAGGCCCGGGGCCTTCTCGCCGCGGTTGCCAAACGCGCGGATCATCTCAAAGGTGTTCCAGTTGGATTTGCCAGGCTGGAAGAACAGGGGCTGTGCCTCGAAGGGCAGAGCGCCGGTCGTGGCGCGGGCGTTTTCGCGCGTGTCCTTTACGATCTTATAGTCGGTGCCCTCGGTGAGCGGCGCATCGAAGTAAGCGCGACCCTGGACATAACGTGTCCAAGAGTGCATGGCATTTTCGCTAATTTCCTCGCCGTAGGTCTGGGCAACGTCGAACTGGCCATCATCGAAGTACTTGGCGAAGCCCTTCTCCTTGGGCATAGATTCGATGCCCTCGGAGTGGAGGCAGTTCTCGGTGTCGTTGAGGTCAACCTTGTAGTTGAGGTTGCCGATGTTGGGGTTAAGCGAGGCGATGTCATCGGTGAGCTTCATGGCGATCCACTGATGGCCGGAAAGTGCGGCGAACAGCCAGGTCTCATTGTTGTCGGAGATGATAATCTGGTCGTTGCCGCAGGCGCCCTGGTCGTCGATGATCTTGCCGAGGAGCTCGACACCCTCACGTGCCGTGGCGCTTTCGCCCAAGATTACGCTGCCGTAGCTATATTCGCCAATGCCAGTATCGGTCAGGGGGTCCGCAGCCTTGGCAGCTGCATTCATGTAGGTGGTCAGCGTGGCGGAGCAGGAGACACCCTTCTCGTTGATGCCAGCCTCGGAGTAGGCATCCCAGCGCTCGTCCCACTGACTGGGGTAGTCACGCACATAGGTGTAGCGATACGAGGTCTTGGTCGAGGTATACACGAATGCAGACTCATCCGAGCTGTAGGTGTGACCAGGGCCAAACGAAGGCTCGATGCCAAAGTGCTTGAGGTAACGCTTGCGGTAGTCCTCAGCACGGCCGTAGTACGTATTACCGTCGGCCGTCAGCTTGTTGCCCATATAGACCTGCGTGCAGGCGAGCGCAGAGGTCGGCATGGACATGATGGTTGCAGCTCCAAAGGCGAGGCCTATGCCTAGCTTCTTGAGCGCGTTGACGGGGTGAGTTTTCCTCATTTTCCCTCCCAGCGTGCGAAAGCCCTCTGTCGCCAGAGGGCTTCAGCCAATAAAGACACCTCATTAGCGCAACGAACTAGAAACAATATTCATCTATGAAAGAAACTTACTCGATAAGCGTGATGAAATATGCGATGAGCGGTTAATTATACTCAGTTTGTAGCTTTATTTTAATAAAGACGCCCTGCAATTACTGTAGCCGAATAAAGTAGCTGGGAATGCCCGAAATGAGAATCCCCTGCTGTTTGGCAAATGCATAAACGGCAGGGGAGACGATAATTGGATGAATATCATGCCAATATGGAATTACTTCTTCCGGCGGTGGATCACGTTGATCGCATAGCCGACGAGCATGGCCAAAACGATGATGATAAAGCCGAGCAGGGGATTGTCGTTCATAGGGTCCTCCTATTTTCCGAGCGGGGAGAATTCGTCGACGATGAGGTCGAGGCATTGCGGAAGCGCGCGGGCTCCAAAGACGCCCGAATTGCTGGAGATAATCTCGCCATCGAACTGCATGCCCAGCGATGGGGTGCAGGTGATCTTGGCTTCCTTGGTTTGGATGATCTTGAACTGCGGGCGGCCGAGTACCTTGCCGGCGGGGTCGAGTGCGGCGGTGATCACAGTCGGTAGAAGCTGCACAGTTTTTACGGGTTCGATGACCGCAATGTCGACCATGCCATCGTTCATGCGGCAGTCGGGGAACAGGTTGATGTCGTTTTGGATGACCGAGGTGTTGCCGGCCATGCAGCAGATGCCGTCGAGCTCCTCGACAATGCCGTCGTGCTCAATAGTAAAGTGCGCCACCGTGGGGTTGGGCGTGGCGAGCGCGGAGAGGAAGTAGGCGATCTCGCCGATGTCGTTTTTGGTGGGGGCGGCCTTCATCATGATCTCGGCGTCGAAGCCCGAGCCGGCGATGATGATGAAGCCGTGGCGCTTCTCGTTGCCGTTCTCGTCGAGCCAAAAGAGCTCGCCCATGTCCACTTTGACCGTGCGACCGGCGCGGCAAGCCTTGGCAAGCGCCGCTGCCTCGGGGGCATTACCGATGTTGTTAAAGAACAGGCAGGCTGTGCCAGAGGGGAAAACGAGCGTGGGGACACCGCACCCGCGCATCTGGTCGAGCACGTTGGAGACGGTGCCGTCGCCGCCCGAAACGACCACGCGATCGAATTCGCGCACGTCCGCCACGGCATCCTCGGGTTCCATACCATCGCCGATAAAACGCATCACGACCTCGTCGCCGCCCTGCGCGAGGGCGTGCGTGAATGCGTAGATTTCATCTGAGCTGGGGCCCGATGCCGGGTTGTGGATGATAAGGCAGCGCATACTTACGTTCCCGTTCTGTGACTAACCGAGTATAGTTGTAAGGCAATGCCGATATCCTACCCGTGTTTTTCGGGCCTAACCTTATTCGATGGGTTGATATGTACATTTCCACACATCAGGCTCTACTCGACTTTTGCCAGCGCGCCCGTGAGTTCGACGCGATTGCCGTCGATACCGAGTTTTTGCGCGAGCGCACGTTCCATCCGCGTCTGTGTTTGGTTCAGATTGCCACCCCTGCCGAGAGCGTAGCGGTCGATCCCCTGGTAATCGACGACCTATCGCCGCTGGCCGAGCTTATGGCCGACGAGAGCGTGACCAAGGTCTTCCACGCCTGCTCGCAGGATATGGAGGTCATGCTCCATACCGTAGGCGTGCTGCCGCGTCCGATTTTTGACACGCAGGTGGCCGCCGCCTTTTTGGGCGAGCGTCAGCAGATTTCCTACGGCGCGCTCGTGCAGACGTTTTGCGGCGTCTCATTGCCCAAGACCGAGTCACTGACCGACTGGTCGCGTCGCCCGCTGACCGATAAGCAGATTGAGTACGCGATCGATGACGTCAAGTATCTGATCGTGGCCTATACCGAGATGATGAGCCGCCTGCGCGAGCTGGGCCGCGTGGACTGGGTGCTCGACGAGCTGCGCCCGCTGGCTGACGAGTCGCACTATCGCGCCGATCGCCACGAGGCGTTCCGCAAGGTCAAACGCATCAACTCGTGCAGTCGTCACCAGCTGGGTATCGCGCGCGAGCTCGCCGCCTGGCGCGAGGACCGCGCCGAGCGCCGCAACATCCCGCGCAAATGGGTCATGTCCGATGACACGCTGCTTGCGCTCGTTAAACGCAATCCCGTGCGCGTTGAGGAGTTCCGCAGCATTCGCGGTACCGATCAGTTGGGGGAGCGCGACGTGGACGGTGCGCTCATGGCCATCAAGCGCGGCGCAAGCTGCCCGCACGATCGCCTGCCGCTCATGGTGCGCGGGCATCGCCAGATCTCTCCGGAGTTGGAGAGCGTGACGGATCTCATGTACGCGCTCATCCGCCTGGTTGCCGAACGCTCGGGAGTGGCGACCTCGGTCATTGCCTCGCGCGATGACCTGGCCGACTACATTGAGCATCCCGAGCAGAGCCCCTTGCGCGAAGGCTGGCGCTTTGAGCTTGTGGGCTCGCGCCTGGACGATCTGCTCTCGGGCAACATGGGGTTGACGGTCAAAGATGGCAAAATTGAATTGCTGTAAGGAAGCCTAGCCGCTTGAGTGGGTAGAATGCCTCCAACGTGTAACTCGATTCGGAGGAATTCGCATGCCTTATTACTATGGATACGGCTTTGGCATCGACCCGCTGTACCTGCTGGTTGTTCTTGTCTGCACGGTGATTGGTCTTGCCGCACAGAACTATATCAACTCGACGTACAAAACCTGGTCCAAGGTTCGCTCGGACGGCGACACGGGCGCCACGGTCGCTCGCCGCATGCTCGACGCCAACGGCTGCAACGCCGTGGGTATCAAGGGTGTCGCCGGCGAGCTCACCGACCATTACAACCCGCAGGACAATAACCTGTATCTCTCGGATGCCAACCGTTCGGGCGGGTCGGTCGCAAGCGTTGCCGTCGCCTGCCACGAGGCGGGCCATGCCGCCCAGCGTCAAAGCGGTTACGCCATGATGAAGGTTCGCACCGCCCTCGTGCCGGTCGTCAACTTTACCCAGAACACCTGGACCATCGTGTTGCTCTTGGGCCTGTTTATGAACATCGCGGGACTCACGACCCTCGCACTGATCTTCTTCTCGTTTAGCGTGCTGTTCCAACTGGTTACGCTGCCGGTTGAGATTGATGCCAGCCGGCGTGCCGTGGCGTATATTGAGCAGTCGGGTATGAGCTCCAAGCAGGTCAACGGTGCCAAGAAGGTGCTGACGGCCGCCGCGCTTACCTATGTGGCTGCGGCGCTCACCTCGATTATTCAGCTGCTCTATCTTATGGCTCGCTACAACAGAAACTCCAACCGATAACAAATGGGACAGGCAGGCGCCGCGGGGATTCGTGTCCCCGCGGCGCTGTACTATGTGTTGGACTTGAATTTGCGCAGGGCCGGAGCCCATGTGCACGATGACGAAAGGAGGCTGCGTGGCGGGCTGGAATCTAACCGGCAATGCCGTTTCCGCCGAGTTCGACGGTTCGGACGATCAGGAGCGCAAGGAGCTCAGCGTGAGCCAGGCGGTGGAGATCGCCGCCGGCGCGCTCGATGCCATTCCGCAGCTGAGCGTTTTGGGCGAGGTCACGGGTTTTCGTGGTCCCAACGCCCGAAGCGGCCACTGCTACTTTCAGATCAAGGACGACTCGGCGGCCGTCGACTGCATCATCTGGAAGGGCGCCTATCTCAAGCGCACGTTCGATCTGCGCGACGGCATGCAGGTGAGCTTTAAGGGCAGCTTCAATCTCTATAAGGCCACGGGCCGCATGAGCTTTGTCGCTCGCTCGTTTTCGCTGGCGGGGGAGGGTCTGCTGCGTCAACAAGTGGCGCAACTGGCCGAAAAGCTACGCCGCGAGGGCCTGATGGACGAAGCGCGTAAGCGCCGCATCCCGGTGTTTTGCTCCCGCGTGGCGGTCGTTACCTCGCTTTCGGGTGCCGTAATCGACGACGTCAAGCGCACATTGCGTCGTCGCAACCCGCTCGTCGAGCTCGTCTGCGTGGGCGCTAAGGTTCAAGGCGAGGGTGCGCCGGCCGAGCTTATTGAGGGCCTGCGCCGTGCCGCCGCCATCACGCCAGCGCCCGACTGCATCTTGCTGGTGCGCGGCGGCGGCTCCTTCGAGGACCTCATGACCTTCAACGACGAGGAGCTTGCCCGTGCGGTGGCGGCTTGTCCTGTGCCCGTGGTGACCGGCATTGGCCATGAGCCCGATACCTCGATTTGCGACATGGTGAGCGACCGCCGCGCCTCCACGCCCACGGCGGCGGCAGAATCGGTGGCGCCGGCTATGACGGAGTTGGCCGATGTACTCGAGGCGCGCCATCAGCGCCTGGGTGCCGCGATGGCATCGATGATTGGGTCGGCCCAGGTCGACCTGGAGATGCTCGATCAGCGTGGTCGCCGTGCCTGGGATACCTATTCGGCTCGCTTGGGCGATGCACTCGATGCGGCTGCGTGCCGCCCGTGCCTCAACGACCCCACATTTATGGTTGAGCGTCGCGAATCGGAGCTTGCGCTGACTGCTGATCGCCTGTCGGGCGCCATAGTACGCTCGGTCGGGACATTCCGCTCCAACTTTGAGCGCTTGCCCGAGCGTCTGGTTACAAGCACCTCGGGGCTCGATGGCAAGCGCCATGCGCTCACGCTTGCGAGTTCCCGTCTGGAGCATCAGGGACGTTCGATGCTCAGCAAGCCCGCGTCCGACCTGGGCCGAGCTGCCGCGTCGCTTGATGCCCTGTCGCCGCTCAAGGTGCTTGCCCGCGGCTATTCCATCGCGTACAGCGATGATGGGGTGGCCACGAGCGCCAAGACCTTTAAGCCCGGCGACGCCATCCGCGTGCGCATGGCAGACGGCAACGTGGCGGCAACGGTCGATACGGTCGAGTAGACCGCGTTTCATAGCGATAAACCTTTAGGAAAGGAAACAGATATGGCAGAGAAAACCCCGGTCGAGCAGCTTACGTACAAGCAGGCCTCGCAGGAGTTGGAGCTCATCATTCGCAGCTTGGAGTCGGGCGATATGGAGCTCGAGGAATCGCTCGAGAGCTATACCCGCGGCGTCGAGCTCCTCAAGAGCCTGCGCACCCGCCTGTCCGATGCCGAGCAGAAGGTCTCGGTGCTTCTTAAGGACGTCGACGGCAACGACGTGCTCGCCGACGGCGAAGCCGCCAACACCGACGACAACCTCTCGTTCTAGCCATCCCGACCAAATATAATTACCTTGGTCTGTGAGAAAGGAACCAACTATGTGCGATTGCATCTTCTGCAAAATTGCCAACCACGAGATCCCCTCGACCGTTGTCTATGAGGATGACCAGGTCATCGCCTTCGACGACCTCAATCCCCAGGCGCCGGTCCATACGCTCGTGATCCCCAAGAAGCATTACAGTGACATCGCCGACAACGTACCTGCCGAGACCATGGGCGCCATGGCTCACGCCATCCAGGAGGTCGCTAAGGCCAAGGGCTTGGAGGACGGTTTCCGCGTCATCTCCAACAAGGGCGTCAACGCCGGCCAGACCGTCATGCACTTCCACATGCACGTTCTCGGTGGCAAGAACCTGGGCGAGAACCTCATCTGAGGGCGCGTAGGCCGTCGACTTGGCTGCCTTTGGAGTAATCTATGCAGCTTTCTCAACTCGAATACCTTCAAGCTGTAGCGAACTATGGCGGCGTGCGCAAAGCAGCTCGCGCCGTTCACGTGAGTCCGCAGGCCGTTTCGTCGGCAATAAAAAAGTTGGAATCTGAGTATCAGATTGTTTTGCTCGACCGATCGGCGGGGGAGGCTGTTTTGTCTCCGGCGGGCAGAGAATTTGCGCGTCGTGCACGCGTGATCCTGGCGCAAGTCGACGATCTCAAAAAGTACGCTCAATCGGGGAACGGCGGCGTTTCGCCCGACGGCCATTTCCGTCTTTACGCCCCCTGTCTTCACGGGCGGGGGCTCCTTTTTTCCGAAAACTGGTACGACTCGTTTGAAAGCTCGCACCCTCAGATTCATCTTGATGTGTGGCATCAGCCAACGGCAACATGCTTTGAATCACTTATACTTGGAATTTCGGACGCGGCTATCTCGTTTGAGGAACCACGGGACAGCGTCCTTTCTTCAAAATATATGGGTGAAAAGGAGCTCAGGGTTCTTTCATGCCCAGCTGGTCATCAATCTGTTGACGCTATGACCATTCGTGAGTTACTGGGCGGCAGGCTCGCTGTTCCCATTAATTTGTCACCCTGTCTCAATGCAATCAATCAATGTCCCGAAGCTCAGCTGGTTAATTTCCGCTTTCGCGATGTCGAATACGGAAGCAGGGCGCAGGCTGAGTTTCTTCAAGCCGGGGGATTGATATTGAGTTTTTCTGGCTCTTCTCTCGCATCAGATGGATTGGAAGTGAGCGAGTGCTCTATTGAAGGCTCGCATGACGTAGCCTTGCCCATCTACTTTTGCTATCGACAAAATGCCTGGACCGATCGACACCAGACGGTATTTCTTCACCTATTGCGTCATCTTGCTTCGTGAGGCCATTTGGCCTCGTGTTGTCAAGTGAATGTTGACGCCTTGTAACACATGACTGACGGCTTTGCCCTCATGCTTTTCCAAGATTCCGATTCAGATTGTTGACTCTTGGAGGGCGGAGCATGAAAAACCGTACGGTTTTGCTTTATATGACGTTCGTTTTTCTGTCGAACTTCAGCACCATTTTGTATTTTCTGACGGTTTACCTTGAATTAGTCGGATTCTCGATAGTGGCGATTTCTAGCATGATGATTGCATATCAAGTGAGCAAGTTCATCCTCGAAGTTCCCACTGGCTATATTGCTGATAGGTTTGGACGAAAGACAAGCGGTCTCGTTGGCGTCGTGGGGATGCTTGGATACTACGCTGCCCTGCTTCTCGTCCGTTTCCCTCTGCTTTTAATCGGTGCGTTCGCTCTCAAAGGTTTTGCCGTTGCATGTCTGAGCGGATCCATAGAAGCGATTTACATTGACAGCGTCTCTCAGGACCAGCTCGTAAGACTTAATGTCGTTGAGCGATTTGTTTTCTATGCCTCTTATGCCATCTCCGCTTGCGTGGGTGGTTTCATTTCGTCTGTCGGTGCATATCTCATTGGTCTTTCGGCAGATATCATCGCAATGGTGTTGACGTTGGTTGTCGTTGTCTGCATTCCTGAGATGCGAAGAGGGGGCACTGCGGGGGCACCTGAGCGTGGAATTAGCCCGAAGATGATCGGTGCCGCTATTGCGTGTAATGGCATTCTTCGTTCAGCGTTCATCATGGACTGTTCTCAGGCATTTGCTTTTGTCGCCCTGGAAGACTTTTTCTCACTGCTGCTTGCGGGCCGCGGAATGAATTCCGTCGCTTCGGGTGTGACCATTGCGGTCCAGTTCCTTGCCTCGGCCTCCATGGGGCTTATTGTGCCCAGTGTGATTGCTCATGTCGACAAGGGCCGTTTTGCGCGTATTTGCGGCATCATTCGCTTAGTATTGACAGCTTTGTTTTTGATCCCCCTTACTCCGGCTAATTTGCTGCCCGTGTTCTATGTGCTGCAGACGGTTGCGTACTCGTTGTTTGCTCCAATTAAATACTCAATTTTTCAAAATGCTGCTGATTCTTCGATGCGCTGTTCATTGATTTCGGTTCAAAGCCAGATGGTGGCGGTGGGTGCTGTTCTTTTCTATCTGCTCAACGCTGTGTTGAGCAGCGCTGCGGGCATTCGAGTCGTATTGCTTGTCGCGCTCGGGATTTCTTCTTTGGTGTATATCCCCGCGCTATTTCGTCTTACAAGCCAAAGGACATGAGTATTTAGACACCGATAACTTATATATCAACGCCAATAAACCCGAGCGCGAGGGCGTTTGGGTTTATTATTGAAGCGTATGTAACCTGGCGGCGCCACACCGCCTGTTAGTAGGGAGACACATGAACGTTCTGGTCGTCAACGCGGGATCTTCGACCCTTAAGTATCAGGTCATCGACACCAAGTCCCACAAGGTGTCCGCAAAGGGCTCCTGCGAGCGCGTCTGCTTTACCGGCGGTACCTTCACCCACGCTGCTAACGGTTCCAAGAAGGTGACCGAGAACATCGAGTTCCCCGACCACAAGGTCGCCATCGAGGTCGTCCTGAAGGACCTCGAGGCCAACGGCGTCAAGATCGAGGGCATCGGCCATCGCATCGTTCAGGGCGGTTGGTACTTTGGCGATTCCTCCCTCGTCGACGAGGACGTTCTCGCTAAGATCCGCGAGGTCGCCCCGCTGGCGCCGCTCCACAACAACCCCGAGGCCAACGTTATCGAGTTCTGCCTGGAGCAGTATCCCGACCTGCCCAACGTCACGGTCTATGACACCGCTTTCCACTTCAACATGCCCGAGGTCGCCAAGACTTACGCTCTACCCAAGGACGTTTGCGACAAGCTGCACATCCGTAAGTACGGCGCCCACGGCACCAGCTACCGTTACATCTCCAAGAAGGTCGCCGAGATGACCAACGGCGAGGCCCGCAAGGTCGTCGTGTGCCATATCGGCTCCGGCGCTTCCCTGTGCGCTATCGAGGACGGCAAGTGCATGGACACCACCATGGGCCTCACCCCGCTCGATGGCGTCATGATGGGCACCCGCTGCGGCTCCATCGACCCGGCTACCGTGTGCTACCTGCAGCGCGAGGGTGGCTACACCTTCGACGAGGTCGACGAGATGATGAACAAGAAGTCCGGCCTTTTGGCTGTGACCGGCGGCAAGACCAACGACTGCCGCAACGTCGAGGAGCTCGCCGCCGCTGGTGACCCCGATGCTCAGCTCGCCTTCGACATGTTTGTCTACAAGATTGCCGCCAAGGCTGCCGAGATGGCTACTTCCATGTGCGGCATGGACACCCTGGTCTTTACCGCCGGCATCGGCGAGCACGCTCCGGCTGTCCGCGCTGGCGTGGCCGACCGTCTGGCCTTTATGGGCGTCAAGATGGACCATGCCCGCAACGCCCTGCGCGGCGACGGCGCTTGGTGCCTGTCCGCCAAGGATTCCAAGGTCAAGATTTTCGTCATCCCCACGGACGAGGAGTTCATGATCGCTTCCGACGTCGAGCGCATCGTCAACGGCAAGTAATTGCAAGAGGGGAGGGGCTGGACGACCGAGCGCCGTTCGGCCCCTCTTTTGTGCTCGTTGGGCGATATGCTTGATAGCTATTTATCAAGTTGTGATAACTTCTTATTAAAATGCGGCCGCCTTAAGGGGTCTGCGTCGACCGTATTGCACTGCAAAGGAGTCTCATGAACGTACTTGTTGTCAACGCCGGCAGCTCAAGCCTTAAATATCAGCTTTTGGATACCGATACCCGCGAGGTTGTCGCCAAGGGCAACTGCGAACGTATCGGTTCGGACATGGGCATCTTTGGCCACTCCGAGAACGGTGGCGCCAAGCAGACCGAGGAGGTCTCTTTCCCCGATCATCGCTCTGCTATCGCTCGCGTGCTCGAGGAGCTCGAGAAGACCGACTTTACGATTGATGGCATTGGCCATCGTATCGTTCAGGGCGGCTGGCACTTCGATGATTCCGCGGTCGTCGACGATGAGGTCATGGCTAAGATCCTTGAGGTGGCACCGCTTGCTCCGCTGCACAATTACGGCGAGGCCGCGGCAATCGAATATTGCCGCGAGAAGTATCCGGAGCTGCCCAACGTGGCCGTCTTCGACACCTCGTTTCACATGACCATGCCCGAGGTCGCCTACACCTACGCGCTGCCCAAGGACGTGTGCGACAAGTACCACGTGCGCAAGTATGGCGCGCACGGTACGAGCCACCGTTACGAGTGGATGATGGCCAAGGAGATCCTGGGCTCGCGCTGCCACCGCCTGCTTTCGTGCCATCTGGGCAACGGTGCTTCGCTCGCCGCCATCGAGGACGGCGTGTGCCGCGATACCACGATGGGCCTCACGCCGCTTGATGGCCTGATGATGGGTACCCGTTGTGGTTCCATCGACCCGGCCACCGTGTGCTATCTTCAGCGCGAGGGCGGCTACAGTTACCAGGAAGTCGACGACATGATGAACAAGCAGTCCGGTCTGCTTGCCATCTCGGGCATCTCCAACGACGCCCGCGACATCCGTACGCGCGCCTCCGAGGGTGACGAGCGCTGCCTGCTCGCCTTCGATATGTTCGCATACAAGGCCATGCAGCAGGCCGGTTCCATGATCGCCTCCATGGCGGGCGTGGACACCATCACCTTTACCGCCGGCATCGGCGAGAACGACTGGTCGATCCGCAAGGCCTTCTGCGACTGCTTTGAGTGGCTGGGCGTACGCATCGACAATAACAAGAACCGCGAGGCAGTGGGCAACGGTCCGCAGGTCATCAGTGCCGCCGGTTCCGCCGTCACGGTCATGGTCATCCCCACCGACGAGGAATACATGATCGCCCACGACGTCGAGCGTCTGACCAAGAACAACTAACGCGCGCATTTGCTAGTAAAAAAGGCCTCCAGAGCAACAGCTCCGGAGGCCTTTTTTACTAGCAGGCGGACGGCGCAAACCCCATCCCATTTCGAGCGCAAATACTGGGACACGCTTTCCGGTTGAGGCACGTTGCGGAAAGTGCGACCCACAATAAAGCAAAAATCCGTCCCAAAGTTTCCCAAACAGGCCCCAAGCGGAAGCTGCATCCCACAATCCGCCTTCAAACCGGGACACACTTTCCGGTGGGCCAGACATCAGACCGCAGCCAACATTTCGGTCCCAAAGTGACCATATCTGCATCGTTTGACCCTCCAGCAACGGCACCCATTCATTCAGTTTTTCAGCCCCAGCTCGTAGCCAAGCCGCCGTCCACCCCAGATACCCTGATTGCTACGTGGCGGTAGAAGGCCGTACGGGCTAACCCCTGAAAACACTCCGCAGACCAGAAACGCCCCCGTTCGTAGCTCCGAAGGAGCAGAACGGGGGCGTTTCATTGGTCGAGGACGTTTTCAGGGGTTAGCCCGTACGGCCTTCGGGCGATGCGTACGCTACTCAGCCATCTGGGCCTGGACGGCGGTGATGGCCACGACACCCACGATGTCGTCGGCAGAGCAGCCGCGCGAAAGGTCGTTAACCGGCTTGGCGATGCCCTGCAGGATGGGGCCGTAAGCGTCGGCGCCGGCGAAGCGCTGGACCAGCTTGTAGCCGATGTTGCCGGCCTCGAGGTCGGGGAACACAAGCACGTTGGCCTTGCCGGCAACGGAGGAGCCGGGGGCCTTGAGCTGGGCGACGGTGGGAACGATGGCGGCGTCGAGCTGCAGGTCGCCATCGATGGCGAGCTCGGGAGCCTTCTCCTTGCAGAACTTCACGGCCTCCTGGACCTTCTTGGCGACCTCGCCGCCGGCGGAGCCCATGGTGGAGTAGGAGAGCATGGCCACGTGCGGCTCGACGCTGCCCATAAAGGTGGACCAGGAGTGAGCGGAGGCGATGGCGATCTCGGAGAGCTCGTCGGAGGACGGGTTGATGTTGAGGCCGCAGTCGGCGAAGATCAGCGTACCGTCAGTGCCGAACTGCGGGGTGTCGGTGCACATCACGAAGAAGGCCGAGACCAGCTTGGTGCCCGGGGCGGTCTTGAGGATCTGCAGCGCGGGGCGCAGGGTGTCGGCGGTGGAGTGGCAGGCGCCGGAGACCAGGCCGTCGGCGTCGCCCATCTTGACCATCATGGTGCCAAAGTAGGTGGCGTCCATCACCTGGGCGCGAGCCTGCTCGATGGTGACACCCTTCTTGGCACGGAGCTCGGCAAACTTCTGCGCGTACTCCTCGTGCTTCTCGGCATTGCGCGGATCGATGACGGTGGCGCCGGGAACGTTGATCTCGTCGGGGTTGCCCAGGATGACGATCTTTGCCAGGCCCTCCTCGATGATCTTGGTGGCCGCGACGATGGTGCGCGGATCCTCGCCCTCGGGCAGGACGATCGTCTTAAGGTCGGCCTTGGCGGCAGACTTCATACGGTTAAGGAAATCGCTCATGTTACTCCTTACAAGCGTTTCACTAAGCTCCAGGCGCCCGGCTGTTCACGAATAAACCCGCTGCTAGCGGGTTTACCTTTCATATTTGTACGCCGCAGTGCTTGAGCTTTCCTTGTGTGGCAAGCTCATTATAGGACGCATTAGCGCTATAATCGCTCTGATAAATATGTCTCGAAGAATGTTCGAGAAAAGCCCAGCTAACGAGCCCGTGGCTTTTGACAAGGAGTATCGATGCAGATTACCTCAGGCCTGCCTGAAGGCTTTAACGCCGGCGCGTACGACATGATTGTCGTCGGTGCTGGATATGCCGGTGCCGTTTGCGCCCGCCGTCTTGCCGAGACCATCGGCTATCGTGTTGCCGTTTTGGAGCGCCGTAGCCACATTGCGGGCAATGCCTATGACTGCGCTGACGAGGCCGGAATCCTGATCCACGAGTACGGTCCGCATATCTATCACACCTTTAACGAGCGCGTGCACAATTTCCTGTCGCGCTTTACCAAGTGGACGGATTATCAGCACAAGGTGCTCGCCAACATCAACGGCACTCTTATGCCTGTGCCCTTCAACCATGCGAGTCTCAAGCTCGCCTTTGGTGACGAGCGCGGCGAGGAGCTGTATCAGAAGCTCGTGGAGACCTTTGGCAAGGATGTCAAGGTGCCCATTATGGAGCTGCGTAAGAAGAACGACCCCGACTTGGCCGAGGTCGCTGATTACGTATACGAGAACGTCTTTTTGCATTACACCATGAAGCAGTGGGGCCAGACGCCCGATCAGATCGACCCCTCGATCACCGGCCGCGTTCCCGTCTTTGTGGGCGATGATGACCGCTACTTCCCGCAAGCTCCCTTCCAGGGCATGCCGCAGGACGGCTATACCGCGCTGTTTGAGCATATGCTCGACCACGATCTGATTGATGTGTTCTGCGACGTGGACGCCCGCGACCTCTTCGAGATCGATGAGACCACCGTCAAGGTCGACGGTAAGGTCTACGGTGGCGAGATCGTTTATACCGGTCCGCTCGATGAGCTGTTCAACCTCGACCTGGGCGCTCTGCCGTACCGTACGCTCGATATGAAGTTCGAGACGCTCGATATGGACCAGTTCCAGCCCGTGGGCACCGTCAATTACACCACGAGCGAGGATTACACGCGTATCACCGAGTTCAAGAACATGACTGGCCAGGTCCTGCCCGGCAAGACCACCATCATGAAGGAGTACTCCAAGGCCTATACGCCCGACTCGGGCGAGACGCCCTATTACGCCATTCTGGAGCCCGAGAACCGCGAGCTCTACGAGCGCTATCTCGAGCGCGTCCAGAACCTGACGAACTTCCATCCGGTGGGTCGTCTGGCCGAGTATCGTTACTACGATATGGACGCCGTGACCAATTCCGCCCTCGATCTTTCGGATGAGATTATCGCCTGCCATGCATAAAGTCATAACAATCGGTATTCCCTCGTATAACGCCGCCAAGGACATGGACCATTGCATCACCTCCATCTTGGAGGGGAGCAATTACGCCACCGATATCGAGATCATCATCGTCGACGACGGTTCCAAGGACGAGACGGCAGCTAAAGCCGATGAGTGGGAGGCGCGTTATCCCGGTATCATCCGTGCGGTGCATCAGGAGAACGGCGGCCACGGTATCGCCGTCCTTTCGGGCCTGCGCGAGGCACAGGGCACCTACTACAAGGTCGTCGACTCGGACGACTGGCTCGACGGCGCAGCCCTTTCGACCATGCTTTCGATCCTGCGCGGCTTTGAGGAGCGCGACCAGCGCGTTGACCTGTTTATCTCGAACTACGTGTACGAGAAAGTTTACGAGGGGACGCATACCGCTATCGGTTACAAATTTGCCCTGCCGCGCAAGAAGATCTTTTCCTGGGATCAGATCGGTCATTTCCGCCTGGACCAGAACCTACTCATGCACAGCCTGTGCTATCGCACGGATGTGCTGCGCGAGTCCAACCTTCCCATGCCGCCGCACACGTTCTATGTGGACAACATCTACGCCTACGTACCGCTGCCGCGTTGCAAGACCATGTACTACGCCGACATTGACCTCTACCGCTACTTTATCGGTCGCGAAGGCCAGAGCGTCAACGAGGCAACGATGGTCAAGCGTCTGGACCAACAGTTCCGTGTTACGCGTATCATGATGGAGTCGTACCACCTGTACAGCGATGTCGAGTCGTCGCGCCTGCGTTCGTACATGATGGGCTACTTCACCATGATGATGGCGATCTGCTCGGTGCTCACCAAGCTTTCCGAGGAAGATTGCGCCGACGAGCGCCTAAAGACGCTGTGGAATGATTTGAAGGCCTACGACGAGCGCATGTATCGTCGTGCCCGCTACGGCGTGGTCGGCTTCTTCACCAACCTGCGCGGACGGGCCGGAGACAAAACCACACTCGGCCTATACCGTCTTGCCTCAAAGATCTTCAAATTCAACTAACTGCCGAGTAATCGCTTCTGTTAGGTTGACTGGGCCCCTTGGCCTTTAGTTTGCTACTGCGAACAGTCCTGCTCGCACGGAAAGCACATTAAGTGCTTTCCGGCTCGTGCGGAACTTGTATCAAACTAAAGGCCAAGGGGCCTCTGCTATAAGAATCGATTGTCAGATTGTCTGAATTTGAAGATCTTAGACGCGCGGTACACAGGGGCCTGGGCTGAAAAGAATATGGTTGGTAGTCGATCGGAGGCGGGCGGATGTTACGTTTGTCGTGAGTTCCGCATGCAAAGAAGGCCACTTAATGTGGCCTTCGTCTTGCATAGGACTGTAGAGCAGCAAACGTAACGCCCGCCCGCCTCCGACCGACGGTCGAGTGGATTACTTCGCGGCGCCGGGGATGCCGTGGGAGGTTTTGGCGGTTTTGGCTCCGTTTACGATGGCAGTTTCCAGGGCCCTTACTGCGAGCATGCCCAGCAGGTCTAGGGGAACGGCGGCGCTTGCCTGGGTGCCCAGTTTGCCGCTGGCGAGGGTGTAGATGGTGTCGCCGTCGTTGGTGGTGTGTGTGGGACGGATGGCGTGTGCGTAGGCGTCTGCGGCCATCTGGGAGACCTTGGTGGCTTGCGCCTTAGTGAGTTCCACGTTGGTGACGATGCAGCTGATGGTGGTGTTGGTGCGGTCGAGCGGCATCTGCATTGATCCGGCGGCGGCAAAGGCTGCGAGTTCCATGTCGACGATCTGGTCGCTATCGGCGGCGGCGCGCATGCCGGCGACCCACTCGCCGGTGAAGGGGTCGACCACGTTGCCGCAGGCGTTGACCGAGACCACGGCGCCTACCTTAACGGGGCCGAGCGCCACGGCGGCAGCGCCAAGGCCGGCCTTCATGCAGGTGGCAGGCCCCATGAGCTTTCCGACGGTGGCACCCGTGCCGGCACCTACATTGCCCTGCTCGAGCGTGGTGGGGGTGTTGTCGAGCGCCTCGCGCACGGCGGCGATGCCCGCCTCAATGTCGGGGCGCACGGTGGGGTCGCCAAAGGCGAGGTCGAAGATGCAGCTGGAGCACACGATAGGCACCTGCGTGGGGCCGACGGGCAGGCCGATGCCGCGGCTCTCGAGCTCGCGGGCGACGCCGCTTGCGGCCTCTAGACCAAAGGCCGATCCGCCCGAAAGGCAGACGGCGTGGACCTTGTCGACGGTGTTCTCGGGACGCAGCAGGTCGGTTTCGCGCGATGCTGGAGCACCGCCGCGAACGTCAACGCCGCCGGTGGCGCCCTCGGGCGCCACGATTGCGGTACAGCCGGTGCCGGCCTCCTCGTCGGTATAGTTGCCAAAGCAAAAGCCATCGACATCGCAAACGTCAATGGCCTCGAGCAGTGTATCCATGTTTAACTCCTATCGGTTTTCCGCCGCGCCATGTGCCCGGTCGGGATCCGTACGGTACGCCAAAATTGTAGGCGCTGGGGGATACCCAGCGCCAGATGCAATTACGAGAGTTTTTGAATCGCGCGCGCGACGCGAGCGATGGGTAGGCCCACCACGTTATAGAAGTCGCCCGAAATATCGTGCACGAGCATGCGTCCTCCTGTGCCCTGAATGCCGTAGGCGCCGGCCTTGTCCATGGGCTCACCCGAGGCGACGTAGTGCTCGATCTGCTCGTCGCTGAGCTCGTAGAACGTTACGTCGGTCACATCGACAAAGGACAGGCTCTCGGCGGCATGCGGGGCGGCCGTATCGCCTGCCTTAACGATGCAGACGCCGGTTGCGACCTGGTGCGTGCGGCCCGAAAGCTCACGGAGCATGGTGCGCGCCTCGTCCTCGGTTGCCGGCTTGCCCAGAATCTTGCCGTCAAAGGTGACGATGGTGTCGGCCGCGACCGTCAGCTCATTGGGCTCGGCATACTCGGCAGCAACGGCGGCGGCTTTTGCGCGTGCTAAGCGTTCAACGAGCGTAAGTGGGGCCTCGCCATCAAACGGCGTTTCGTCGATATCGGCAGGAATGATGCGAATGTCATAACCCGCCTCGCGCATCAACTCGATGCGGCGCGGTGATTGCGAAGCCAAAATCATAGCTGAATGCCCTCGGCGACCTTCTCGACGGCCTTGTCGCCGGCGAGCGTGCGCAGCAGCTCGAGCGCAAAGGGGAGTGACTGGGCCATGCCGCTGGCGGTGATGATGTTGCCGTCTTGCGTAACCTTCTCGCCGGTATAGGCGCCTTCGGGGAAGCTTTTCTCAAAGCCAGGGAAGCACGTGGCGTGGCGCCCCTCGAGCAGGTCGAGCTCGCCCAGGATAAACGGGGCGGCGCAGATGGCGGCGACGTGCTTGGTCGCGGCGAACTTGCAGACCACGTCGCAGACACGCTGATCGGCGCGCAGGTTGGTGGCACCGGGTAGGCCGCCGGGCAGCACGACGCAGTCGTACTCGTCAAAGTTGATCTCATCAAAGAGCGCATCGCAGGTCACGGGGATCTGCAGCGAGCTTACGACCTCACGCGTGGGCATGATCGAGACGAGCGTGGCGCGCACGCCGCCGCGACGCATGACATCGACCATGGTCAAGCATTCAATAGTTTCAAAGCCATCGGCGGCGAGAACGGCAACGCTGGGCATGAGGGTTCCTTTCATAGGCGGCATACAATTAGCCGTCTTATACCCCGAAGACCTCCGCTTGCCACGCTCGATTTCCCAATGATTTTTCTGAGCAATGATTAAGTGGCTAGTTGCGCCTAAGGTGGACGACGGTCTCGCAGTGGAAGGTTTGCGGGAACAGGTCAACTGGCGTGATCTTTACGGGGGAGAAGGTGCCTTCTTCGACAAAGCGTTTGAGATCGCGTGCCAGGGTGGCCGGGTCGCAGCTCACGTAGGCGACATCGCGAGCACTCGTGCTGGCGATAAGGCCGATCGCTTCGGGGGCGAGGCCTGCGCGCGGCGGGTCGACCACCAAGACGTCGGCATCCTGGTCGGGGAACTCGCGCACCGCGTCTCCGCCGATGACGTCGACGTTATCGAGTTTGTTGATCTCCAGGTTACGGCGCAGGTCGCGCACGGCCGGGCCGTAAGCCTCGACGGCGGCAACAAAGTCGCAGCGGCGGGCGAGCGGCAGGGTAAAGGTGCCGGCACCGCAATACAGGTCCACGGCAAGTTCGTCTTCCTGCGGGTCGAGCGCCTCCATGACAAGCTCGATCAAAATCTCGGCACCCTTGGTGTTGACCTGGAAAAACGACGGGGCAGACAAGCGCATCTGACCCTCGGCGATATTCTCGGTCCATGAGCCCTCTCCGGCGAGCATTTCGACCTTGGAGACACGGCGGGCCTTCTTTTCGCCCTTGCTCATCACGCGCACGACACTTGTGGGGTGCGCGGCGTCTGCCAGCACGCGCGAGACCTGTGAGCGCGGGAAAGAGCCCGTAGGCGTCCAGAGCGCCACCTCGAGTGCCTTGGTGCGACGCGAGGCGCGAATGCCCACGCGCTCCAAGCCCAGGTCGTGGCTGCCGCTCAGATAATTGAGCGCGCCGACAACCGATTTGAGTGCCTTGGGGAAGCGTTTGTCGAACAACGAGCACGAATCGACGGTCACAATCTTGCTGGGATCGACGCCGTGCATGCCAAGACGCACGCGGCCGTTTACAACGGTCGGTTCGAGCTCAATTTTATTGCGGTAGCCCCAATCGTCCTTGGTGTGGCGGATGGGCTGCACCAGCTCGTCGACTTGCTCAGGGGTGAACTTGCCGATGCGCTCGAGCGTGGAGCGCAGGTTTTGCTCCTTGGCGGCAAGCTGAGCGGTGCGCGAGAGATTGCCCCACGAGCAGCCACCGCAGACGCCCACGAAGGGGCAGGGAGGCTGAATTCGATCGGGGCTTGGCTCCAGAATCTCGGTGGTGCGGGCGCGCATGAACGACTTGCCGTCCTGCACGATTTCGGCCTCGACGGTATCGCCCGCCACGGCGCCCTGCACAAATACGGCCTTGCCGTTGTCGGCGTGCGCCAGACTATCGGCGCCATACGTCATCGATTCTATGGTGAGCTTCATATTCCTGCCCGTCATTCGCGTTGTTATTCGCACCATGGTAGCAGGGAAAAGCGCCCCGCATCCGAGGCTTTCCTCAAATGCGGGGCGCTTCTACAAACGTCTATTTCGTCTTGCCGGTAATGAGCGTCTTAAGGCCTAAGCCGATCAGGCCCAGACCCATACGCACGCGGCCGGGGCGATGGCGCTCGATGGCCTTGGTCTTGCCGGCGGGTTTCTCGCGGCGGGCGCTTGCATGGGGCGCGGACTTGACGGTCTGCGGCTGAGGCTGGGGCTGGGGCGCAGGCTCGGGTTCGGATTCCAGGTCGGGTTCAATGACGGTTGCCTGGACCTTCTGGACCTTGGGAACGTCCGCCTGGGGCTTGGGCTTGGGGCCCAGAACAGGTGCGGATTCCGGTTTTGCTTTGGCGACGGGCTCCGAAGCCACGGCTGCGGACTCGGCGTTGCGATAAGCGCGCTCCAACAGGAACTCCTGCGAGTTAAAGGGCTTCTCACCCTCTTTTCGCTCTACGGGAACCCAGGTGCCGTCGCTCGTCAGGCTACGTGCCTTCACGTTGTCGCGCAGCTGTACGCCCATGTACTCGTGCACCAGCGCGCGGCAGGTGGGGTCGAGCACGGGGAAGGCGATTTCTACGCGATGCTCGGTGTTGCGCGTCATCATGTCGGCAGAACTCAGGTAGATCATGTCCGAGTCCACGCCGAAGGCATAGACGCGCGCGTGCTCCAAGAAACGTCCGACGATAGAACGTACGTGCACGTTTTCGGTTTTGCCCGCAATGTTGGGCTTCAGGCACGAGATGCCGCGGATGATCATGTCCACGCGCACGCCGGCACACGATGCCTCGGAGATCTTGTCGATGACCTCGCGGTCGGTGAGCGAGTTGAGTTTAAAGAACACGCGGGCGGGTTCGCCGGCAAGGGCGCGTTGTATCTCGCGGTCCAGACCGCGCATGATGAGCGGCTTGAGACCGACGGGCGCCACGCCCAAAAAGCGGTAGTCGCCGCGCAGGTTGCCCAGCGACAGGTTGCGGAAGAACAGGTTGGCGTCTTCGCCGATGCCGGGATGGGCGGTCATGAGCATAAAGTCGCTGTAGAGCTTGGCCGTCTTCTCGTTAAAGTTACCGGTGCCCAAAAGCGTGAGTCGAGTGAGCGCCATGCCCTCGCGATAGGTGAGCTGGCAGATCTTTGAGTGGCATTTAAAGCCCTCGGAGCCATAGATGACGGTGCAGCCCGCTTCTTCCAGACGCTCTGCCCACTCGATGTTATTTTGCTCGTCAAAGCGCGCGCGGAGCTCCATGAGCACCGTGACCTCTTTGCCGTTCTCGGCGGCGTCAATCAACGACTCGCACAGACGACTCTGCTTGGCCACGCGGTAGAGCGTGATGCGCAGCGAGATGCACTCGGGGTCGTATGCGGCCTCGTGTACCAAGTCCAGGAACGGATTCATGGCCTCGTAGGGGTAAAAGAGCAACTTGTCGCCCTGCAGCACCTGCTCGCGAATGGAGCGGGACATGTCGATGGTGGGGTTGGGCTGCGGCTTAAACGGCGTAAAGAGGAGCTCATTGCGCAGGTGCTCGGGAATTTTGCCCTCGATGCCAAAGACGTAGCCCAGGTCGAGCGGGATATCGCAGGTAAAAACCGAGCGGCGCGAAAGCTCGAGCGCTTTGCGGATGGTCTTGAGCGTCGCCTTCTCGAGCGAACCGGAGACGGCAAGCACCACCGGTTGCAGGCGCAGACGCTTCTTGAGGATGCGCTTCATGTGCTGGCGGTAATCCTCTTCCTCCTCGACGCCCTCGCCGTCCGGGTCGATATCGGCATTGCGGGTGACGCGGATCAGAGCGCGGTCGAGCGGCTTATAGGAGCCAAAGCAGCTGTCCAGGCAGGCGAGAATGACGTCCTCGAGCAAGATGTAGGAGTAGGTGCCGGCGGGCGAGGGGATCTCGACCACGCGGTTCATCGAGGCGGGAATCTCGATAAGGCCCAGCAGGCTCTCCTCGTCCGTGACACCGTCCAGTCCGCAAGCTAGATAGAGTGCGCCGTTGCGCAGGTTGGGGAAGGGGTGGCGCGGGTCAATGACCAACGGCGAGATGACCGGCGACACGTAGGCCTGGAAGTAGCGGGTGACAAAGGTGCGTTCCTCGGGCGTAAGCGAGTCGATGCGAGCGCGGTGAACGCCCAGGGCGTCGAGCTTGCCTTCGATGCTCTTGAAGATGGTCTCCCAGCGGGTAAGGAGCCCGGGCAGCTCTGCCATGACGGCATCGACCTGTTCAGAGGCGGTCATATTACTCTTGTTGTCCACGGGCTGTTTTTTGAGTTCTGCCAGGTCGGACAGGCCGCCCACGCGCACCATGAGAAACTCGTCGAGGTTGGACTCGAAGATTGACACGAACTTGAGGCGCTCAAACAGCGGGACGGTCTCGTCGAAGGCCTCGTCAAGCACGCGGTTGTCAAAGCGCAGCCAGCTAAGCTCTCGGTTTTGCGTATACGAAAAATCACACGGCGGCTTGCGCAGCTTGGCGGCCTTTTGCTTCTTTTCGATTTTGCTCGGCATATGCATCTGTCCGTTCAGTCCCCGCAGGGGACGATAGCCTAACTCTATTCTATTGTCTCAATTTAGTTGACCGCTGGCACGGACGTATCGCGTGAACGGTATCTTTACCTATTTCTTACGATGCCCGGCCATAGAACTAACGCTCGCGACGCAATTGCTAGCGTTCAATATTCTCACTCAACTGATAGGGATGCGTGAATAAGAATGATGGTGAGCTGAATATCATCGAATTCGGTCCAAAACGTGAGCTAGCTTCATTTATATACATAAAACCGTTTTACCTATGCAATTCTGAATCATGGATTTATAGATGCGATGGGGGATAATTTATAGGAAAAAGAGCGTTTACCTTAGAAAAGTTACTTTAGAGCGCCGAAGTGCATCATGGGGGAATCACATGCGATATACCGTTCATCGCACTTTGTTGACCGTTCGGGGGCGAGGTGGAATTGCGGGTGGAATTTGGATATAACTAGAGCTGTCAGCAAGCAGCGCCCGTTACGGAAGGGCGCTGATAGATTCGGCCGAAGGGCCCGAAAGAAAGGTAGGAGGCCATGACGAAAGGTCTGCACGTGCCTTCCG
>DXZQ01000005.1 GCA_019419585.1 Collinsella sp. | reverse complement strand
CGCCGCGGCGTGCCGCAGATCGAGGTCACCTTCGACATCGACGCCAACGGCATCGTCAAGGTTTCCGCTAAGGACAAGGGCACCGGCAAGGAGCAGCAGATCACCATCTCCGGCTCCACTGCGCTTTCCGACGACGAAGTCGATCGTATGGTCAAGGACGCCGAGGCTCATGCCGAGGAGGACAAGAAGCAGAAGGAAGAGGTCGAGGTCCGCAACCAGACCGACAGCCTGTGCTACTCCACCGAGCAGACCCTCAACGAGCTGGGCGACAAGGTTTCCGCCGATGTGAAGTCCAAGGCCGAGGCCGCTATCGCCGACGCCAAGAAGGCGCTCGAGGGTTCTGACGTTGAGGCCATCAAGGCCGCTGGCGAGTCCCTGCAGTCCGTGGCCTACGAGCTGGCTCAGGTTGTCTACGCCGACGCTCAGCAGCAGACCGACGGTGCCGCCGGCGCCCAGCCTGCCGACGATGACGTTGTCGACGCCGACTACGAGGTCGTGGACGACGAGGACAAGTAATCATGTCCGCCCGTAAAGCTCGCACGGAGGCGGCCGCCACTGGCGCCGCCCCCGTTGACTCTGAGGAGAAGGACGTGAAGATTCCCGTAGAGGCCGTCGACGATACCGAGGCCAACGAGGCCGAGGCCGCCGAGGCTGCCGAGAACCAGGTAGAGGATTCCAACAAGGAGGCGACGATGACCGAGGACGAGATGGTGGAAGCCGCTATCCGCGCCGGTGAGGAAGCCGCCGACAACGACTTTAAGCTTAAGTTCGAGCAGGCCCAAAAGGAGCTTGCCGACGTGCGCAATGAGCTCGATGCTGCGGCAGAGGCTCAGAAGGCCGCCGAGGACAAGGCGAAGGACGCCACCGAGCGCACCGCCCGTCTGCAGGCCGACTGGGAGAACTTCCGTCGCCGCACCGCCAACGAGCGTATCGCCGAGCGCGAGCGCGCGACCGAGAAGCTCGTTACTGCGCTGCTGCCGGTGGTTGACGATATCGAGCGTGCGATCGACCATGCCCGTAGCCAGGAACTTGCCGACGACTTTAAGCAGTTCGTCGACGGCGTCGACGCGGTGCATGCCAAGCTGCTCGATGTGTTTGCGCACGAGGGCGTTGAGCCCATCGACCCCAAGGGCGAGGCGTTCGATCCGCTCGAGCACCAGGCCGTGGGTCGCGTCGAGGACGCGTCGCAGTACGACGAGACCGTCAACGACGTGTACCAGAAGGGCTACCGCATGGCGGATCGCATCCTGCGTTCCGCGATGGTGACGGTGACCTACGGTGGCGAGAAGCGCCCCGCACCGGAGCCCAAAGCGGCGCCCGAGGATGCCGCGGCCGATACGGCCGAGAGCACCGAGGAGTAATTGAGAAGGGCCCCGGGGCAACACCCGGGGCCCTTTCTGGCCTAGTGCCATATGAAAGCATGAGCCGCCGTCCGCTGGACGGCGGATGAAACAGGAGAGGAGCTACGATGGCTGCAGGCAAAACCTTCTATGACATCCTGGGCGTATCCAAGAGCGCCTCCGACAAAGAGATCAAGAGCGCGTTTCGCAAGCTCGCACAAAAATATCACCCCGATGCCGGCGGCGACGAGGCCAAGTTTAAGGAGATTAGCGAGGCCTACGAGACGCTTTCGGATGAGAAGAAGCGCAAAGAGTACGACCAGATGCTCATGTTCGGCGGTATGCCGGGCGCGGGCGGCGCGTATGGCGGTGGCTACGGCGCCGGTGCCGGCGCGAGCGGCTGGGGCGACATCTTCGACAGCATCTTTAGCGGCAACGGTGCCTGGGGTAGCGATTGGGGCTCGGGCTTTGCCGGGGCTGCGGGCGCTGCCGGTGCCGGTGCGGGTCGCAACCGCGCGCGCAAGGGCGGCGACCTGTCGCTGACCGTCGATGTGACGGCCGAGGACGCGTTTCGCGGCGTGACGCACAAAGTCACCTATCGCATTCCCTCGACAGGCGAGCAGCAGACCATTACGGTCTCGGTGCCCGCGGGCGCGGTCGACGGCGGCAAGCTACGCTACAAGCGTCGCGGCGAGTACGGAGTTGCGGGTGGCGAGCGTGGCGACCTGGTCGTGACCACGCATGTGGAGGAGCACCCGCTGTTTAAGCGCAAAGGTGCCGACGTGACCATGGAGGTACCGGTCTCGGTCTACGAGGCGGCGCTCGGCTGCACGGTGGACGTGCCGACGCCCGGTGGTGCGACGGTTCGTCTGAAGGTGCCCGCGGGTACCCAGACGGGCAAGAAGTTCCGCTTTAAGGAGATGGGCGCGCCCGACGTTAAACACCGTGGCCGTACGGGTGCGCTGCTCGTCGAGATCAAGGTGCAGGTTCCCACGAACTTGTCTGATGACGAGCGCGATGCCATGACCAAGCTGCGCGAGGCCGACACACGCGACTATCGCGAGAAGGTCAACCGTTACAAGGCGACGTACTAGGGCGGTCGCGGCACACGCCCGCGCCTGCGGGCTTATGATGGACGATAACGAGACGGAAAGGGGTCAGGTAGCATGGCCGAGGACAATAGGAACAAACCGCTGTACATGATCAGCGTGGCGGCCGAGCTGACCGGCATGCACCCGCAGACTCTACGCGTCTACGAGTCCAAGGGCCTGGTGAACCCCCAGCGCTCGGGCGGTAACACGCGCCTGTATTCGCGCGCCGATATCGAGCGTCTGGAACTCATCAACCAACTGACCGATGAGGGCATCAACCTCGCCGGCGTGGTGCGCATCCTCGATATGAAGGAGCGTGCTGAGGAGCGCGAGCGCGAGAACGAAAAGCTCCGCGCCCGCGTGCGCCAGCTCGAGGACGAGCTGCACGAGTATAAGATGCAAAAGAAGATCACCGCCCTGGCCCCGCGCGATGGCTCGGTTAACCCCGAGCAAGTCATGCGCAAGCTACTGGGCACCGGCGGGGACCTATAGTTACGCGGTTTTACCAAACCGCGTAACGGCTCGACGCTGCAAGCCCGCCAGAGCGGCAATCTGACGTTCAATCGTCGGTCGCGTACCGAAGTACGCTTCCCTCCTCTTTCACGTCACCTTGCTCGCTCTGGTGGGCTTTCGCTGTCCGCGCCAAAACATCGGCGTTGCCGGAGTGCGGCACGGTAGTCATTGGGGACGTTCTTAAATGACTAGTCGAAAGGGACACTCTTGCGCCAAATCTGCCGGCCCCACACCGGGCTCGTCCTTTACTTTACTGAGATAAAGTGAACGCGCAGATTCGTAACCCGCTCGCAACTGTTCTATGGCACGATATTGAACGAATGTATGCTATGCGCCCAAATTGTTTGGGCAGAGTGGGAGACAGTATGGTCAAGCTGTACGAGGACGGCATCTACCTGCGCGGCGGCAGCGAGGTGGTGCCTGCGGCCGAGGCTGCTGAGCGCGGTATTACGCAGACGCCCGAGGATGCCAAGCGTGGCACCATCGCGTATTCGATCCTTCAGGCACACAATACGTCCGGCGACCCCGAGACGCTCAAGATTCGCTTCGACGCCATGGCAAGCCACGACATCACCTTCGTCGGCATCATCCAGACGGCGCGTGCCTCGGGCATGGAACAGTTCCCGCTGCCCTACGTGCTCACCAACTGCCATAACTCGCTGTGCGCCGTGGGCGGCACCATCAACGAGGATGACCACGTCTTTGGCCTCTCCGCTGCCAAGAAGTACGGTGGCATCTTCGTTCCGCCGCACATCGCCGTCATCCACTCCTTTATGCGCGAGAACTTCGCCGGTTGCGGCAAGATGATTCTGGGCTCGGACTCGCACACCCGCTACGGCGCCCTGGGCACCATGGCCGTGGGCGAGGGCGGCGGCGAGCTGGCCAAGCAGCTGCTGCGCGACACCTACGACGTCGCCTATCCCGGTGTCGTGGCCATCTACCTCACGGGCGCCCCGCGTCCCGGCGTCGGCCCGCACGACGTGGCGCTCGCCATCATCCGCGCTGTCTTTGCCAAGGGCTACGTTAAGAACAAGGTCATGGAGTTCGTGGGCCCCGGCATCGCGAGTATGACGACCGACTACCGCAACGGCGTCGACGTCATGACCACCGAGACCACCTGCCTGTCGAGCATCTGGGCCACCGACGAGGACACGCACGCATTCCTGACCATGCACGGCCGCGGCGACGACTACCGCGAGCTCAAGCCCGCCGATGTCGCCTACTACGACGGCTGCGTCGAGGTCGACTTGTCGAGCATCAAGCCCATGATCGCGCTGCCGTTCCATCCTTCCAACGGCTTTGAGATCGACGAGCTCAATGAGAACCTCGAGGACATCCTTCACGAGGTGGAGCTCGAGGCCGCCAAGATCGGCGAGGGTAAGACGCACTTTAGCCTGCTCGACAAGATCGTCGACGGCAAACTGCACGTGCAGCAGGGCGTTATCGCCGGCTGCTCGGGCGGCAACTACGACTCCGTGGTCCAGGCTGCCCGCGTGCTCAAGGGCGCCAACACCGGCTGCGGCGAGTTCTCGCTGTCGGTCTATCCCACGAGCCAGCCCGTGGCGCTCGAACTCACGCGTCGCGGCTATATCTACGACCTTATGGAGGCCGGCGCGATCGTGCGCACGGCGTTCTGCGGCCCGTGCTTTGGCGCCGGCGACACGCCTGCCAACAACGGCCTGTCCATCCGCCACACCACGCGCAATTTCCCCAACCGCGAGGGTTCCAAGCCGGGTAATGGCCAGCTGAGCGCTGTGGCTCTGATGGACGCCCGCTCCATCGCGGCGACGGCTGCCAACGGCGGCGTCCTGACGCCGGCGACCGACCTGCCCGAGGAGACTTGGGACGAGGCCTGCGAGTACACCTTTGACGACGCTCCCTACAAGAAGCGCGTGTACTGGGGCTTTGGCAAGGCCGAGCCGGCAGACGAGCTGGTCGAGGGTCCCAACATCAAGCCGTGGCCCGCGATGGAGCCGCTCGGCGACGACATCCTGCTTAAGGTGTGCTCCAAGATCATGGACCCGGTCACCACGACCGACGAGCTCATTCCCTCGGGCGAGACGAGTTCCTTCCGCTCCAACCCGCTGGGTCTGGCCGAGTTTACGCTGAGCCGCCGCGATCCGGCCTACGTGGGTCGCTCCAAGGAGGTCGACGCCGTGGAGAAGCGCCGCGTGGCCGGCGAGGCCACGGGCGACCTGGCGGCGCTCAATGCCGAGCTTGCCGGTGTGTTTGAGGCGCTGACCGGCGCGGGCGTCGCGGCCGATGCCAAGGCGACCGAGTTCGGTTCCATGATCTACGCCAAGAAGCCTGGCGACGGCAGCGCCCGCGAGCAGGCCGCGAGTTGCCAGCGCGTAATTGGCGGCCTGGCCAACATCGTCCACGAGTACGCCACCAAGCGCTATCGCTCCAACGTGATGAACTGGGGCATGGTTCCCTTCCAGATGGAGGCCGAGCCCAACTTTGAGGTGGGCGACTACGTCTTTGTGCCGGGTATCCGTGCCGCGCTCGATGGTGACCTAAAGGACATCGCCGCTTATGTGGTGCGCGCTGACGGTTCGGTCGAGCAGATTGAGCTCTACATTGCCGACATGACGGCCGAGGAGCGTGCCATCGTCAAGGCCGGCTGCCTGATCAACTACAACAAGTTCAAGGCCGCTGCCGAGTAACGCACTTAATTGTCCGCCCGGGGCCACCCTTTCCCGCCCGCTCACGCGCTTCGCGAGGGTCGCGTTCGGCAAAGGGTGGCCCCGGGCTACATTTCTGCGTTCTCGTTGGGTCTTGAGGGGCGCCAAAAATAGACTTGCTTGATGCCGCCCCTGTTATCGGGGCGGCCTCTTTTTGTCGAAAACCACCACAAAGGGGACAGGCACCTTTGTGGTGGGGGTGAGCTCGATGTCGGTGTGCACGTTGAGCGACATTCCAATAAGCGCCTCTATAGGATTTCATCTGGGTTGACGGGTTTGGTTGTTTTGGGGATGCCGAGTTTGGATGACGCGAAATCGTCAACATTGTCCTTAATTCCGTCTTTGGTGTAGACAGTGACCATATAGGTGCTGTGTCCGAATTCGCCCTTGTCGCGTGTTGCCCAGGCATCCCAGTAGGCGGCCCCGTTTCGCCCTTTGATTTTTCCGACACGGCGGAGTTCTGTTCGCTTTAATTTCTGGTTGCTATAGATGGTTCGACCGGCCTCCTCGGTGAGCCCGCACTGTCCAAGCATCTTGTCGAGGACTTGATTCATGTGGCGCTCATCGGTGTTTGGTGCGTAGTCGTAGGCGAGGGTGATGAAGTCGAGTGGCTGGTCGTCGATTAGATAGTTTAGCGTCTGAGGTCCAAGGCAGAAATAGGGGGAGCATCCGTCGATCTGACCGAGCAGTGGCAACTTTGACTGCCAACTTCCGGTGGGAATTCCATCTTCGTAAAACACGCCGCGACAGATAAAGGAGAGCGAGGTGGCACGCGAGCCGGCGTCGACCATTCCGCATAAATCGAAGGGCGAGGTGATACCAAGGGAAAAGGGCGTGATGACGATAAGGAAGAGCATCACGATGGGTATGGCGAGAATGGCGATGACGTTGCGACCGGTGGAATGAGGCGGCTTCATATGCGCTCCTCGAGACAAAGATCTGTTGAGGATAGGCAGAAATGGATATGTTCAGAGAGCAATTCAAGTTTAATCTCATTGCGCGAGATGGTCGACCGTTAGCGTCGAAAACCACCACAAAGGCGCCTGTCCCCTTTGTGGTGGTGAGGAGCGCGCGGCTTCTTTTGGTAATAGTGTTAGCTGGCGGTATCATTAGTGCAGGTGGCGAAGGTTTGCATTGTGGGGTGTTTTGCCGTGAGCCGTTCTGCCCGTATTGGATTGATTGTCTTGGCGCTTGCGATCGCTGTGGTTGGCGCGGGCGCTGTCGGTATGGCATTTCTACCTGCTGCGGTGACGGAGCCGGTGGTCAAGCCTGTGACTCAATCTGTCGAACTTCTGACCGGCGACGACAAGCCCGAGACCATTACCGTTGATTTTGATGAGCAGCCGGCTGTGCTGGGTATTAGCAATTATCCGCGTATTCAGCTTGGGGCCATGCGCTATACCACGGATACAAGCCTGATCGATAGGGCGTCCGAGCTACTCAAGGGCAAAACATTTAAGCGTTGGTACGGATATGCGTCCTATCGGGCAAAAGCGAACGACATGGTTGGCGGATGCCACTCGTCCATCGAGCTGGACACTGCAAACGGCGCAAAGTTATGTGATGTCTCGTACGATCCGGGCTACGAGGGCAATGAGGGTCCGGGCATCTACATCATGGACGGCGATGTCGCCTATGTCATGGAGGGCGACCAGACCGAGCTCAACGATTTTATGGGTCAGTGTATCCAAGATGCCTATAAACAGACCTGCTTGCCTGACCCGCAGACTGCACGCGATAGTGGGTCTGCCCGTACATGGCTGTTCGAGGATGAGATGCCCTGGACCGTCGAATCGGGAAGTACGGGTTCGGCGAAGGAGTAGAGACCGCGACCACCACAAAGGTGCCTGTCCTCTTTGTGGTGGTTTTCGGTCTGTCTCGATCTGTAACATCTAGGATCAAAAATGGCTGCTAGATGTTACAGATCGAGACGGTAGCGCGCCTGGGCAGCGGCGGGCTGACATCTCAGTACCCTATCCGTAATTCACTCAGAAAATCTTATATATAGAGACTTAGATTTGTGTATAAGATCGCGTAAAGCTGGCAACAATACTTCTCGAACAACGTGAAGCCGCCCCGTAGGGCGGCCGCCCCAAGAGAGGTGATTCCATGAGAATCGATAAGCTAGCAATGACGTCGCGCGAGGCGCTGCAGACCGCCATGAGCACGGCTGCCGATGCACAGGCCGGCGCGGTGGAGCCGATCCACCTGCTGTCTGCCCTGCTCGGTGCCGGCGAGCGCAATATCTCCGTGATCATCGAGCGCATCGGTGCCGACCCGGCTCAGCTCGCACGCTCCACACAAGATGCCATCGACCATGCGCCCAAGGTGTCGGGCGAGGGTCAGCAGATGGGCCTGTCCAACGAGCTCGTTCGCGTGATCGAGAAGGCCGAGAAAAAGGCCACCAAGATGGGCGACAGCTTTGTGGTGACCGAGCATCTGCTGATGGCACTTGCCGAGGACAAGGGCGAGGCTGGTCGTGTACTGCGTGACGCCGGCGTGACCAAGGAGCGCATCGAGCAAGTCTACGAGGAACTGCGCGGCGATGACCGCGTGACGTCTGCCGAGGACAAGACGCAGTTTGAGGCGTTGGAGCAGTACGGTCGCAACATCTGCGATCTGGCTCGCGCCGGCAAGCTCGACCCGGTCATCGGCCGTACCGACGAGATCCGTCGTACTATTCAGGTTCTGTCCCGCCGCACCAAGAACAACCCCGTGCTTATCGGCGAGCCGGGCGTCGGCAAGACGGCCATCGTCGAGGGCATTGCTCAGCGAATCGTGGCCGGCGACGTACCGAGCACCCTGCGCGACCGCGACCTCATCGAGCTCGACATGAGCGCGCTGGTCGCCGGCGCCAAGTATCGTGGCGAGTTCGAGGACCGTTTAAAGGCCGTGCTCAAGGAGGTACAGAAGTCAGAGGGCAAGGTCATCCTGTTCATCGATGAGCTCCACACCATCGTGGGCGCGGGTGCCACCGAGGGCTCTATGGACGCCGGCAACATCCTCAAGCCGGCGCTTGCCCGTGGCGACTTACACGCAATCGGCGCGACTACGCTTGACGAATACCGCAAGTACATCGAGAAGGATGCGGCGCTCGCCCGTCGTTTCCAGACCGTTATGGTGAGCGAGCCTACCGTCGAGGACACCATCTCGATCCTGCGTGGCCTCAAGGAGAAGTACGAGATCTTCCACGGCGTGCATATCACCGATAGCGCGCTCGTGGCCGCCGCCGACCTCTCCGATCGCTACATCGCCGACCGCTTCCTGCCCGACAAGGCCATCGACCTGGTCGATGAGGCCGCAAGCCGCCTGCGCATGGAGCTCGACAGCATGCCGGTCGAGATCGACGCCACCACGCGTCAGCTCACCCAGCTGCAGATCGAGGAGCAGGCGCTCATGAAGGAGACCGATGACGCCTCCAAGGAGCGTCTGGAAGCCCTGCGCCAGGAGATTGCCGAGGTCCAGGAAAAGCTCAACGTGCAAAAGGCCGGCTGGCTCAACCAAAAGAACGCCATCGACCACGTGCAGGAGCTCAAGGGCCAGCTTGACGAGGCCAAGAGCGAAGAGGAGCGCGCGACGCGCAACGGCGACCTGGGCCGTGCGTCCGAGCTGCGCTACTCTGTGATTCCGGGTCTGCAGCAGCAGATTCAGGATGCCGAGGCCGCGCTCGAGGCGCAAAAGCGGCAGGACGGCGAGGGTCTCAACGAGCAGGTGACCTCCGACGAGATTGCCGAGGTCGTGAGTGCCTGGACCGGCGTGCCCGTGTCCAAGATGATGCAGGGCGAGCTCGACAAGTTGAAGGGCCTGGAGGGCGAGCTGCATAAGCGCGTCATTGGCCAGGACGAGGCCGTGTCCGCCGTGGCCGCGGCCGTGCGCCGCAGCCGTGCGGGTCTCTCCGATCCGGACAAGCCCATCGGCAGCTTCTTCTTCCTGGGCCCCACCGGCGTAGGCAAGACCGAGCTCGCCAAGGCGCTGGCCGAGTGCCTGTTCGATGACGAGCGCGCGCTCGTGCGTATCGACATGTCCGAGTATATGGAGAAGTTCAGCGTCCAGCGTCTGATCGGTGCGCCTCCGGGATACGTGGGCTACGACGAGGGCGGCCAGCTCACCGAGGCCGTGCGCCGTCGTCCGTACTCCGTGATCTTGCTCGACGAGATGGAGAAGGCTCATCCGGATGTCTTTAACGTGCTATTGCAGGTGCTTGACGACGGCCGTCTGACCGATGGCCAGGGTCGCCAGGTGTCCTTCAAGAACACGATTATCATCATGACGTCCAACGTGGGTTCCAAGGCTATCGCCGATCTGTCCGGCAAGGACGAGGAGGAGATGCGCCATCAGGTCGACGCGGCCATGGCTCAAACCTTCCGCCCCGAGTTCCTCAACCGTATCGACGATATCGTGGTGTTCCATCCGCTCGGCATGGCGCAGATCGAAAAGATCGTCGATATTCAGCTCGCCGACGTCCGCGCACGTCTGGCCAAGGAGCGCATGACGCTTGCCATCACCCCGGCGGCCAAGCAGATGCTCGCCGTGGGCGGCCTGGACCCGGTCTTTGGCGCCCGTCCGCTCAAGCGTCTCGTGCAGCGCGAGGTCGTGGATGCCATTGCCGCCGCTATTATCGACGGTACGGTGCGCGAGGGCGATCAGGTGACGGTCGATGCCGACAAGGACGGCGCCTTTACCGTCGTGTGCGACAACACGCCGACGGCCACCTACGAGGTTCCAGACGCCGAGTAGATTTTGGGACCGGCTCTAAAACCGCCCCTCATCGCAAAACGCCAAGGGCGGCGGATCCAATTGGATCCGCCGCCCTTTTTCGTGCGACAATCGATGATGTTGAACGGATGCGATGCAAGGAGATGCGCAGATGACAGACAAGAACAAGACGAACACGCCGGCGACCGATGCCGCACCCGCCGCACCCAAGCCTGCGCCTAAGCCGGCACCCAAGCCGCGCGACCCCTATATCCGTGCCGAGAACGAGGACGACGACGGCTACGATCCCTACAGCGATCGCCGCCCCGAGCGCGAGCCCCTCTTCGAAGCCGACCCCTGGCGCTAAGTAGCTCATTTGGGACGGGGCTTTTTTAGCTACTTTTGCCCCCTCCCGCCTGCCTGATGATTTTTCTGGGACGGGGATTTAATAATCATTCGGTACAAAATGACTATTAAATCCCCGTCCCAGAAAAATCATTCTCTCGAGTTTGGTGGCCCCTCAGCCGTTCGACATCCTCCGGGAGACCAGTAACAGAAAAATATGCTCACCAATTAATCAAGATACGCATAAATCTTGCTCTCCTGCTAATCAAGAATCGATATAATCTTGATTAGCATATAAGCAAGATTGGAGAATCATGGCATTCAACGACTTGGTGGCCCAGAAAATAAAGGACTTTGAGCAACAAGGAGTTCCACAGGTCTTTGAGCGCGACCTTGATCTGGGAAACCCGCAGGAACCCAAGCGCGACAACATCGTAAATGTGATTGTGGGAGCCCGTCGTTGTGGAAAGACGTATCGCCTGTATCAGGAGATGCAGCGGCTTCAGGGTCAAGGTATCGAGCTTGACCGGATGCTTTATTTCAATTTTGAGGATGAGCGCTTGCGTCCGTATGAGCCGTCGCTGCTAGCGGACGTGCTCGATACATTCTATGCGCTATATCCTGCTGCTCGAACCGAGGGTGCCTACATTTTCTTCGATGAAATCCAGGAAATTCCCGAATGGGGTGCGTTTCTGCGGCGTGTGGTCGATACGGAGAAAGCGACCGTCTACGTGACGGGATCTTCTTCTAAGATGCTGTCCTCGGAACTTAAGAGCGAGTTCAGGGGCCGCTCTCTTGTGCGAGAGCTGTTTCCGTTGAGTTTTTCGGAATACGTCCGATATAAGACGGGGAGCGTTCCTGAGCCGGATGCACCCTTTTCATCGAGCGATGCAGCACTGCTTCGACATCATCTGATCGGATATCTTGAGCGAGGGGGATTCATCGCGACGCTAGAGCAGACGCCCGCGGACGCGATTCAGCTGCTACAGGAATATGCGTCGCGAACGGTCGCCATGGACGTCGTTGAGCGCTACGACATCAAGAACCCTCGTTTGGCTTCACTGTTCCTGACGCGGTGTATGGCATCTTCGGCACGAGAGCTGTCAGTGAACAAGGTGTACAACGAGTTCAAAAGTAGGCAGATACCCGTCAGTCGTAATTCGCTCGGCGACTTACTTGAGTATTACGAGGACGCCTACCTGTTGTTTTTGGTGCCGGAGTTCACGCGCTCACTTGCAAATAATGCGCGGTCCGCATCTAAAGTCTACGCTGTCGATCCTGCGATGTTCGGAGCATTCTCTCCCGCATCGGCATTTGATCAGGGCCAGAGGCTCGAGACTGCGGTGTTCAATGCGCTCAGAAGAAGGACTCCAGCCGTGCGGTCCGGTTCGGTCTGCCGCCTGCTGATCAAAGAGAAGAATAAAAGCCATGAGGTGGACTTTGTGGCCGGGGATGCACTTCTCATGCAGGCTTATAGCCTGATTCAGGTGAGTGCGGATATGGCAAGCGAGAAAACGCGCGAGCGCGAAATTGCCGCGCTTGATGCCTCGATGGCCCAATTCGATCTTGGTGAGTCGACAATCGTTACCATGGATGAGCAGGCCGATATTCCATGCAAACACGGCGTGGTACATGCTGCGCCCGCATGGAAGTGGCTCCTTTCCTAATCGTCTATGGATTTGCGAGGCCAGGACTCAGGTGTCATGGTCCGCTAGTCTTGGGCTTTGATGCTCGGCAGGAGAATCTGGGCGAGGTAGTCGGTCTCTAGTTTGGTCGCAGCGTCGGCCTTGCCGTCTTTGCCGACCAGTACGTTCTTGATCTGGCTATAGGTGTAGCGGTTGCCGGTCGTGAGCTCGACAAGCTCAATGGCCGTGTCCATGGGGTAGGTCGACACGGGATTCTGCGTCCGTCCGTTGATGGTCTGGGGCACCACGTACGGATAGACGGGGCCGCTGGCGTAGACGGTATAACCGTTGCCTAGGTTGGCCGCACCCAAAACCGTATCGCCCTCATCGGGCGTAAAGCTCTCGCCCTCGCGCACCGCGACGAGCGTCACAATCGGCGTATCGCTGTCGCCGGCAAGATAGATGCATAGCGTACTGCCATTTTGCCAAGTCTCGACCTTGCCGTACCACTCGACGGGGATATCGAGCTGGTAGAGGTCGGTTGCCTTGTGACGGGCGTCGGCATCACGGGCCGCCTGTGCCTTTTGCGCGCTCACGGCATTGACGGCGGCGTCGCGCCGCGCGGTTGCCGCCTGCTGGAGCACCTTGGCGGTGGCGGAGGAGCTCGCGCCTCCCTCCTCGGCATATTTGGCGGCGGCATCGATCTGGTCGTCGGTTACCGTGTCGGCCGAAGGCACCTTGAGCTTAAAGGCGGCCTGGCTGCCTAGGTCCTGTCCGTCGCTCTTGATCCTGACCTGCGCCTTGGTGGTCGGCACGGTATAGACGGTGCCGTCGGCCGCGATGGGGGAGGCAGCGATGGAGAGCGTGTAGTCACCGGGTAGCAGTTTGATGCCACGGCCGTGCTCGTCAACATAGAGTGTTTCGCTCACGGAGGATCCGTCAGAATCCTGGCCACTCACTTGTACGGGAATCTTGGAGCCGGCGGAACAGTCGAGGCCCGCGGCATGCACGCCAATCTGCACCGACATCATCGTGTGGGCATTGGCGGCGACAGCGGCAGCCTGCTCTTGCTGATATCCGTTCCAGGCAGCATAGCCTGCACCGCCGGCGACGAGCGCGACGGCCACGACACCGGCGACCATCAGATTGCGGCGCTTGGGCGACATCTTGCGATGGCGGACCTCGGCTTCGTGTGCCGAGGGAGCGGACGGCAGGGGAATATCTCCCATGGCGATGGTCTCGTCGACGACTGGCGCAGAGCCCAAGCCGGGGAGCTCGCGGGTGAGCGATTCGTCGACGGGCAAGTCGCCAAGCAGGGAGGTCTCATCTCCCGCGTTGGGTTCCGGTTGGCCATTGCCCTCGTCATCGCCTTTTTCGACATCGGCTTCATCGCGAGCATCCTCGACGTCGTCGCCCGTATCCGGTATGCCATCGCCCGCCGCGTCCTGCATGTCGACGATTGTCTCGTCAAACGCAACTTCGTCCAGCGAAAACCGGTCTAGGCTCTCCAAGGCCTCGGCGCACGCCGCTGCATCTTGGGCCGCGTCCTCTTGGCCCCTCGTCTCATTTTCCATATATCCCCCAAGCTCAATATCGGGACAACAATGTACCCAAAATTAAGGTCACATAGAGCTGGCGTGCAGTCGGAAATTCGATTTTATCTGCGCGATACATTGTGAATATGTGCATGAATGCACGCGCGACAGCAAAAAGCCCCCGGAAAGCAAACGAATTGCTTTCCGGGGGCTGCGCATAACGCGAGATTACGGAGCCAAAGAGACGCGCCTACATCCAAATGCGGACGGCAGCGAGCGCGTTACTCGGCGTGTGCGTAATCCACCTTGGCGCGGCGAGCGGTAGCCTTCTCCCAATCGCTGGTGCCCTCAAAGACATCCTGCTTGTAGGGATTGCGGCCGAGCTTCTTGGCGCGGTAGGCGATGTAGATGATCGCGGCGATGTTGGCGACCAGTGCGGCGATCGAGACCGCAGTAGCGGCGCTGGGGTCGAGCGTGGAGTGGGTCACAAAGATGGACTCCTCCTGGAAGTACGGGAACACCTGGGCAAACATGCACCAAATAGCCAGCGTAAAGGCGCGGTTCTGAATCCAGCCGCCCTTGTTCCAGATAAAGGCGGCGACGGTGGGCGCCAGCAGCAGCGCAAAGCCGCAGAACCAGGAGTGGGTGGGCAGGCAGTTGTAGGTGTAGCAGAAGTTCCAGATATCGTAGGCGATGATGTAGACCCAGGTCATATCGGGCCACAGCATGTCGGTCTGATCCTCGGAGGCGTAGACGCTCCACCAACCGGTCATGCAGAAGATGTTGATGATACCGGCGATGCCGTTGAACACGTTGTTCCAGCCGGCCAGCTGCGTAGCACCTTCGGAGGTGACCCAGGTGGACTCGCCCAGGACAAAGAAGTGATAGGCGCTCTCAAAGTCGGACACGACGGCGATCATGATGTTGATGGCGACGATCACAAACGGCCACGCGCGGAACCAGTGTGCCTTGCCGATCTTGCCCCACTGATACTTAATGGCGATGAAGCCCCAGCAACCGGCCAACGCCGCGTAGACCTTGGCGTAGTGGAACCAGCTGTTCTGGTACACATGGGTGGGGTTGGTGAGCGCCCACTCGGCGCCCTGCGAAACGCCGATGGCGATAGCGACGCAGTAGATGGTCATGGCCAGCGGAGCCACGCCAAAGATGATTGCCGCGCCCAGCTTGGTGCGGCGGCCGACCTCGTTGAGCACGATCAGGCCAATAAAGACCATGGCCCAGCCGGCCCAGTGGATAAGGGTATCGCTACCCCAAACATCGAACAGCATGCTGCTCTCATTTCACACGCCCGCGGCCCCTCTTCTGATCGCGGGCAGTTTGGCCAAATGTCGTCAGTTCTGGGGCATGCGCTCCGGATACTTGGCGGTATAGCCCTCGATGTGGAGTGTCGAGGCGATGATTTCCTTGACTGTCTCGTCGGGCACATCGGGGTGCGTGCGGATATACATCAGCAGCCCCATGATGAGGGTGTAGAACGTCTCGTAGACATGGTCGATGCGTAGCTCGTGATGGGCGACAAAATCCACCACGGTGGTGTCGCAGATGTACTGAGCCACGCGCTGGACCACGTTGTGCAGAAAGCCGCCGTAGAGCGCGCCGCTGCTCGAAGTGAGCGTACTCGGCAACTCGTGGCCGCTGGCGACCAGACGCTTAAAGAGCGGGGCGACGGTGTCGAGCGCGCCCTCGATATCGCCGACGGTGCGGCCGGCATTCCATTGCTCGAGCTCGGAGATAAAACCGTCGATTGCCTCGTCCATGACGGCGGTGACGGCGGCGTCCATATCGGCAAAGTAGTGGTAGAACAGCGAGCGCGTGCAGCCGGCGCGTTTGGTCACGGCCGATACCGATAGGTGGGACACGCCAAGCTCGGAGCTTACGGTGCGCACGGCGGCGAGGATCTCGCGACGGCGTTCGTCGCCCGTCAAGCGCTTTGCCGCGCTGTCGGGCGCGGGGACGGCGTCGGCCACAGAGGTATCTGCTGTGTTGTTGCCCATGTTTTGCCGCCTTTCATCCTCTTTTGCTTGACCGTTCGCCTAACAGTCTTGAATATTGTTGACGGTTCGTCAATACTATTTTTGACACAATGTCAACAATGGCGGGTGAACGGCATGGGGGGCATGCCCGGCCTGCAAAAAAGAGGGGTGCCGCGGTCCCGCCGGGCTGTGGCAAGAGAAGGGACAACCATGATTCTCAACGGACCGGGGATTAGCTATACCGAGCCCGATATCGGTTCGGAGTTCGTGCCGCCGATACCGGAGCATCCGCGCGAGGCCATCGTCAAACTGTGTGAGCACTGCACCAACCGCCTGTTGCACCGCGATGAGCTGCTGGGCTACGAGTACTGGTCGTTTGCCGAGGCTGCGACCGATGAGCAGGCCGAAGTGCTCTGCAAGATGAAGATGCGCCGCCCCTACACGCTGCCCGAGATGGTCAAGATCACCGGCATGCCCGAGGCCCAGATCGAAAAAATGCTCGACGACATGAGCTACACGGGTCTGCTCGAGTACAACTGGGAAAATCCCGAGCGCGCCAAGCAGTGGGTGCTGCCCATGCTGGTGCCGGGTTCTGCCGAGTTCCTCAACATGCGCATGGGTCAGCTCGAGGAGCATCCGGTCTATGCCAAGTTCTTTGAGCAGGCGTCCAAGGGACCGCTGTCCAAGGCCACGCCGATGGTGCCGCCCGGCGGTGCCGGCATCGGCATGCATGTCATTCCGGTCGAGAAGGCCATCGATGCCGCGAGCACCTCGGTGCCGATCGAGCATATCGAGCATTGGCTCGACAAATACGAGGGTAAGTATGCCGCCAGCACTTGCAGCTGCCGCGCGAGCCGTCGCGTGATGGGTGAGGGCTGCGCCGACGACCCGGCCGATTGGTGCATCGCCGTGGGCGATATGGCCGACTACGTGGTCGAGACCGACCGCGGCCATTATGTGACGCGCGAGGAGGTCTACGACATCCTGCGCCAGGCCGAGGACAACGGCTTTGTGCACCAGATCACCAACATCGACGGTGAGAACAAAATCTTCGCCATCTGCAACTGCAACGTCAACGTGTGCTACGCCCTGCGCACTTCGCAGCTGTTCAACACGCCCAACCTGTCGCGCTCAGCCTATGTCGCCAAGGTCGAGAAGGACAAGTGCGTGGCCTGCGGTCGCTGCGTTGAGGTGTGTCCGGCCGGCGCCGCCAAACTGGGCCAGAAGCTCTGCAGCAAAAAGGCCGGCGGCCGCGTGCCCGAGTATCCGCGCCAGGAGCTGCCCGATGCCACCAAGTGGGATCACACCAAGTGGTCGCCCAACTACCGCAACGACAACCGCATCGAGGCGCACGAGTCTGGCACCGCGCCCTGCAAGACGGCTTGTCCCGCTCACGTTGCCGTTCAGGGCTACTTAAAGCTTGCGGCGCAGGGCCGCTACGACGAGGCTCTGGCGCTCATCAAGCGCGAGAACCCGCTGCCCGCTATCTGCGGCCGTGTGTGCAACCGCCGCTGCGAGGATGCCTGCACCCGCGGTCGCGTGGACGAGGCCGTGGCTATCGACGAGGTCAAGAAGTTTATCGCCCAGCGCGATCTGGATGCCGCGACTCGCTATGTCCCGCCTGTGGTGACCCCGACGCGTGCCGGCGGCTTCGACCAGAAGATCGCCATCATCGGTGCCGGTCCGGCCGGCCTGTCCTGCGCTTTCTACCTGGCCGAGAAGGGCTACAAGCCTGTCGTGTTCGAGAAAAACGAGCGCCCGGGCGGCATGCTCACCTACGGCATTCCCAGCTTTAAGCTGCAGAAGGATGTTATCGAGGCCGAGGTCGAGGTCATTCGCCTGATGGGTGCCGAGTTCCGCTATGGCGTGGAAGTCGGTCGCGACGTGACGCTCGACGAGCTGCGCGCGCAGGGCTTTAAGGCCTTCTACGTTGCCATTGGCTGCCAGGGTGGCCGCCTTGCCGGTATTCCGGGCGAGGATGCCGAGGACGTGACCGTGGCCGTCGACTTTTTGCGCGAGGTTAACAGCGGCAAGATCGATACCCTGTTCGGCCACACCATTGTGGTGGGCGGCGGCAACGTGGCCATCGACGTTGCCCGCAACGCCTGCCGTCTGGGTTCCGAGCACGTTGAGATGTTCTGCCTGGAGAGCGAGGCCCAGATGCCCGCCAGCGAGGAGGAGCGTCGCGAGGCCGTTGAGGACGGCGCGCACATCAGCTGCGGCTGGGGCCCCAAGGAGATTCACCTGGACGAGGCCGGTCGTGTGTGCGGTATCACCTTCAAGCGCTGCACGCGTGTCTTTGACGACGAGGGCCGTTTTGCGCCCGAGTATGACGAGAACGACTTGCGCCGTGTCGATGCCGACCGTGTCGTCATGTCGATTGGCCAGTCCATTGTGTGGGGCGACCTGCTGGCTGGCTCCAAGGTGGAGCTCGGCCGTGGTCAGGGTGCCCTTGCCGATCCCCAGACCTACCAGACCGCCGAACCCGACATCTTTGTGGGTGGTGACGTCTACACCGGTCCCAGCTTCGCCATCGACGCTATCGCCGCCGGTCACGAGGCTGCGGTGTCCATCCACCGCTTTGTGCAGCCGGGCTCCACGCTCACCATCGGCCGCAACCAGCGCCGCTACGCCGCGCTCGACCGCGACGATGTCGTGATCGAGAGCTATGACAACGCGAGCCGTGAGGTTGCCCACGTGGACCACGAGCGCGAGAAGGCCGCGCCCTTCAGCGAGTACGTCGAGACCTTTACCGAAGAGCAGGTGCGCGCCGAGACCGCCCGTTGCCTTGGCTGCGGTGCCTCAATCGTCGACCCCAACAAGTGCATCGGCTGCGGCCTGTGCACCACCAAGTGCGCGTTCGATGCCATCCATCTGGATCGCGATCGCCCCGAGTGCTCCACGATGGTCAAATACGAGCAAAAGCTCCCGAGCCTTGGCAAGTATGCTTTAAAGCGTGCAATCAAAATCAAATTTGGGAAGAAATAAAAAACGCAACAAACAAGAGAACGGCGTAGAGAACGGTTGGACAGCGAGCGAGTCCCAGGCGTGGCGAGGTGCCTTGAAAGAGGAGGGCATAGGGCTTTTGCCCATGCCCGACGATTGAAAGGCAGATCGTCCGTCTGGGGCTCGCGCAGCGTCAAGTCGACCGCCGTTCGTTAGAACGGCGGAAGAAAAAGTGCATGAATTGGGAATCGTCTATCACATTATTCGCGATGTCGAGAACGTGGCGCGCGCCAATGGCGTGAGTCGCGTTTCGAGCGTCACGCTGCTGCTGGGCGAGGTCTCGGGCGTCGTTTCCGACTTGCTGCTCGACGCTTGGCGCTGGGCGGCAGATAAAAAGCCCATCGCGCAGGGCGCGGAGCTTATTGTGGAGCCCGTCGAGGCCGTGACGCATTGCGAGGCGTGCGGCTGCGACTACGCGACGGTCGAGCACGGCAAGACCTGTCCCCATTGCGGTAGCGGCGATACCTATCTGCTCCAGGGCCAAGAGGTCATGATCAAGCAGATCGAGACCCCCGACGAGGACCCGGCAGGCGCTGCCCCCGATGGCCCTTCCGACGTCCCCGACGCCGTCGACGCCGCAAACCCCCTCCGCATCGCCTAGGATTCCCTATAAGTTGCGGTGAAATAGTTCCTAAATCCAGCCTTCTGGCTCTTAAACAAGAACTATTCCACCGCAACTATTTTGAGTTGTTTCGTAGAACATAAGTCACGCTAATAGTCAAGTTATGTCTGTTTAAATAAAATAGCGGCAGTACAAGCGCATTCGCGCTTGCCAAAATCGATATTAATGAACAGCCTGTTTGTATCTGTAAAATGCATGGCTTGATGTGTGACGCCTTGGCGGGTAATGAGTGAAAAAGCAGTAACGTAATCAGCTTGTAACAAACTTGGACGTTTAAACAAATAATCCAACCTTTTGCGAATTTGGCTATAATTTCACAAACCAAACAGCTATACTCCATAACTGTCGTGTAGGAAATACGTAGACAAAAAGGAGGTTATGTGATGGTAAGTATTGTTCTTGCTAGCCATGGTGACTTGGCGGCTGGAATCAAGCAGACGGGCTCGATGGTCTTTGGCGATCAGCCGTCTGTAGCCGTGGTCTCGCTCGAGCCGAGCATGGGCCCCGACGACTTCCGTGCCAAGGTCGAGGAAGCAGTCGCTTCCTTCGAGGACCAGGAGCAGGTGCTCTTCCTCGTTGATCTGTGGGGCGGCACGCCCTTCAACCAGATCAGCGGTCTCATCGAGGGCCATGATTCCTGGGCTATCGTCACCGGTGTCAACCTGCCTATGCTCATCGAGGCATATTCGCAGCGCTTTGACGCAAAGAACACTGCACATGCGATCGCAAAACATCTCGTGACTGAGGCTAAGGCCGGCGTGCGCGTCAAGCCCGAGTCTCTGGAGCCCGAGGAGAAGAAGCCGGCTGCGGCCGCCGCTGCTCCTGCGGGTGCCATTCCTCCGGGAACGGTGATCGGCGACGGGCACATCAAGATCGCCCACGTCCGTATCGACACCCGTCTGCTGCATGGTCAGGTGGCCACCACGTGGACCAAGCAGATCAACCCCAACCGCATCATCGTGGTTTCCGACGGCGTTGCTCACGACGAGCTCCGCAAGACCATGATCGAGCAGGCTGCCCCTCCGGGAGTCCATGCCAACGTCGTGCCCATCAAGAAGATGGCCGAGGTCGTCAAGGACACGCGCTTTGGTGACACCAAGGCCATGCTGCTCTTCGAGAACCCGCAGGATCTGCTCAGGGCCATCGAGGCCGGCGTCGACATCAAGGAAGCCAACATCGGTTCCATGGCTCACTCCAAGGGCAAGGTCGTCGTCACCAACGCCGTCGCCATGGGCGATGACGACGTCAAGACCCTCGAGGCTCTCAAGGCCAAGGGCGTCAAGTTCGAGGTCCGCAAGGTTCCTTCGGATTCCTCCGAGGATCTCGACGCCATGTTGAAGAAAGTTAAGGCCGAACTGGCCGCTCAAGCATAGTAAAGGAGGGTCCGATACATGTCTGCAATCACTATTCTGCTTGTTGCGATTGTCGCGTTGCTTGCCGGTATGGAAGGCATTCTGGATGAGTTCCAGTTCCATCAGCCGCTCGTGGCATGCACGCTTATCGGTCTCGTAACCGGTCACCTTCAGGAGGGCATCCTCCTGGGCGGTTCGCTCCAGATGATGGCCCTTGGCTGGGCTAACGTCGGCGCCGCCGTCGCGCCTGACGCCGCTCTGGCCTCGGTCGCTTCTTCGATCATCATGGTGCTCGCCCTCAACGGTGGCGCCACCGATTCGGCCAAGGCCGTTACCGCCGCCATCGCCGTCGCCGTCCCGCTGTCGGTCGCTGGTCTGTTCCTGACCATGATCTGCCGTACCCTGGCTACCGCTATGGTTCACGGCATGGACGCCTGCGCCGAGAAGGGCGACTTCGCCGGCATCGAGCGTTGGCAGTACGCCGGCATCCTCATGCAGGGTGTTCGTATCGCCATCCCGGCAGTACTTCTGTGCATCATCCCGGCCGAGGCCGTTACCAACGCGCTTAACGCTATGCCCGATTGGCTGTCCGGCGGCATGGCTGTCGGCGGCGGCATGGTCGCTTCCGTCGGTTACGCCATGGTCATCAACATGATGGCCACCAAGGAGACCTGGCCGTTCTTCATCCTCGGCTTTGTCCTTGCTGCCATCCCTCAGCTCACGCTGATCGCCCTTGGCCTCATCGGCATCTCCCTTGCCCTCATCTACCTTGGCCTTAAGGATCTGGCCAAGCAGGGTGGCGGCATGGGCGGTGGCTCCGGCGACCCGCTCGGCGACATTTTGAACGATTACGAGTAGGAGGGGAGTGATACATATGGCAGAGAACAAGATTCAGCTCACCAAGGCTGACCGCAAGAAGGTTTGCTTCCGTCATCAGTTCCTTCAGGGCTCGTGGAACTACGAGCGTATGCAGAACGGCGGCTGGTGCTTCGCAATGATCCCTGCGATTAAGAAGCTCTACACCAGCAAGGATGACCAGATTGCCGCTCTTAAGCGCCACCTGGAGTTCTATAACACCCACCCCTATGTTTCCGCCCCCGTCATTGGCGTTACCCTCGCCCTCGAGGAGGAGCGCGCCAACGGTGCTCCGATTGACGATGTCGCCATTCAGGGCGTCAAGGTCGGTATGATGGGCCCGCTCGCCGGCGTCGGCGACCCCGCCTTCTGGTTCACCCTTCGCCCGATTCTGGGCGCACTGGGCGCTTCCCTGGCCCTGTCCGGCAGCATCGCCGGTCCGCTGCTGTTCTTCTTCGCGTGGAACATCATCCGTTACGCTTTCCTGTGGTACACGCAGGAGTTTGGCTACAAGGTCGGCTCCTCCATCGCCAAGGACCTCTCCGGCGGTCTGATGGGCAAGGTCACCGAGGGTGCTTCCATCCTGGGTATGTTCATCATCGGCGCCCTGGTCGAGCGCTGGGTGTCCATCTCCTTCACCCCGGTCGTCTCCAAGGTCACGCAGTCTGCTGGCGCCTATATCGACTGGGCCAACCTGCCCGCCGGTTCTGAGGGCATCAAGCAGGCACTGACGATGTACAGCTCTGTCGGTGCCAACGCACTCGACCCGGTGAAGGTCACCACGCTTCAGGCCAACCTCGATCAGCTCATCCCCGGCCTTGCCGCCGTGTGCCTGACCCTTCTGGTCTGCAAGCTCCTCAAGAAGAAGGTCAGCCCGATCGTCATCATCCTGGCTCTCTTCGCCGTCGGCATCATCGGTCGCGTCTGCGGCTTCATGTAAGCACGCTTCGGCTTAAGACCGAGAGTTGCTAGGCAAGGGCTTTTGAGCCATTGAAACGGACCGCACCCGGTGGGTACACTGGATGCGGTCCGATTGTTTTTATTGGAGGGCGAGGCGCGTATGGCGCAATCTCAGAACAGCACGGTCGATTTGGCAACGCCGGCAACCTGCCTGATGGGGCTTACCAGTCACGGTAACGTGATGGTGGGCAATAAGGCGTTTGAGTACTATAACGAGCGTAATCCCGAGGATTATATCCAAATCCCGTGGGACGAGGTCGACTATATTGCCGCCGAGGTTTTGCGCGGCACCAAGAAGATCACGCGTTTTGCCATCTTTACCAAAGAGAATGGCCACTTTACGTTTTCGACGCGCAATGACAAGGAAACGCTTCGCGCGGTGCGTAAGTACATTGACGAGGACAAGCTCGTTCGTTCGCCCGACTTTATCGATGTGACGGCCAAGGGTGCCAAGAGCATCCCCTCCGTTATCAAAAACCTCTTCCACAAAGGCAAGTAGTCATTAAAGAGCGCCCCCTCAAAGTGGGGCGCAGTTTCCCATGTGGCTCGATCGGGAAAGTGCATCCCAGTTCGAGCGTCGATTCCGGGATGTAGTTTCCGGAACGGGGTCGTTTGGGAAACCGTGTCCCGTTTCGAGCCGAAATTCTGGGTCACAGTTTCCCAGCGAGGTCTCATGGGGAAAGTCTGATCCAGAATTTGCCTGGATAGTGGGACGCACTTTCCGGAGGGCTGTTCCACCGCAACTTCGAAGAGTGGGTATACGCTGCATTACAGCGGCGTAAATCTGCTACACTAGTACAACATGCCTCCGTAGCTCAGGGGATAGAGCACCGCTCTCCTAAAGCGGGTGTCGACGGTTCGAATCCGCCCGGGGGCACCAGAAGATTATGACGGCGTCGCGAGAGCGGCGCCGTTTCTGGTTTGTGGGAGCTGTCGGCGGTTTCGAACCGTCGACACCCGCGTCACTCATTTCCCCGCGGGGGAGTTTTCGAATCCGCCCGGGGGCACCAGAGGAATATCGAGCCCGGTACCGCCACGGTGCCGGGCTCTTCTGGTTCATGCCATGCTAAAAACGAAGCGCCCGCTTGCTGGGGGAGCAAGCGGGCGCCTGTGAGCGAATATGTTTGCGGCGAGAGCCGTAATGGGCGGTGGGGTGGCGACTAGTTGGCCGTACCGGAATCGTCGCCCGTGCCCGAGCCCGAACCCGAGCCCGAGCCAGAAAGTGCGACCGTCAGCGTAATCGTGCTGTCGGTGGACTGCTTGCCGGTGGGGGAGACGCCCGTAACGGTGGCGTTCTCGTTGCCACTCACGGGGTTGCCGTTCTGATCGCAGAACGCGATGTTGTAGAAGCCGGCGTTGTTGAGCGCGGTGACGGCGGCAGAGATGCTCTTGCCGTACAGGTTGCCCGGAACGCTGGCCTTGCCGGACTTCTTGGCAATGACGACGGTGATCGTGGCGCCGGGCTTCTGCTTGCCACTGGGGTTCCAGCTAATGACGGTGCCCTCGGTGACGGAGTCGTTCTCCTGGTAGCTCACATCGACGCCAAAGCCTGCCATATCGAGGGCGTTGCGCGCCTGGGCCTCGGTCATGTCGGTCAGGTCGGGGACGGACGTGGTATCCGGGCCGCTGGAGACCTTGTACGAGATGGTTGTGCCCTTCTCGACCTCCTTGCCGGCAACAGTGCCCTGCTCAAAGACCTGGCCCTCATCGGCCTCGTTGGCCTCCTCGGAGGCGTTGCCCTTCAGGCCAACGCTTGCCAGCGCGGCTTCTGCCTGGTCCTTGGTCAGGCCGACAAGCTGGGGAACCTCAACCTTCTCGGAGGGCTTGGGGCCCTTGGAGATCACCAGGTTCACCTTGGTGCCCTTGGCCTTCTTGGTGTGGCCGTTGGGCGTTTGCTCGGCGACCTTGCCCTCGTCGACATCGTCGTTGTAGCTCTGGTCGATGGTGCCGACCTCGAGGCCGGCTTCCTTGATCAGCTCGACGGCAGTCTGCTGGTCCTTGCCCAGCACGTCGGGCACGGGGACCTGCTCGCCGCCAAAGAGCCCAGTAGCAAAGGCCACCACGATGCCGATGACGGCAACAGCTGCCACCACGGCGGCGATGATCTTGTTATTGTTGGATTTGGGCTTTTCGACCTCGTAGGAGCCGGTGGAGCCCGAAACCGAGCTACGGGCGGTATTCTGGCCGCTCACGCCCGAGACGGGACGCACCATGGCGCGCGTCTGATCGGAAAGCTCGCGAGTCTTGGTGGCGCCCAGCTCACCGGGGGCACCGATGATGCGCGTGGGCTCCGAGATGTTGACGGCACGACCGGACAGGTAGCTGTTGAGCACCTGACGCAGCTCGTCGGCGGTCTGGAAGCGGTTTGCCGGGTCCTTCTCCATGCACTTAAGGATAATGCGCTCAAGGTCGGCGTCGACACCGGAGTTGATCTGGCTCGGCGGAATAGGCAGCTCGTTGACCTGCTTGAGTGCGACCGAGATGGCGTCGTCACCGTCAAAGGGAACGCGGCCGGTGGCGCACTCGTACATCACGACGCCCAGCGAGTAGATATCCGAGGTGGGGCCGAGGTCCTGACCGCGGGTCTGCTCGGGGCTGACGTAGTGGGCGGTTCCCAGCACGTTGTTGTCTTGCGTGAGGTGGCTGTTCTTGGCGCGCGCGATGCCAAAGTCCATGACCTTGATGTTGCCGTCGGGCAGCACCATGATGTTCTGCGGCTTAATGTCGCGGTGGATGATCTCATGCTTGTGAGCGACCGAAAGCGCGGAGCTGATCTGCGAGCCGATCTGGGCGACCTTCTTGGGGTCGAGGGCGCCGTGGCTCTTGATGCCGCTCTTAAGGTCGGTACCGCGCAGGTACTCCATGACGATGTAATAGGTGTCGCCGTCCTTGCCCCAATCGTAGACGCCCACGATATAGGGGGAGGAGAGACCGGCTGCTGCCTGGGCCTCCTGCTTAAAGCGTGCGGCGAAGGTTGCGTCGCCAGCATACTGCGGCAGCATGATCTTGACGGCAACCGTGCGGTCGAGGACCTGGTCCTGTGCACGGTAGACGGTCGCCATGCCGCCTGTCCCCACCTTATCCTTGAGGAGGTATCTTCCCCCGAGGACCCTCTGTTCCATTCCTGCTCCTAACATAACTATTCGCTCAACGATGTGTGTAGTACCTACGATGTGGCCGCTGGGGCCGTGTGGCGCGTTGCCGCTAACTCTTCGGCCGCGGCGCGCCTCGGGTGTCCGATTCGATCATGGGCATCACGCTCCCTGTGCGGCGAGCGCCGCGGTCAGGACGATGCCGGCAATCTTGGCCGCCTTGACGTCGTGTTTGTCGTAATCCTCCAAGGCCACCGAGATGGCGACCGTGGGTGAATCGTAAGGTGCAAAGCCAACGAACATCGAGTTGACGTTGGTGCCGCCGGTCTCGGCCGAGCCGGTCTTGCCGGCGACCTTGACGCCGGGGACCTGGGCATCGGTGCCGGTACCGGACTGGACGACGGCGAGCATGGCCTGCTTGACCTGGTCGGCCGTGGCGGAGCTGACGGCCTGACCCAGCGAGCGGGACTGCGTGGTCTTGACCACAGTTCCGTCCGGGGCGAGTACCTGGGCTACAAAGTACGGGTCCATGACCACGCCACTGTTAGCGATGGCGGCGGCAATCACGGCGTTTTGCATGACGGTGGTCTGCGGCCCGGGCGTGTGGTCCATGCCGACAGGCTGGCCGGCGCCGGCCCAGGCGGTCTCCCACTCGGTCATGAGCGACGGGTCGGCCATGATGGAGGCCGCGGAGGTCAGGTCCTGGCCGAGCTTTTGGCCGTAGCCAAAGGCGTTGGCAAACTGCACGAGCGTGTTTGCGCCAACTTCGTTTGCCACCTGGCCAAAGACGACGTTGGAAGACACGGCAAAGGCCTGCTGCAGGCTGATGGTGCCGTAGCTCTCGTTGGCATAGTTGGTGACCGGCGCGTTGCCGATGTCCATGGAGCCGGGCGCCTGGTAGGTGCTGGTAAGGCTGGCGGTGCCGGTCTCGAGTGCCGCGGAAAGCGTAACGACCTTAAACGTGGAGCCCGGCGTGTACAGCGCGTCCATGGCGCGATTGTACATGGAGCCGTCCTCGCCGCCGCCCGCCTGCAGCAGGGCGTCGATGTTGGTGTTGTCATAGGTGGGCGAGCTGGCGCATGCGAGCACCGCACCGGTACGCGGGTCGATGACCACTACAGCGCCCTTAAAGCCCTTGAGCGCCTGCTCGGCCGCCGTCTGGATACGCGAGTCGATGGTGAGCTTGGCGGTGTTGCCCGGCTGGGTCTGGCCCGCGAGCGACGCGATGGCGTTGTTCCAGCTGGAGTAATCCTTAGAGCCGGTGAGCGTGTCGTTCATGACACTCTCGATGGCGGTGGTGCCATACTGCTGGCTCACGTAGCCAACCACGTGCGCTGCCAGGTTGCCGTTGGGGTAGGAGCGTACGTAGGTGCCGTCCTCCTGCTGCAGCGACTCGGCCAGCGTCACGCCGTCGGACGTGATGATGGAACCGCGCTGGATGTACTTGGAGCGGGCGATAGTGTGGTTGTTGGTCGGCATATCCTGATAGTCCTTGGCCTTGATGACCTGGACATAGGTGAGGTTGCCGATAAGGATGGCGAACAGCGCCGTAAAGGCGAGCACCGCACGGGTTAGACGGTTGGCGAGCGCAACGCGGCCGAGCACACCGGATTCAGGCGTGTCGAGCAGGCGACGGCGCATGCTCGAGCCGACGGAATGGCTGCCGCTGCCGTAGGAAGACGAGGTGGCAAGGCGCGTGCCCGTCGGGGCGGCGGCGGATGCGACCTGATCATCGGTGATGGCGGTCATGGTGCCGGTGCCGGTAAGCTCGGCCTCGCGTCCGGTCGCTTCGTCACCGGCGCGCAGCAGGAGCGCGACGATGATAAAGCTTGCCAGCAGCGAGGAACCGCCCTGGCTCATAAAGGGCAGGGTGACGCCGGTCAGCGGGATCAGGCGGGTAACGCCGCCCACGATCAAAAAGGCCTGGAAGCTGATGGCGGCCGTAAGGCCCGTGGCGCTAAAGGCGGCGAGGTCGGATTTAGCGCGGGCAGCCGTGGTGAGGCCACGCACGGCAAAGAGCATAAACAGGATGAGCACGGCGCCGCCGCCCAAAAGGCCCATCTCCTCGCCGATGGCAGAGAAGATAAAGTCGGACTCGACGACAGGGATGTTGTTGGCCATGCCGTTGCCGATACCAACACCGACCAGACCGCCATCGGCAAGCGAGAAGAGCGACTGGACGATCTGGTAGCCCTGGCCCTGGGCGTCCTTAAACGGATCGACCCAAACTTGGAAGCGCACCTGAACGTGCGACAGGAACTTGTAGGCGCCCACGGCGCCGACGGCCAAGAGCGCAAGGCCGATAACGACATACGAAAACCGCCCCGTGGCAACGTAGAGCATCAGCAAGAAGATAGTGTAGAACAGCACGGCCGAACCCAGGTCGCGTTCGAAGACGACGACGAGCAGGCACACACCCCACACGGCAAACAGCGGCAGCAGCAGTCGCAGGCGAGGGATCTTAAAGCCCAGGATCTTGCGGTTGGAGATGGAGAGCAGCTCGCGGTTCTCGGCCAGGTACCCGGCCAGGAACAGCACGATAAAGACCTTGGCGAACTCGCCAGGCTGGATGGTAAAGCCCGCGATGCGAATCCACAGCTTGGAGCCCGAGATCGTGGTGCCGATAAAGATGGGCAGCATCAGCAGGATGATGCCGATAATGCCAAAGGTGTACTTGTAGCGCATGACCACGTCGAGGTTTTTGACCAGTGCGAGCGTTCCCACCATCAGGGCCACCGAGACAAACAGGATGATGAGCTGTGAGATCGCGAGAGCGGGTGCGAGACGCGTCACGAACGTGATACCGATGCCCGAAAGCACAAAGACAATGGGCAGGATGGCGGGGTCGGCACCGGGCGCCAAGATGCGCACGGCAATGTGGGCCGCGGCAAAGGCGGCAAAGAGGCCGATCGGTACGGCGAGCGTCTCAAAGGAGATGGCAGCGCCCGCGGTGAGGACGTACATCGCATACAGCAGGATGACGGGGAACGCCGAGGCGATGAGCAAGAGCAGCTCGGTGTTGCGGCGACTCATAAGCGGCACTCCCTTTCTAATTCTTATCGGAGGCTTCGGCCTCGGCGGACTGTTCGGCGGTTTTCTCGGAATCTGATTCGGAGGTCGATCCCTGATTGGTGTTGTCGCGAATCGTTTGCGCGTCGATCACCTGGCGGGTCTGCTCTTCATCGATCTGGTGGCGGTACTTGGATATCGTGTCCTGCGCATCGTCGACACTTGTTTGCGGAATGCCCGCCTTGAGGCGGTTTTGCGTGTCTTCGGGCAGGTCGGACAGCTTAATGCTGGTTTCGCTCTCGAGCCAGTGGAGCTTGAGTCCGAGCGGCTTGCCGGGCAGGCCGCGCCAGACGGCGACATTGCCCTGGTAGGTACCCAGGTAGTACGAGCCGGTGACACCCGTGTAGGCCCAGATGCCAGCTGCCAGCACAAAGACGAGGGCCAGGATGGCGGCGATAGTAATGCTGCGGCGACGCACGCGTTGCGCCTCGCGCATAACGCCATCGTCAACCAGGTCAACGACTACTACGGTCACGTTGTCGTGGCCGCCGGCGGCAAGCGCCGCGTCCACTAGGTTGTCGACGCAGATTTGCGCGGTTGAGGACTGCGTGGCGATGTTCTCGATATCGCTATCGGGAATCATGCTCGAAAGGCCGTCGGAGCACAGGATCAGGCGGTCGCCTTCCTCGATATGCAGGGTGAAGTGGTCGGCATACATGGCGGGGTCCGAGCCCAGCGCACGGGTGATGACCGAGCGGTTGGGGTGGACGCGAGCCTCGTCTGCCGTAATCTCGCCGGCGTCCACGAGCTCCTCCACGTAGGAGTGGTCGCGGGTCACGCGGATGAGCGTGCCCTCGTGGAGCAGGTAGGCGCGAGAGTCACCCACGTGGGCGATGACGAGCGTGTCGTTTTCGATATAGGCGCAAGTGGCTGTGCAGCCCATGCCGGGCTTGCCCAGGCCATTCAAGGCGGCCTCGATTACGGCGGCGTTGGCTGCCTCGACGGCTGCGGCCAGGCGTGCTGCGTCGGCGGACTGCGGGGCCGTCTTGGCAATAGTCTCGACGGCGATGGAAGAGGCTACCTCGCCGGCGGCGTGACCACCCATGCCGTCGCATACGCAAAAGAGCGGCGACTGCACCAGGTAGGAATCCTCATTGTGCGGGCGCACACAGCCAACGTCGGAGCGGGCGCCCCACATGAGTTGCGTGGTGGTGCCGGCATCATAGGTCGAGTCGGTCTCGATGCGTTCCTCGGTCAGGGGCTCAAAGCTCATGGTCGAGCCGGGGTCTTTGAGCTTGGCCTCAACGGCGGCAACGTCGATCTCGGCTGTGTCGCCGGGAGAGACGGTGTCGGTCTCGGCGTTTGATTCGGAATCGCCGGTGTCCGGGGAGCCGGGCTCCTCGGACGCGCGGGCGGTCGACTCGTCGTCTTGCGGGCTGACGCCTATAGGCTCGGGTGTCGCAAAGTGCGACGGCGCGGGCGTGCTTTGCGACTGGGCGGCGGGCTCGGCCACGGTATCGGACTCGCTTGCGGGCGCAGGCTGCGGGGCCTTGGGTGCAGGGCCGTCCTCGGGGGATGGCCCCGCTTCGGGCGCCGGCGTAGACACGGGCGCAACCTCGGATGCCGGGGCTATGGGAAACGCCGGCGCGACGGGCTCGGGTGCCGCAAACACCGCAGCGCTCTCGTTGATTGCCGCGGCGACGGGCTCTGCAAAGTGAGCTGGCGCCGAGGTTGCTTCGGGCGCTGTGGGCTGTTCCGCAGCATGTGCGCCGATGGGCGCCGCTACGGCATCCTCTTCGTCCTCGTTATCGGCGAGATCCGAAATATCATGCGTTACATGCGAAAGAGGCAGGGAGAACACGGTGTCCTCGGGTTCCACGGGTGCGGAGCCCGCCGGAGCGGCGTGGGCCGGCGCAGCTGTGGCGGCAGCCGGTGCCTCGGTCATAGTCGCGGACTTGTTCTCCTCGTCGATCATCGACGGTTCACCTTCATGACCACATCGCCGATCTGGACTTCGTCGCCCTCGCGCAGCGTTGCGGGCTCCACAAGCTGGCGGCCGTTGACGAGCGTGCCGTTAAGCGAGTTGAGGTCCTCGATGATGAGCGCCGGGCCCTGCAGCGAAAAGCGCGCATGCGAGGCCGAGACGAATGGTTCGTTGATGCAGATGTCCGAAGATGGCGAGCGACCGACGATGACGGGGCCGAGCATGTCTACGTGGATGCCGCGGATACCGCGCGGGCCCTTGTCCACATCGATCGTCCAGATAGCCGAGTCGCGGCGCTGTCCGCGCACAAGTCCCACGCCGGTCTTCATGACGGCGAACAGGAAGATATAGAGCAGGGCGACCAGGACGATGCGGCCTGCAAAAAGGACGATATCGATGTTCATAAGCGACTATCCCCTAAATTCAAAGGTGCTCAGGCCAAACGTCAGCAGATCGCCGTTGCGCAGCGGGCAGCGCGTAATGCGGCGGTTGTTGACGAGTGTGCCGTTGGTGGAATTGAGGTCCTCGATCGACCAATCCGAGCCCGTAAAGGTGAGCTGGGCGTGGCGGCGCGACACGTTGGGGTCGCGCAGGGCAATGTCGGAAACTGAGCGCTCGCGACCGATGGTCACCTGTGCGGAGGTGATGCTATGGCTCTCGCCGCTCACGACGTCGACGAGCTGGGCGAGCGGGCGCTGCGGGGCGCGAGTGCTCGCCATGTTGGAGGCGATGCCGGCTGCGGCGCCTAGGCCCACGGCGGCACCGGTCGCGGCGGCTCCGCCCATGCCGGTAAGCGCGTCGCGCGAGACGGTCTGCGGCACCGGGATGGGTGCGGCGGCGGGGTCGGGGACGCTAGGCGCGAAGGGGTCTGCCACGGCAAGCGGGTCGGGAGCGGCGGCGCGAGGCGTCGGCTGCTGCTGGGGCATGGCGGCGGGGCGCTGCTGCTGCGGGGCAGCAAACTGCTGCTGGCCGGCGCGCGGGGCGCTGGCGGCACGGCTTGCCGCGGAGTTGTTCTGGCCCAGGCCGTTTTGATAGGCGCGCTCTTCTTCGTACAGGCGGCCGAGCGTGGGGGCATCGACGTTCTCGGCAAAGACCGAGAACTTGCCGGCGCGCAGCTGCGGATCGATCATAAAGCGCACGAGGGGCTCGCCGACAAAGACATAGCGGCGCTTTTCGGCCTGCGCTTTCACAAACTCGCGGACCTCGCGCGAAAGCTCGGGGTAGAACGGGGCGAGCATGGGATCGTCGTCGGCGGCGATCAGGATGGTATAGAGTGCCGGCGCCGTGTTGACGCCGTTGATCACCAGAGTCTGATCCTCCATGTCGCGAGCGGCCTGCTTGGCAAGCTTCTTAAAGGAGAACGGGGCACGGGTGGCACCGAAGATGCCGGCCACGTGGTCCTCGAAGATGTTCAGGAAGTTCACGAAAGATCACTCTCCGTATAGGTTCTTTGGTATCCGAGCAAATATAGGCATATCCCAACGATTATAGAGGATAGGGTTCCCGCAACCGCCGCCTTGGCGGCGACCGCGGCTGCAAGGCTGGCAATTTCCATATGGTGTGCAAGACAGGATGCCGCTGCGCAGCCGATGCCGGTGACGGCGATAGCGGCGATTGCGGCAAGGTTTGAGCCCTGGTCGGCACGCTTGGCATGGGCATTGAGCAGCGCAGATGACGCTGCGGCAGTTGTCGCGACCAGCACAAAGGCAGCCCAAAGGAGCGGGTCTTCCAGCGCTGCGGCAACGTTACCGAGCCCCAGCACGCCTCCGGCTGAAAGCGCGACCGTCGCCAGACGGGCAAAAAGCACGCCCATGCCCGTTGCCGCGGCGGCGCTTGCCGGGCCGAGCCAAAATGACGCGACGCCGGCGGCGACCCCAGCTGCCAGGAAGGTATTGCCAGTCAGACAGCCAAGCGCGAGTGCACAGGTGAGCGCGGCGCTCGCGGCAGCCTCGGTGCGACCCCAGGCGATCCACCAACCGGACATGGCGGCGGCAAAGATCACCGCGACGGGCAACATCGACAGGATGCCCTGCGCCTGCATGGTGGCGTTGGCCATGAGCACCAAAAAGCCCACAGCCGAGATGGCCGAGCCGATCTGGGGGGCCAGGCCAGCCGCCGCTCCGATCGCGATAGCCGCAATGACCAGGCCGGGAAGCGCCGCGACCCCGGCCGTTTGCATCAGCAAAAAGCTAAAGGCGCCGCACGTTAGCGCCGAGATAGCGTGCATGGTGTAGTCGCGCGCATGGCTCCAGCGCGTGCCCGCCCAGCCGAGCGCGGGGTCGACCTCGATGGCGTCGTCCTCGTAGTACGACGGCTCGATATCGTCGAGCTCCTGCTCGTCATCCGAAAGCTCGCCAACCATTTGCTCCAGACTGCGACGGCCCTCGCGCACGCTGCCCAGACCGGCAAGGATCTGGTCGCAAAATGCCTCGATGCTGTTGGGGCGGTCCTGCGGCATGGGGGAGAGCGCGCTCATGAGCGCGGCCTCGGCTCCCGGGGGAAAGTGTGGTATCAGCTCGCTGGGATAGGTGGCGCCGCCGATGATGCGGTCGAGCGAGTCGGCGGGCGTGGCCGCCATAAAGGGAGCGCTGCCGCACAAGCCCTCATAGATAACGCAGGCAAGGGCAAAGACATCGGCGCGTTCGTCGACCGTGCCGGTCTCGATGTCGAGCTGCTCGGGCGGCATGTAGCCGATGGTGCCGCCGCGCGAGCCGCCAAAGCCACCGGCGGACGACAGTCGCGCCATGCCAAAGTCGGTGAGCTTTACATTGCCCGAGTGGTCGATGAGCACGTTGGCGGGCTTAATGTCCAGGTGGAGTACGCCATTGCTATGGGCGAAGGTGAGCGCCTGGCCCAGGGCATCGGCAATGGCCGCGGCCTCGTCAAAGGTGAGCGAGTGGCCGTCCACGCGATGCAAAAACTCGGCCAGCGACATACCGTCGACATACTCCATGACCAGGTAGGCATAGGCGGTGTCATGCGTAAAGTCGATGACCTGCACGATATTGGGATGTTGAAGCATGGCGGCAGTGTGCGCCTCGCGCAGGACATCCATGATGTCGCTGGCGGGCATGCCGGCGCCGTTGATAAGGGGGATGCGCTTAATGGCGACGCGGCGGCGCAGGTGCGTGTCGCGGCAGATCTCGATGGAGCCAAAACCGCCGGTCGCAAGTGTCTCGAGCGGCTGGTACCGCTTGAGCAGCTCGCGAGAGCTGGTGCCCTCCAAAGGAACGTCCGGCGAGAACCGGGCGGTATGTTGCGAGAAAAGCGGCATGGCCAACCCTCGTGCGTTTAAAGTTCGTTTGCGAGCGGCGGGCGCGGAGCCGAGCCATTCGCGGTGGCATAGATGCTGCTAGTGTAGCACGCTCGGGCAGATGGCGAGGAAACGGGGATGAGGTGGTCCGATCGATTCGGGCCGTTTCGGCTCGTTCGGAAAGCGCACCCCAGTTTTCAGCCAAATAATGGGATGCGCCTTCCAAATGGGGTGGGCTGCGGAAACTGCATCCCAGAATATTGGCCTGGAACGGGACGGACTTTCCGAATCGGCGCTCAAAAGGAAACCGCATCCCGCTTTGGGGCGGGGGCTGCGGACAAAAGCCGGACCGTGACCTGGCTCGGATTGGAGTTAGCGTGAATCGTTGATGCTGGCCGGTGTGGGAGCGAAGAGGGATGAACAAACCGAGCTGTATAATGCCGCTCTATGGAGGTCATATGCTCTTTTCCCGCTGCTCTGCCACATCTGCTTTTACCATTGCGCTTGTCGTAATGGCGGTTACCCCTTATCACCGGTTTTCATCTTCGATCGGCTTGGCATCAGGTGCAATGACCTGGCTCGTTATCCTTGGCGCATGCCTCGCGGCGTTTGGTCATGGTGTTGCGCTCCGCAAGGGGAGAGAAATAAGACGGCCGGGTCGCCTTGGCGTCTTCGGTGCTTTCCTTGCTGCTATTGCGGTGGTTCCCGAATGGGTCGACTTGGCCTTCTATGCTCGCGGAGATTCTATTCCAATCGCGTTTGCACCAATCTGGCTGTTGCATGGCGTTTCGTGTACCTTGTGCTTCACTGGGTCGCTGCTCCTCTCATATGTAATTTGGAATACGGCGGGCTCTCCTTTGATACGGGGGGGCAGCGCGGGACGGCGAAAGGGGGACCCGCCGACCGCAGAGCGCGCTTTTTGCAGAAACAATAGTTGTCCTGTCTTGCCTGCTGTTCTGCTGTCGAGTTTCATGGAGAGTCGTTCCCGAGCCATGGGGGATGCCCTCTGTAATGGCCGCATCAATTGGCCTTATGCTTTTAATTCCTCTGGTCTATCTCGTATTGGCTGCGGTCCCGCTGCTTTGCTCTCCCCGCGCCTTTGGTCGGGGAGAGAGCGACGTGTTCGCCCGTTCTGTGCTCGTAGCAGTTCCCATTGGCCTTGTTCCCGCTGTTGAGGTGGCATACTTCGCAAACGATGCCGCAATCATTGCGTCGCTGACGATAGGGTCCGCTATTGCTGCCTTCGTATGTACGTTGCTCAGGAAGAAGCGGAACAACGATTCGGATATCCCCCGCACGTCCGACCCATTCGATGCGGGAGCGTTTTCTCCCTCTCTGTCGCCTCGAGAAGAGGAGTTTGTTCGACTGCTGCTCAAAGGGAAAACGCCGGCGGAAATTGCCAGGGAGACGGATACGAAGCCATCGACGGTGCGGACCACGCTTCACCGAGCATACGGGAAGGCGTCGGTTGCGGGCTCGCGTGAGCTGGTGGCGCTGTTTGCGGGTGGGGACGAAGCTGTAGAGTCTGAGCTGTCGCAGCGGCATGCCGGCGATATGTTGGCATTAGCTCGGACGCACCGGCTGCTTCGATATCTGCCCACATCTTTTTTATTTTCCTTGCGGCAGGTCCCTTGGTAATGGCGAATAGCGATTGGGAATCCAGCGTTACGCGGGCAGTCGCCTTTTCTCTTGCAAGCTATACATTGGGCCTCGGACTGTTTCTTTCGCCGTATTGCGCGGTTGTAAAGACAAATCATGACGCTGATCTGGATAGGGCAGGCGAAGCGATTGGGCTCGGAAGCCCGTGCGTGTGGGCGATACTGTCTGCCGTGGAATGGGCTTTTGTCTATATCGCGGCATGGAGGTGCATACGCGATCCGTTGATGGCTGCGCCGGTCCTGCTGTGCGGCGTGGCATCTACGGTCTCGCTCGCTGTTGGGCTGCGTCCGTTTAAGGTGCATGCCCGTGTCCGGGCTATCGTGCCGTTGGTGTCAATAGGTGCGGCTACTTTAATCCATGCGGCCACTAGGGGGCGAATCCATGGGTTCGCGGTGCTGACGGGGATGTTGCTCACATACATAGTGCTGCGTAGCTGTCCGCAGCGCAAAATGCTTGGGATATGGATGCTTTGCTTTGGGGCGGCGGCTCCTGTCTGGGTTGTCTTGCTCAACATGGTGCAGGATCTGACGGTTTTCGAGCCTCTGTTCCTTGCGTCGTTGCTGGGGCAAAGTTCGGCCGTCAATGTCGTCGTGGCAACGGTGATTGTTTGCTGGTCTGTGCCCATGCTCGTTACGCACATCGCGCTCGCCCGCTCGGTTGAGGACGAGAAGGCCGTCTTGGGGTACCGTGCGAACGGGTCCACCGAAGCAGCTCACGTGCGCCGGCTGGCTCTGCTTACGTCGCGCGCCCTGTCCGATGTTCAGGCCCGAATATTGTTGATGACGGCAGAGGGCACAACGACAAAGACCATTGCGCAGGATGTCGGTTACGCTGCATCTACGGTGCAAGCGCTGCGATCCGCGTCCTATCGCCAGTTGAAGATCAAGAACAAAGCAGAGCTTATTTCATTGTTATCGCAGGTAGATAACGTGTAAACGCCTGGATTATCAACTCAATAGCGGGTGTTTACAGACATCTTTCTCCATTCATGCAAAGGTTGCTGTGCGTCGACGCATTGTTAGCCGCTTTTGATTGGAGAAGGCCATGATTAAGCCAAGGAGCGCTATTACTCGAATCGGAGTCGGGTTGGCGATTGCTGCGGGTCTGTCCCTAGGGGTTCCCGCTGCATCGTTCGCGCAAGAGGAGTTTGACACTTCCCAGGTTTCTAGCATTACTCAAAACGCCGATACGGGAATTACGACCTGTACGAACAATGCCGATAGGGCATTTAGTTTTCAATGTGCCGGGACGAGTGCAACTGGCTACCGTCAAAAGGATGATTCCTCATCGCTCTATCTGGATATCCAAGGTTATACGGGAAATCCGCTTCGGTTATATACAGACGGTGCGTATAACACAAGCGGTAGCGGCAGCATGAATTGTACTCAGGGAACGTATCGTTCGAATCACAAGGGACAGTGGGAAATGTATAACCTCGTCCGTGAGAACGGGCGATCTGCGGCGCGACTGACTGCATGGGCGGAGTCTGGCTACGGCACTGTTATTGGTGTATGGAGCCCCGACTGCGTCGGGCATTTCCGCAAGCTTCCCGCATAGTTGTTTGAATTGGCTCCCTTCCGGCTTTCTGGGTCGGAAGGGGGGAGGAGGACGTATGAACCAAAGGCTCGTAAGATATGAGCTGTCGAAAACGATAAGACGCCCAGCTTTTATCTTTGCTCTCTTGATTGCAGTCGCAGTTGCAATAGCTGCTGCGCTGGAGCCGTGGGCAAATTTGGAAAAAGAACGTCACAACCTTCTTTCTTTTGGTTACGGCGTTGGCATGCAAGCCAAAAACTATCTCGGTCAAACACGTGAAAGCAGCTTCGGTAACTGGATTGTTGTGAGCGCGAACGCGCCACTGTCTGCGTCGGTGTTTTTCTATGCACTGCCCCTGCTTGCAATGTTGGCCGGATCTTGGTCGTGCCTCTTTGAGCGTTTGAGTGGTTATGACATGCAGATATGCACGCGCGTTTCCAGAAAGGCATACGTGAACGTAAAGGTGCTGTCTGCTTTCCTCTCCGCGTTTACAGTGACTGCCATTCCTCTGCTCGTCAATTTCCTGATTGTCTCGATGCTTTTTCCTGCGTATCTTCCTCGGGTCGATGAGTCGACCTACGTAGGGCTTTACCTACATAGCTATTTCTCCGGTCTATTTTATTCACATCCTTTGTTATATGTGCTTGCATACACGCTGTTCGATGCGGTCACGCTCGGGACTTTATCCATGGCTGTAACTGGCTTCTCAATTTTGTTTCGTAGCAGAATCAAAGCGATAATTGTCCCGTATCTGCTAATGGTTGCGTGGCATTTTGCAAATGGCTGGATCTTCGGCGTAATGGCTTGTGTGGGGTTTAACTGCAATATCTTCAACAGCATCAGGTCGGAATCGCTGAATAACTGGCCAGACATTCGAGCCGGTTTTGCGGAAATCATATTATTGACCCTTGCTTCGTTGGCTTTTTCTGGGGCGTGGAAAAGGCGGGAGATGGTCTGATGCTGTTTAGGCTGGTCGCCGCGGACCTGAGGACCGTTTTGAAGAAGAACATCATTACCTTTATTGCGATCGCGGCAGTGACCGTTGCGAACCTGGTGTACGCCTACGGTTTGTCTTCTGTGTATGGGGTCAGGACGGATGCCTTGGGGTTTGCGGACAATCTCGCGCTCGTGTTTGCCGGATCTGCTCCGTTTGAGCCTAGGCCCGGGGTCATGTTTGTGCCTCCGCTAGGATGGCTATTTCTCATTCTGCTTATTCTCTATACAACACTCGATTATCCCGCCGAATCGTTGCACGGGTTTGGTTTGCAAACGCTTGTCCGATGCCGGGCGAGAACCCTTTGGTGGGTCTCGCGTTTTATCTCAGTGGCGGCGATAACAGCATTTTCGCTGCTCGTGGTGGTTTGCTCTGTTGTGATTTGGAGCTTGATGGTGAGCTCCTCGTTCAGCGCGGTCATCCATGGCGAGTCGCTTCAGCTGGCTAATTTGGCGCCGTGGTTTCTCAAGGCGAGCGAAGCAGGTGCACTGCCGTTTTTCGCAGGTCTCTTTCTTGCTTTCGAGGCGCTTGCGTTTGTGCAGGCAACGGTTGGGTTTGTGCTTGGGCCGTCGGTCTCGTTTGTGGTTTTAACGAGCTACCTGATCTGCTCGGCATATGCGCGGCATTGGGCGCTATTGGGTAACGCCTTGATGCTGTTGCGCTGGGGCGGAATTGTCAAAGAAGGAATCGCGACGGGCTCGAGTGGCTTGTTTTCAATTGTGATTATGTCGTTATGCCTATCGTTGGGTGGACTGTGGTTTCGAAGGGCCGACCTTATCGAAAAGAGGGACAAGATATGAGCGTGATCGTTAGGGACGTATCGAAGCGCATGGGCAAAAACGATGTCCTGCGCAACGTGTCCATCGAGGTTGACCCTGGGACCGTGGTTGGGCTTCAGGGGATAAACGGTTCGGGTAAGACCATGCTTATGCGAGCGGTCTGCGGATTGATCAAGCCTACCGAAGGCGAAATCTCTATCGATGGCCAAAGGCTTGGGGCGGACATCTCGTTCCCGCCGAGTCTGGGGATGTTGATCGAGGCTCCTTCCTTTTTGGGATATCTGTCTGGCTACGACAATCTGGAGCTCATCGCCCAGATCAAGGGCGTTGCCACCTCCGAGGACATTCGCTCTGCCCTGCGGCTCGTGGGGCTCGATGCAGACGAAAAAAAGAAGTTCCGAGCATACTCGCTTGGGATGAAGCAGCGTCTGGGAATAGCTGCGGCAATTATGGAAAAGCCGAAGCTGCTTGTTCTCGATGAGCCAACGAATGCCCTCGACGAAGCGGGCGTGGAAATGCTCAAGCGCGTTGTGGCGATGGCGGCATCAACGGGTCGCGAGGTTCTTCTGTCCAGCCATGACGGAGAGGTGCTCGAGGAGCTGGCCGATCGGGTTTACTGCATGCGCGACGGTGCCGTTGTGAAAGTTCGGGAAAGGTCGTGAGCGCGATGAAGAAGGCCCTGTGGACGAGAAGGGCGGTGCTCGCTCTTTTCGGCTGTGCTGCTACCGGCCTTGCGGGCATGAGGGTGAGCGTCGTTAACGGGAACCGGACGGTCATTCCTGAGAAATATTATGCGGAGGGCGAATGGCTCTCGATGGATGGGGCGTTTCTGGGTTCGAAGGATGTGGCGACTGACGGGTATTCGTTTTGCATAGACGGGGCGGAGCTGCTCACGCCGCGCGAGTATCTCAAGCGTGCGCATGATGATTATTCAAAATATGGCATCGTAGATACGAAAACGAAATTGAAGGACGCCGACATCACGTGTGTTATCGCCGTAAAGATGCGTGTCAGGAATAAGGACAATGTCGAAGGCGGAATTAAAGCGTATGTTTGGCATTTGGTGCCGGAGTCTGCGCCAAACTATGACTTTGTGGTCAATACCGATCTGATAACGCAGGCAATGCCGGTGCTGGGCGGTTCTGCTGCGTTTGCTGTACAGGTTGGGGCGGAGAACGAGTTGCTCGTCCCATTCATGATGCAAAACACCAACGACTATTTCGAAGGTTACGAGACCGTTCGTTTTGAGAAAGCATTTCCCGGGACTTACACGATGAAGATGACCGATCTGCCGGAGCGAAGGCTCTTAAGGTTTGAAGTGAAGTAACTCGAAGGTCCTGTTGGGGGAATCTCATCCTACGCTGAAGCGGGATGAGATTCCCTTCGCAGTGGCGCTCGGCCCTAGTGCTTCTTCTTGCTCTTCTTCTTACAGGTACAAAAACAATCTGCGCGAGCTGATCCATATCGCGATTAACGACTGTCACCCGAAGAATATGGAGCTCGCCCTTCATGGCCATACAGATGGCCACCTCCTGCTGGATGCGATCGAGATCGAGCGGCAGCGCAACCGGATGATGTGTCAGACGATGGGATTTCGACATGCAGTTGTTGATGCGCACAACGGAAATCTTGTTGCCGTGATGCACAGTCCCGATGATGCCTATGACTACTGCGACTATTTTGCCACGGTTCGTCGGGACGCTACTGTTCTCGATTTGTGGGCTGAGATTTAAAACATCTCGCCTGTTTCAATGCGTTTTTTGGGTTTATAACTGTTCGCTTTTTCGGTTGTGTCGCAGTTCACTAGTTCATTCATTACGTTCTTCGTATCGTCTGTAAATCAGTTATGTCGCGGTTACACAGCTCTGTTGTTGCGTTTTGTCGTAATTCAGCAATGACATAGCCGGGACTCGCCCGCAAGTGTCGTACGCTGCCGTACAAAACTGCGTTTCGGCCGTCCGCGTACTGCCAAGGCTCTGCCCTAGCACCCGGCGCCTGCGGCGGTTGTTCATATCTGAACTGCGACACAACCGAACAAAGCAATTACGACACTACGCAACTGTGTAATTACCGAACTACGTGATAACGACAAAACTGAAAAACGTAACCGTTGAATTGCAGAACAATGAGCTAACGCCGCGAGTGCCGGGTGCTAGGGCAGAGCCCTAGCGTGCGCCGCTTGCGGCGGTACGCTGCCGGGCATTTTGTACGGCAGCGTACGACTCTTGCGGACAGATTTCAGGACCGAATAGTCCGATGTTCAATAGTTCTGTTATTACGTGGTTACATAGTGCGGCTATTCCGCTTTGTCGTTATTGCGTTATGTCGCATTGTCGATATTACGTAGTTCGGTTTTTCACTTTTTACGCCGTTAACTTATTCATTTGTTACATAGTGCCGCTATTCCGTGGCGTCACTTTTATGCCCACCGCGTGCGTATTCGACGGTGTGGGCGGCGTCTCCGAACACCTCGACTGCTGCCGCCACGAATTGCGGTGTGGTGCGCCTCGGGATATAGAAAGTTTTGTTGCCGAACACGATTGCGATCCAGGCGTTACGGTAGATGAATTGATATGCCGCCTCTCTTGAGCGCTTACCGCAGTATTCCTCTGCAATCTCGTCGATCTGCCAGAGATGGCCGAAGCCGACGATATATTCGGCGATGTACGCGCTCGTCTTGATTCGCACGCGCCGCGGGCGGCGGTACGGAGCATAGCTGCTTTTCCCGGGGTCCGCTTTAACGGGCACGGAATAGACCTCGGCTCGAGCCTTTTCAGCGACCACGCGCCGTGCATCATCGAGGCTATAACGCTTGCACAGGCGCTCGCCGTCGTCGGTCGAGCACTTCACGGTGATTGACTTGATATGCGGCGCCAGATACTTGTACATCCATGCTCGCGACGCGCCGAACTCCCACCGCAGATCTTCAATACTCAAGAACTCATCCATCTTCTGACCTCGATTTTCTGCCGATAAACGAGAAATCCCGCAAGAGACGCAGATTTGTACCCCCATCGTAAATGTGTGTACAAATCTGCCACCGACCCGGGCGGTTCGGCGCTTGCCAGGGCTCCGCCCTTGGACCGGGGGAAGGACACTCGCACGCCTTGTTATTACGATAACGGACAAGGGAGAAAAGGGGCCAGTTTTCAAATTATTACGATAGAAGACACGGGTACGGCGGCGTGCGCGGTGGTGCCTGTGGGAGATTATTACGATAACGGACGCAGCGGCAAACCCTGAATCGCGCCCATGGTTGATAAAATTGACCGCCCGGGCGCAAATACCCGGGCGGTCAATTCATCCCCTCGTTCGCGATCCTGTTGGGTTTTGGGGCTTTGACATGTTGTTGACGGATGGATCAGCCGTACAGCTTGATCTCCCGGGGTTCCATGTGGTCGTCCCCCAATAAGACGCCCCTGATGTAGTCCTGCGGCAGGAACTCGACGGGGAGAGTTGTCGCCAGGAAGTCGTCGAACCACGCCCGCGGTGTCGGGTCTGGCGCATACATGACCTTGGTCGCGCCGTCGGGCAGGGTGATGGTGAGTCGCACCGTGCCATTGCGTCGATACGCCCTCGACCATTCCCCATCGGTATCGCCATACCCTTTGCGATCCGCGGTCGTCCTCCACACGCCCCCAGTTCATCGAATGACCGCGGATGCTCTCTGAGATCGATCCAATGCAGCTGTGATCTCGTGCGCCTCGCCGCGTTGTACGCCGGCTTCCGCTCGTCGGGCAAATATACTCTTTCGAAAATCTCGCGCGACATCTCGCGGAACTTAACTTCATCCGCCCGCGGCCTGTTCGGATACCGACAAACCCGGAAATGCTCCAACGGAGCGCCGAACGAGCGTAACAATATAAAGCCGTGCAACACGAGCTGGACGACCAGAACATCCCAAACAAAGGCCTGTCGGTCCCACCTTCAAGCCCAATAGCAAAATGTGCATCAGCGGATTTGCAGCGATACAAGTCTCAACCGTCACCATCACACCGCAGCGCGCCTAGTCCCACTCATCCTACTGCAAATGTCCCAGAACGAGAAAACAACCAGCCTAACATGCCAACCTTTATATCCGCACGCGCGTAATTCAACTCATAAGGACCGGCTATCCCTTGCCTGTGACACAATCTCAAACGCACAGAACAGAATCATCAGTCCAATCATCGCATAAGAGGCAGCCGAACCTTCAAGCACTATTCCACAAAGAACAATCTCCGCGCCGCCAATAAGAACTGTTATCAGGCGCTCCGCCTTTTTGCTCTCGCCGCTCGCATAAAAAGGCGGCAAAGCGCACAAGATCACATATAGCCCGGGAAGGGAATACAGGATCGATAGTCCAAGCCCCCCATCAACCGCAGTGTTTTGCGTAAGAATCAACTGAACCCAAACGGCAATTATCACTGAGCAGGTTGTCGATAAAAGAAGACTGGAAATATAGCACGCAACAAAGTCCCGTCGCATTCGAACAGAGAAATCCGCGAACTCTCTTCGCCGCGTGGAAACAATAAGGTACACAGAAATTGCAATAGAACCAATCAGAGAAAACAGCGGAACAACCAGCAATTCAAGCTTATTACCCCATCGATCAACCACACCCCCACTCCAATGAGCGGGAATTGTATCAGGGAGGACTGACCAAGCCGCCCATAAAATCAGAAATGGAAGAATAGAGAGGATGAGAGATGATAACACTGCAGTAATTTTTTTTGAGGCTCTCATCGATTCCGCATCTCCTTGCGCGCTCACATTCCACTCCGCCTTAAATCAAGTATAAATACACAGTCTTTCAAGACAGCTATTCAACATTGGTGGTCACCGCTATGGACAATGTGAACCACCTAAACGAACTCTCAATACAGTCCCAGCTTAGCACCCTTGAAAAACTGGTCGCGGACGCGGAACAATCTACCGACGCAAGACGCGATTTCGAAGCTCAGCCTCGTGCCGTATTCCAGAAATATGGAATTACAGACCTCCAAATCAAAGCGGGAAATCGAGAAGTCTCTGTACGAACTGGTGGAGTCAACCGAAAAGGAGGCGCGTGTCCCCGTTGCACGCGCAGTATATCGTCGTATCCAGCTCCCACCGTCCAAGGCACTTGGACGGTGGGAGTCCCGCATCCCTGGGAAAGGAAAAGCGCGGCCCATCCGGACCGCGCCCGCGCCCTCCTCCCATTTCACCCCGCGACGTAAACCGTCCGGCCCGTCTCGCAGTCGATGGTCTCGGCGTCTCCGAACCCGACCCGGACGGCGGCCCATCCGCCGGCACCCGCCAACGCGTCGGCCTCGGACCTCGCGGCGGCGATGAGTCGCTCGAGCTCGGACGATCCGGCCGGCGCGGTCCCCACCTCGAACGCGCCGCCGTCGCCGCCCGACTCGTACTCGACGACGACCGTCGAGCCGAGCGCCTCCTCGAGGGTCGAGCGCTATCTCCGAAGCCTCGGCGGATCCTCGTCCTCCTCGGCCGGTTCGTCCTCCTCACAGCCCCAGAAGAAGTGGGTCCCCGAGCAGGGCCACTGGGAGACCGACTACGGCCAGGTCTGGATTCCGAACGTGGTGTACGTGCGCCATGAGCGCTACTGGGTCAACCATGGTGGAACCAAAGTCGGACCGTTTGACAGCAAGGCTGCTGCATGGGCGTGGTGCGATAACGATGTCGATAATGGCGGCATTGGCGGATCTGCGATCGATGACTCCTATACCACCAGCGAGGACCAGGGGCACTACGAGCAGCAGGAGACCGGCAGGCACTGGGTCGTCGACGTGGCCGGGCACTGGGAGTAGTCGCAGCCTTCGGGCGGTATCGCACTGTCGCTGCGATTCACATCGCATGAACGATGGATGAACTCGCATGAAAACCCAAGCATACGGTGGTTTTATCTGACTAAAGAGGGTAAAATCACCGTAGAAGACGACGCATCCCGTGTAAGTATCGAGAGCGCGGGCGGCCTAGTTTTCTGGTTTAGTTAAATGCCCGGGCTCCACCCCGGGCATTCTTATTTGCGCTTGTTGCGGCGCAAATGCCGTCCACCGTCCGCACCGCGCGTACGCCTACGGACCTTAACTCGGACATCATACGAATCGAAAAACGCAATGACGAACGTGCCGACCGTCGCAAGGGCGGCCAGCGCATCAAGGATCTTTAGCATAGGGAAGCCTCCAATCGAATTGTCGGCCGCCCGCGCACGGAATGCGTCGTCTTGTCAATTCTAGCTGAAGCGGCGACTGTCGAACTTAATCGCCAAATAGCCACAGTCTCAAAACGTATGCCTCTGGGCACTCGAAAATCGAACCCTCGATGCCGTGAACGTCGAGTGCCAAAACCCAGTGTCAAAACCTCCGCGTCAATTCCCATGGGAAAATCAAATACGAGGCAGGAGGCTGAAATGACACGTTACGGATATGCTCGCGTGAGCACGAAAGACCAGAGGTTGGACCGCCAGATCGAGGCTCTGGTGAACGCTGGCGTGGCCTATGGCCATATCTACAAGGACAAGGTCACGGGTGCCCAGGACGGCGACCGGACGCAGCAGAAGCGCCTGTTCAAGAAGATGCGGGCGGGCGACGAGGTGGTGGTCGAATCCTGGGAGCGCTTGACCAGATCGACCAGGCAGCTGCTCAACTATGACCTTATGTTTCGAAACCTCGGCGTGAAGCTCACGTCCCTGAAACAGCCCGTGGATCTAGATACCGCATTCGGGCGCTTCGTGCTTGGCACCCATGCTTGCACCGCGGAACTTGAGCGAGATCTGATCAGGCAACGCCAGGCCGAGGGTATCGCCGTCAAACGGAGCCACGGCGGCAACGTGGGTGGCAGGCCTCGCACTGCCGGCGTCAAAGCCGATGCCGCAGTAAGGCTCTATCTTGGAGGAGAGACTCCTATTCCCGATATTTGCGCTGCGACTGGCGTCTCCAAATCAACGCTGTACCGCATCCTTCGTGAACGCGGATTGGTGGGCGTCAGGAAATAAGTCCGTCTGTCGTTTCGCGATTTGCCTAATAGGCCCGAGTGCGGCGGCGTTACTATATAAGGGTGCGGTATTTCTCTAACCGAAAACCTGCGTGAACGCATGACTTGAGACGCCTTTCTAGAACTCACCGATCGCAGGAAAAAGACAACTCAACAGCGGCCGTGCATTGTTCCCAGCCATATGGCATGGCGGAGCCATGCCCGTTGTTGATTGGAGTGCCGCATCATGGCCGAAAACCAAGTCCAGTCCGAAAAGAAAATGACCAGTCTGAATGTCTCATCGGAGACCCGTGACGCCATAAAGGACATCAGCACGAGCCTTGGTCTCTCGCAGGCCGATACCGTCGCCCGCTTGGTCGATGGCTACCACCCTAACGCCACTCCCGGCGTGAAGGCTGCGCTCGACGCATCAGCCGTCCTCGATGAGGCGGTCGAGCGGGTCAAGCGCATCATCGTGGGCGCTGCCGAAGCTGCCGCGATGGAGGCTCGTGCTGCCCGCGAGGACGCTGACGCCGCCAAGAAAAGTGCAACGGAACAGATTCAGAGCATCAAATCTAATTGCGTCGAGCAGGTCGCCGCCATCAAGGAGAAATTCGAGCTGGATACTGCGAGCTTGGAGATTGAGAACGATGAGCTCCACGCCACCGTCGCCGATTACCTCTCGCAGCTCAAGAAGCTCGATTCCGAGAACAATCAGCTCTTGGCAGAATCAGCCGCAAAAGACGATCGAATTGAAAGCATGAGGGGCGCGGTCGACGCCGCGGCCAAGGCTCAGGCCGATCTCAACGTCTCCCTCCTCGCCCAGCGTGACCTGATGGCCGAGGTCGCCGCCCTCAAGGACCGCCTCGCCGCCTCCGAGCAGCGGGCGGCCGTGGCCGAGGCCAAGGTCGAGGTCATGACCCAGGCGAGGGGCGAGCAGATATGTCCGACAAGCTAAGGCCGTCTCGCCGTGAGTTGATAACGGCAGGGCTAGTCGTCTTTTTGGTCACGGCACTCGTCTGGACTGTCATTGATGGTGCCGGCGCAAATGCGCTCACCATCAGCGGTGTCATCACCCGTCAAAATGCCGTCTGGGCTTCGCTTGCAGCAGTTTCAGTGGTCATGCTCATTGGGGCTTGGCTGTTTGGCTGATGGCATTCAAAAACAATTAAGTTTGGAGTAGTCGATGGAACATCTCTCTGTTAAAAAGGCAATCAACCTAGCTCGGAACTTTGGGGCTGCGGGTGTTCTGCCAGCCGCCCTAGTTATGACCTCTGGGTGCAGCCAGGCAGACGATCGCCAGACGGCAGTTCAGGTCGCCGATTCTGATAACGCGCAGGAAGACGGGGTTTACGGCAAGATGGAGTATTCAGTCACCGGCGTCGAGGTGCATGATTCCTCGGCTGGCGATGGCGGGAAGGTTGCCGTTGTTCGCTGGCACGCCATTAACAACCGATCGGCAGATTCATGCGCTGTTGGTAGCTACATCACGGCTTATCAAAATAAGCAGATGCTATCTCGCGGGTTTGCCGCCGATTTGCAGGAAGACCACTTCTCTTCGCAAGGGCTTGCGCCGGGAGGCGAATGCGACGGTGTGTCGATTTTTGACCTCAACGACATGTCTCCCATCGAAGTGAAAGTCGACGGCACGAGCGCTGGATCGAACTCTCTCGACCAGACCTTTGAATTGGAATAGGCCTCATAGCATCTAATTTTCTAGAAACCTTCTAGAGCATTTCTAGGAGGTTTCTAGAACCGAGCGCGGCATCTTCGATCGACACGATGTCTTGGTAGATCAGGCGGTGCTTGGCGTCGCACCATTTGTCGTCGTGGTAGTGGCCGAAGAACCAGGCGCGGTAGCCGAGCTGACCGTCGAGCTCGGCAAGGAATCGCTGAAGTCGGTCGCCCCGATACTCGCGCCCGCGCTCGCGACACAGCTTCTCCGCCAGGGCGGCAGGGGCCTCGTGAGTCACAACGTAGTCGACCTTCCAGCCCACGCGGTCGAGCGAGGAGCGGCAGTGCTCCGTCTCTTCCTCGCTCGGCATCTCCTCGGGCCACCAGCTCCTCCCCTCCTTGCGATACTGCCTGTCGTTGCTCGCGGCGCCGCCCATGGCAAGGACTGTGAGCCCGTCGATATCGAACACCTCCCCGCGCATCAGGTGCAGCACGCGCGGTCGCACCTCATGGACGAGCCCATCGTTCCACTCCCGTACCGGCAGATTGGCCAAGGCGTGATGGTTCTCATGGTTTCCGTCGACGAAGCACGTAGTCCACGGTTTGGACTCGAACCAGTCGAGCCAATACCTCTCAGCATTCGAGCCGTCCCAGACAAAGCCGAAGTCGCCGGCCACGATCACCACGTCGTCGCTCGTCAGAGTCCGGCCCAGCGACCAAGACCTGAAGGCGAACCTGCTGGCCCCGTACTCGGCCCTGCCGTGCACGTCTCCTGTCACATAGATAGCCATCAGTACGCACCCCACGGCAGGAGTTTGTCCCCGAGCCTCACGATCCGGTCGTACAGCACGGTATGACGTTCGTCCGGGTTGCCGTCTCGGTGAAAATGGCCGTAATACCAGCGCTTGTAGTCCAGGCGGTCCTCGAGCTCGTCGAGGAATCCGGTCAGCCGGTCCACATCAGGGCGTTCCCAGCCCGGGTCCGGGTAGAGCGTCGGCGAGAGCATGCGCGTGGCGCAGGTATGGGTGATGACGCAGTCGACCTTCCAGCCGACCTCGTCGAGCTTTGCCCGCGCGGCATCGAATTCGCGCTCGTCCGGGAGCTCCTGAGGCCACCAGCTGGAATACGGAACGCGGTATTCCCTGTCCACGCTCGTGGCACCGCCCATGGTGAAGACCGTCGAGCCGTCGAGCTCGAAGACCTCGCCGCGCGTCAGGCGCCGAATGGGCGAGGTGTCCGACAGGCGCTGCGTCAGCCCGCCGTGCCACGGCTCCATGGGGCGCTCCTCCCAGTGGTCGAAGCGCTCGTGGTTGCCGTCGACGAACAGTGCCGCGTAGGGGCGCGACTCCAGCCAGGCGATGTCGGCGCATTCCTCGGCAGAAAAGTCCCACGGAAAGCCAAAGTCACCGGCAACGATGAGATAGTCATCGCCGGTAAGGCTATCCCCGAGCTCCCAGTCGCGGAGCTTTTGCATGTCGAGCCCACTGTGGATGTCGCCCGTCACATAGACCGTCATCGGATCGCCTCTTCCCTCTTGTACGCCGCCAGCTCGCGCTCGACCTGCCTGTCGCCGGTCTCGTTGACCCACCAGGGCCATTTCACCCGGCCGCACGGCTCGCCGACCCCGGCGAACCATTCCCTCAGCTCGTCGAGGCTCACCGGGGAGTGCCCGTTGGCATCGCAACCGACGTCGTAGCGCAGAAGGCCCTGCTTGCGGTTGAACTCGTTGTACGCGCCGCCGCTGCTGTGGATGTGCCCGTGGAGGTGCCACGATCCATGGTTCATGCCCTGCCAGTCGGCCATGGGGTAATGGCTCAGGACGATCTTCTGCCCGTCGATCTTGAGCACGCAGATCGGCGGCTCCACGGTGAAGGCGCCTGCGACCGCCGGCTGGGTCCAGTCCTTGTCGTGGTTTCCCGGGACGAGGTGGATGCGTCTGCAGGCAATCCGCTTGCGAAGCCCATAGGCGTCCTGGGCGGTCATCTTGAATGAGAAATCACCCAGGATGTAGAGTTCGTCGTCCACGGCAACCCTGCCGTTGATGCTGTCGACGATGGCGTCGTTCATCTTCCAAATCGTCTCCCACGGGCGGTCGGTGAACTTCAGCACGTTCTCATGCCCGAAGTGGGTGTCGCTGGTAAACCAGATCATTCCATTGTCTCCTTGTCGCTAAAAACCGTTCTCCTTTGCGCAGTTGAGGAGACGTATTTTGAGCGACATGAGGCGTTCTGACCTCATGTTCTGTGCTCCAATCTGCCGGATTGTTCCAGCTAAAACTTTAAAACCTCGTGCGGACAGAAAACCGTGTCTCGTTTGTGGGGTCATAGTATAGGCACTGTTAGAGCTAATAGCCCAAATCCGTTGCCAACTAGCCACTATTAGCAACTATTAGGCCTTTTGGACAGCCGAACTGACTAATAGCCGCTATTTGTTGGGCTGTTTTGCAACCACGAGCGCTGCCGTGGATTCTTGATACGGCGCATCGACAACAGCAATGGCAAGCGGGTAGAATGGTGCCGACGGCAGCCCAAGTTGTGAAGAGCTGGGCAGAGCCGTTGCGCTAGAAAGTTAGGTCATCATCTTAGCGACGGTGACCTTTCTTTTTGGGCTTCGAGCCCTGCTTGAGTGCCTTGGAAAGGCCGACAAGGGCCGTGAGGAGCGAGACCAGGGCGGTCAAGAGCTTCACGAACTCGGTGAAATCGGTCATGGGCATCACCTCCCATCGGATGGAGGGCTCTGCCCGGCACAAGGGCTGCCGACAGCGCTGCTGATTCTAGCAGAGCGTCATTCTTCTTTGATCAATCCGTGCTCCACTCCCTCGCCGGAATCCAGTCTTTCCGCAGCTCGACGAAGGTGTTCTTGATTCCCGCGACCCCAAAACGGATCGTCTTCGCGCTTGTCACGGGCCTTGAGCTTGCCCCTGGCTCTCTCGACGATCTTGCCAATCACTTGCCGCCGAACCTCATCCTTAACTTCCTCGCCGACCTCGCCAAACTCCATCGACGGCCCGTCCTTGCTCACCGGTCCATACATATGGATCCCCCTTTTTCAATCCATCTATTGCGATAGATCTTCTAGAAATTTGGCAAAAGCGTACTCATGCAACGTTGCATGAGTACACAATACACTGCATTATCGCGCTACGTTTCTTGCGGCAACGTAGAACCGGCAGTACTCCGGCTTGAAGACGAACTCAACAGTCCCGGTCGCCCCCATTCGGTTTTTAGCAACGATGACATTCGCGATGCCCTTGGCCGGACGTCCATCCATGTTCGCCTCTCGATCGTCGGCTGAACGGTCCAAGAACATAACAATATCGGCGTCCTGTTCGATCGAGCCGGAGTCGCGAAGATCAGACAACTGGGGCACTTTTCCGACGCGATTCTCAACCTGCCGAGAAAGCTGGGATAACGCAATGACGGGAACGTTAAGCTCCTTTGCGAGGATCTTGAGCGAACGGGAGATCTTGCCGATCTGAACGTTCCTGCTCTCGAACTTGCTTCCCTTGGGATCATCAACCAGCTGCAGGTAGTCGACGATGATGATTCCCTTTCCTTGCCCGCGAAGCATGCGCCTCGCCTTGGCGCGAATGGACGCGACGGTCGTTCCGGGCGTGTCGTCAATGTCGATTGGCAGAGCACTCACGGATGCCACGATGTTCTCAGCCAGGGCGCGGTCGCCCTCCTTGATAAGCCCATCCCTGATGGCTCCGATGGTCAAGCCGCTTGAAGCGCCGGCCGACGCGCTCGCGAGTATGCGCTGTCCTATTTCGGTAGCAGTCATCTCCAGCGAGAAGAGGCATACCTTCGTACCAACGCTTGCGATCGATGTTGCCAGATTGATTGCGAAAGCACTCTTACCGACCGCTGGCCGAGCGCCGAGGACGATGAGCTGTCCAGGCTCGAACGAACCGATAAGCTCATCGAGCTTGGAGAATCCAGTTTTGACATGGTCCGTCGCTCCGCCCGTCCTGGTCGCCTCGGCGGAATCGAGGACGAGGCGTAAAGCGCTTTCCATGCTCTTGTAATCGCTTGGGACGGATTGCTCGGTCGCGGCGAGAAAGGTGTCCTGGACTGCGGAGATGTATTCCGCGGTGTCTATCGGCGGGTTATTGGTTAGCGACGTTACTTCAGCGGTCGCGGCGATGACATTACGGCGAGCGGTGTCACGTCGCAGGATGTCAACGTAGTGCTCATACGACGCCTGAGCAAAGTCGTCCGAGATGAGTTCGATGACGTATGCCTCGCCACCGACGGCAGCGAGCTTTCCGCTGCTCCGAAGCCCATCGATGACGGAGACGCAGTCGGCCCCGATACCCTTCGCATCAAGATCGCAAATCGCCTTGAAGATCGTCCTGTTCGACGGAGAGAAAAAATCTGACTCCGTGCAACTTGCCACGATTTCCACGCGTGAAACGCGGTTCGTCATGGCGGCGGCCAGCACTTTCTTTTCTGCTTCGATGTTGGACGGGAGTTTCGTTGGTAACGGCATATTTGGCCTTCCTACTGCGTACCAATGCAACGTTGCATGAATACGCAGTTGAATAATCTGATATTTTCTAGATATTTTCTAGAAAATATCTAGATTTATCCCTTAATGCGCACTGATGCAACGTTGCATCAGTGCGCATTTACTTGTTTCTCTTTCTCGACTTCTTGAGAATCGCTTCCAGTGCTCGTGTGCGGTCATCTTCGAGACGGACCGCAGCCACAGCGGCCCCCGACGCGATTTCCGGCACGACCTGCTTTCCCTGCTTCTTGAGCTCAATGAAACCTTGCTCGGCAAGATGCTTCCTAGCCTTTTGGAGCGCGGAGACGGAAATACCCAGGAGCTCTGCCAGCTCCGGGTTCTTCATCGCGCCGCGGGGGTGGTCCAGCAGACTTTGGGACACGAGGTCGCCGAACACGACACAGGCTGCATCGTGGAACGCATCACTTGCAAGCATGAATCGCGGCACGTGAAGGAACTGACCGCTAATCAATTCGCTTTTGGACATGCCGACAAAGTTACCGATTTCATCAAAGTCAACCGAAAGAGCCCCGCTTTCCGAGCGCACGACCCATCCCCAACCAACCATCTCGTTGATGGTTGTACTCACTCGGCACCGATCGATATCAAGTTCGACGGCCGTTGACTCACGAAGCTCGGAAAGACCAGATCCGATATGCGAGAGCAGGATAACGGTGCCGATCGAGCATTTGCGCCCATTCGGCATCGTCTTGCCAACCACCGAAACGAGACCGAGGCGCACGAGAAGCCATGGATAGTCCTTGAGCTCACGGGTTGCGACGGGGCGCTGCAGCACAGGCGCTGCAGCGGAAGTACCCAGATTGCCTCCGCCAACCGAAAGCTCGGTTTGGAACACGAACGGCGCAGGGGCATCATTCGATTTTTCAGATTGACTGCCGACGGCGGCAGCCAGAGCGTTGGCCAAGCTGGTCATGATTATCACGACCTCTAGCCGACAGCATCATCTGCCAAGGTACATCCACAAAAACCAGCGGTAGAACCGAAGGTACTATGGTATGATGTCCTTGACAAATCGATATCACGTCGGAAAGAAAGACTCATTTGCTTGGCGGCTGCGAGTCTTTTTTTCTGCCTATTTTTCCTCATCGCCAGCCCGATCCTCGCGCTCATGAAGCATCTGGTTGCGCAAAAGCACGCCGATATACCCGGACTTGTTCATTCCGGTCTGCTCGGTAACCTCGGTAAGATAATCCACGAGCTCAACGGGAAGGGTGAGCAACACGCGCTTCTTGGACGGAGTTGCGTCCTTCTTGGATTCCATCTCAAATACCTTTCTGGCCGAATTTACATTGCAAATAGTATATCCGTATATATCACGATGTTCAAATATATTTCTTCACGGTTGGATGCGTTGTCATAACCCCTTAACGCGTACTCATGCAACGTTGCATCAGTACATAACGTTGCATGAGTACACACATAGCGTTGCATGAGTACACATTTATGTTGCATCAGTACGTGATAAATAGGGGTTAACGTTGCATGAGTACATGTCCCTATATATGTAGAGAAAAGAGAATTGAGAATTAAGAGAGGGGGCCACAAGTGGCCTAGAACCCTTGCTTGAAACTCACTGAAAGACGAACGCCTTTTTGCAATCGTGAGGTGACTACAGATAGGGCATCTTTTTCAGCTGCTATCCATTCCGACATTCAGTTGACCTCACGTCTAGACCACGGAAACGGCCACAGAATCGAATATCTGACACTTTGGAACCAATTCGACCGTATTCCTCAGACTGCATTATTTCGATGCCTTAAATCGGATCTGAGAGCTTACAAGAAAGAAAAAGCACCTTCCGGTGCTCTTCTCTTGACTGACGTTTGATTAAGATATGTTCGCGAAATGCGATATCAGGATGCTTGTTCCAATTCTTCAATCAGGTCGAGCAATCGGTTTACGGCTGGGCCGAGAAGGTCGGCCAGCGCGAACAGGGCTTCGTTTTCGGATGTGTCCATCACCTGCGAAAGCCCGCTGAGCCCACAGAGCTCCGTGGTGATGTCGCCGCTGAGCTTCCTGCGTTTCTCGCTTTGAGTCATATCGGCTCCTTTTCTCATCGATTCCGAAACTAACCTATCGGTCTTCGTTTTCCGCCTCTTTAAGCAGTTCATCGACAGCGTTCTGCATCACAGCTGTCATCGTCCTGCCCTCCTGCTTGCAGTAGGCCTTCAGGGCTGCGTGCTTCTTTGCCGACACGTAAAACGTAATCATCTTGCGCTCGTCGGTCCCGGCATCACCCTTGTGTGCGGTGTCCTGGTTGTCCATGAGGCGCTTTTTGGCCGGCTTGGTGTTGTTGTTGGCAAATGCATTGAAGTTATTTTTAACGGCCATTCAGGGCCTCCCTGAGCTCGCTGTAGACGTCATCGTATCCGTAGAGTGCCGATCCGAACGGCAGCCCGAAGTAGCCCTTCAGGTCCTCCTTCTGGCGGATCGCCGTGTCGAAGTAGGAAATACCGCCGGCGGCAAGGTTTTCCTGCGCAGCCTTGAAGCCGTTGGTGTTCGTCAGCACGCGGGTAAGAAGCACGGCGTACGGCCTCCCGTTCGCTTCCATCGTTTTCACGGTCTCGGCCGTTTTCACGAGGTCTGCGTTGCCGGTGCCGGTCGGCACGATGACGAAGTCCGACGCGTCCTGCGCCGCGTCCAAGATGGCCCCATTGGGTGGGCAATCGATGAAGGCCCAGCGGCCCGGATCGCCTTTGAACTTCTTCGCCGCCCGTTTGACGGTTGCGGGGTTCGCGGCGTCGACGGCGAAGGGAAGTTCCTCGCCGTTGTCCTCGGCGTTATCGGCCCAGAAGGTGGCCGATCCTTGCGGGTCCGCGTCGAGTACGACGACTTCCTTGCCGTCGCGAGCGGCGGCCGTCGCGAGCGCGATGCAGCTCGTCGTCTTGCCCACACCGCCCTTCAGATTGATCAGCGAAACGATCATTTTTGCACCGGTCCTCTCCATAATTCTTCTAGAACATTTCTAGAAACTTTCTAGATTCATTTTACCGCACCGCAACGTTCCATAACCCATGAATCCCTACAAATCTAGAAATACTCTAGAAGCTTTATAGAAACTTACTAGAAGATTTCTAGATACAATCACGATCACGCGTACCTTTCTGGTTTGCGCCTTGATACGATAAATGAAGACTCAGTTGGGAGAGGGAGGGGGTTGTGGTGACTGGCTTTTGGCAAGTGTTTGCACTTCTGGGCCACCTCGGTTTTGCAACGGTCCTTACCGTATGGCCGAACGACTTCGGCCGTCATCCCCGCCTTATCCGTGCCATCGGCATTCTCGGGTTGATCACCGGCGCCCCGCGCGTTCTTCGATTTGGCCTAGCTATTTGAGAAGCGACGGCGCGGCAGACAAGCAGATTAAGGTGGAAGGAAATGACCAGGCGCCCACCGCACCGCCATCCAAAGTGTATCGCTCGCCTTCAACCTAATAGTTCCTAATAGTGCCCATGCACCTGACTATTAGCGACTATTAACCTAAAGACCCTGAAAATTCGTCTATTAACCGGTATCACCGCAGGAAGATAGCCAAATCCAAACGCCTCAACACCTGGAAGCCAACAATTAATTTCTATAATTCTTCTAGAAAATCCCTAGAAACCTTATAGAAGAATTATAGATTCAACTCATGCTGCGTCCCTTTTCGTTTCGGGCATACTGTCGGCAAGAAGACGATTTCAAGGAGGCGGACATGCTCCAGAACGTACTTGGCAGCGACGGACAGATGCACGTCGAGAACCAGGTCGGCAACATGAGAATCGACCTCACGACCGGTGAGACCAAGACGGTCGTTCCGTGAGCCGGTGGTATGAACACGGTCATTGGCCCCGACGGGATCCATACCGAGTTTCAGACCGGCCAGATGCGCCAGACTCTCGGTAAGCCTGGGTTCGACTGGTTGTTCAATAAGCACTGACAAACGGTCGGTAAAACATAGGCGCTCTTAAAAATATGTGACCATAAGACCAGGCTAACATGTGCTCACAGACATATAGTCACAGCTGTAGATCGGTTTAATCTGTGGCCCTTAAGCTGAAGCTGCCTCAACGAACCGTGGCTGGCGAGACGAAAAAAGGGGAGTTCCTTTTTGCGGAACTCCCCTTTCCGAGTCGTTATGCGATTTGCCCTACATCTGCCCGTGGCGTTTCTTCCGGTCGAGGAAGACGCCGGCTGCCACAAGGACGGTACCGCCGATGGCGAACGTCTCGCCGATGAGGCCCGTGCGGTCGCCGGTCTGGGCGAGGTTGCCGGGCTGGGCGGTCTCCGTGCCGGCGAGATGCTTCGGGCTGTATGCCACCTGTTGCTTTGCGGCCTCCTCTGCCTCCTGTCGTGCGATCTCATCGGAAAGCTCCTGCTCCGCCGCGATGCGGTCGGACTTCGCCTGCTCGTAGGCAGCGAGCGCCGTATCATAGCCGGTCTTGAGCCCGTCCACCACAGCCTGCTTTTCGTCCAGGATGACTTTGGCGGGCGCGACCTTGGCACGTGCCTCGACTGCTGCGGCGAAAAGCGCGTTGAGGGCGTCATCCGCGTTCGCGTCATGGCCGGAAGCGATCGCCGCGCCGGCGTCGATGGAGTTCAGCTTCGACAGCTTGGCGTCTGCCTGCGCCTTCGCCTGTTCGGCGGCGGAGACCAGGGACTCGGCGGCGGCGGTATCCGCCTTCGCGGCATCGAGGGCAGCCTTGGTGTCATTGACGGCCTTTACTTCATCCTGCTCGCGCTGCTGTGCCTCTGCGAGCTTCGCGGCAAGACCGGTGAGGATGTCGAGGTTTGATTGTGCGTCATCGAGATCGGTCTGGGAGCCGGTAAGCCTGTCGGCGGCAACGCCGGTGTCGGTCTTTGCGGCATCGACGGCACGCTGGGCAGCCGCGAGGGCGCGTGCGGTGGCGTCCGCCTTTTGCTCGGCGGCGGCGAGGACGGTCGCCTTCTCGACCTGATCGGCTGCCGCCGCGTCATGGACGCTCTTTGCTGTATCGAGCGCCTTCTTGGCGTCGGCGACGTCCTGGAAGAACTTCGCGAGATCGGCGTTCGCATCCATGACGTCCTGCTGCTTGGCCTCGGTGTCCGCCTTGGCGGAGTCCAGCTTGATCTGTGCGCCCGTTACGACCGCATTGGCGGCATCAAAGGCGACCTGCTTCTGCTGGACGGTCGACTTTGCCGTATCGACTGCCGCGTTGGCGGCATCGAGGTCCGATTTCGCCGCATCAAGCTCGGTCTGGGCATCCGTGACGCCCTGCTGCTTGGATGCGAGATCAGCCTTTGCGGCATCGACGGCACGCTGGGCATCGGTGACGTCCTGCTTCGCGGCATCGACGTCTGCCTGTGCGGAATCCGCTGCGACCTGCTTCTGCTGGACGGTTGTGGCGGCGCCGGCGGCTGCCTGCTGCTTGGATGCGAGATCGGCCTTGGCTGCGTCGAGTGCGCTCTTGGCGTTCTTGAGACCGTTGATATAGGAGATCAGCTTCTGCTCGTACTCGTCGACGGAGATGGGGTTCATGTTCCAACCGGAGCCGGACCAGCCGGAGATCTCTGCGGTGTAGCACTGCGTCTGAAGCCCGGACATGGTGCCCTTGGTGCAGGTTGCCATTCCCATAACGGCGAGTTCGGGATTGATGATGTTCATGTAATGGCCGACGGTGCCGCTGCTGCCGTTCTCCCAGCGGCAGTTGTCTGCAATCCAATGGTTGATTGCGACGCCGTTCTTTGCATAGAAATCATAGGCATCCTTGCCGACAAGACCGGTGACTCCATAAAGGGCCTCCGTTGCCTTGTCGAAAAAGCCCTTCTCCTGCTCGATCCACTGCCCACTCGGATCGATTCCGTAATTCCATGCCAGATTTTCGGCAAAATCATATTGACGGGCATGATCGAGCACGGTGTCGCTGTAGTTGGCATCCGCAATGGCACCGGCGATGAGCTTGTAGGTGACATGGAGCTCGGACAGGCCGACCGACTTGCGGTAGTCGTTGACGGACTTCATCCACCTGATCGCATTGAGCATGTTATCAAGGGACGTGGCGTCCTTGGAGTTGCCGACTTCGGTCTTTCCGGCATATTTGGCGTTCAGGATGATGTTGACTGCGTCATCGGCACCCATGGCACGGAAGAAGCCGATGGCTCCCTGCTTGAGCTGCGCGTCGGCGGAATCGAGTTTCGCCTGTGCCTCGTCGACCTTCTGCTGCGCGGCGGTCACGGCGGCGTCTGCGGTATCCTTTGCGGCCTTGGTGTTCGCAAGCTCTACATCGGCGGCTGCCTTGGCGGACTCAGCGTCCTTGACAGCCTGCTTCGCTGCATCCAGCTTGGCGACGGCGTCGACGTTCGCCTGCTTGGCGGCATCGAGGTCGGCGTTCGCGGCATCGAGTGCGGACTGGGCGGCGTTCACGCCGGACGTGGCATCGGCCGCGGCCTGCTGCTTTACGGAGAGGGACGCCTGGGCATCATTCAGGTCGGCCTGTGCCGTTGCCGCAGCGGACTGTGCCTGCTCGAGCTCGGACTCGCACTGGGACTGTGCCGCTCGTGCGGTAGCGAGGGCTGCCTCTGCGTCCGCGACCTTCTGTTTTGCCGCATCGTACTCCGGACCGCTGGCACCTGCCTCCGCTGCAGCGAGGTCGGCTTTCGCCTTCTCGTAGGCGGCGCTGGCGGCTGCGGCCTTCGCATCCGCCGCGTCCTTGTTCTGCCTGGCTGCAGCGAGGACAGAATCGGCGGAATCCTTTGCAGACTGGGCCGCAACCAGCTTGGACTGGGCATCGGCAAGCGTCGCGTTGGCGTTGTCGAGTTCGGCCTGTGCCCTGCTCACGGCAGCCTGGGCGTCGCGCACGGCCTGCTCGGCGGCACTGATTGCCTCCGGGGTGGCGCTTACGGCATCTGCCTTGGCTTTATCGAGGGCATCCTTGGCATCCTGGGCCGTCCTGAGGGCGGACTGGTACGCTTCGTCCTTCTCGGACGCATCCGCCTTAGCGTCTGCGAGACCCGCCTTCGCCTGCTCGAGGTCCTTGCCGGCGGCATCGGCGGCCTCATCGTAGGATGCCTTGGCGGCGTCCTCCTTCGCCTTTGCCTCGTCGACCGCCTTCTGCAGGTCCGCGATGGTCTGTGCGGCGGATTTCGCGCCGGTACCGGATGCAGCGCCGGCATGGGCGGCGATCGGCGACATCACGGCGGGGTGCTGCGTGCCCCCGTCACCGGTCTGGGCGAATGCCGTGAACGGTGAGATGAGGCTCGATCCGGTCATGGCGGCCATGGTCGCCGCGGTGACGGTCAGACGCGCGATTCCCTTCGGGGCGTGAATCTTTTTGCTTGGCAGTGCGGCGAAGTGATCACCACCGGCAGCAAAGTGCTTTCCAATAGAGACAATTATGCGCCTTAACTGGGATTGTTGTATATAGTCCGTTGGCTTTTTACAACAATCCATGACTCTTTTTGTCATGGATACGAAGACGCTTCAGAAATCATTCGGCATGAGATGCAAAGAGCTCCGCGCTGGACTCGGGTACAGCCAGGAGCAGTTCGCCAATTTGATTGAGATGGATCGTTCCTACTACGCGAGCATTGAAGTCGGGCGGCGTAATGTCAGCCTCTCAAATCTCAAGAAGATTGCCGACGGATTTCAAATCAGCATTGCTGAACTCATGAGAGGCGTCAGCTAAATTTATCCGTCTCATAGTTCACAGTGGGTCTCGTTGATTAGTGCCTTAAGAAAATGGAAATCGTCCCAACGAGCTATCGTCAATCGTCCCAATAAATTACCGTCAATCGTCCCAATAATTAATCGTTATTTGTCCCAACGACGCAGATAGACGCTATAATTTCAAATGAATGATTGGAGGGAAAGCCGATGGATAGGTATATAGGACGTTGTGTTGACTGCTTGGTCGAGCGCGACCTTGGCATTTTTGGTGCAGTGCTCATTCAGGGGCCGAAATGGTGTGGAAAGACAACGACAGCTCAGAGATTTGCCGAGTCATCGTTATCTCTCTCCGACCCATCTGGCGGCTTTGCGGCCCTCCAGCTCGCTCGTCTCGATCCGGCCCAGGCAATTGTCGGACCGACCCCGAGGCTTGTCGACGAATGGCAGGAAGAACCGAAGCTATGGGATGCCGTGCGATTCGAATGCGATGTCAGGGGAGGGGAGCCAGGACAGTTCATTCTCACCGGATCTGCGACGCCGCGAGCCGAGAACCAGCCGATGCACAGCGGTGTGGGTCGAATCGCCCGTTTGCGGATGGATACCATGACGCTTTTCGAGCTCGGTATTTCGTCGGGAGCGGTCTCGCTTGGTGCGCTGCTCGATGGCGATTCCGTTGCGGCGTCACTCGGATCCATCGCCGGTATCGTCGGTATCGCGGATTTGCTCTGCCGCGGCGGTTGGCCCCAAGCGGTCGGTAAGACAACTGCCGACGCAATGCGGATAGCCGCCGCCTATATTGACGGTGTTTGCGAGTCTGACGTTTCGAGGGCGGATGGAGTGAAACGCGACCCGGTTAAGGTAAGGGCCTTGCTCTCGTCGCTTGCACGCAATGAATCGACTCTTGCCGGCATGAGGTCCATCGAAAGGGATTTGGGCGTTGACGTCTCAAAGAATACGATTACCGGCTACATGGACGCGCTGCGCCGTATCAATATCGTCGACGATGTCCCCGCGTGGCATCCGGCTCTCAGGTCGCCGGTGAAGTTGCGGCAGGGCGCGAAGCGGCACCTTGCGGACTCATCGCTCGCCGTCGCCCTCATCGGTGCGGATCCGGAGTCGTTGTCATCCGATCCGAAGACCCTTGGCTTGCTCTTCGAATCCCTTGTGCTGCACGATCTCAAGGTTTACGCGGCGGCCAGCGATGCGACCGTATCTCACTACCACGACGCTGACGACCTAGAGGTCGACGCGATTGTCCATCGTCGTGACGGCTCGTGGGTTGCCGTTGAGGTTAAGCTCGGAAGCCCCCAAGTCCAAGAGGCGGTGGAAAATCTGCTTCGACTTGAGCGAAAGCTGGTCGATCGCGGGGAGAGGCCGCCTGCGGCGAAACTCATCGTCATCGGGTTTGGTATGCCGGCTCACGTAACTAGCGAAGGCATCGTTGTTGCTCCGGTCGATACGCTCGGTGTCTAAAACCAGCGCATTGCTATTCTGAGATCTAAAGCCTGAAGCTCAAAATCTCATCGCCTAGTTCTTCGCTAAACGGACGTTAGGGTGCCACCATTACACCAACATTTTCGACGCGATCGCGCTGGAGCTGACGTCGGCATCCGTGTAGTGGAAAGCCGGGACCGCCTTGCGCGGAGAGGCAGTACCGTTCTTGTAGAACGACAGTACTAACTATGTTCAGTACTCAAAACCAACACCAAGGTAGAAAAACAGCTCTCCTTTTTGTTATAGAGCCCCAACGTCTAATCCCTTTCTTTATCTGTTGCTTTCCATATTTTCGAGCCTTCTGCCATTCCTACGGGCGAAGAACAAGGTTTTTTCAAGTCAATGCTTCACAGGGATTTCTTTACAGAATTCGTATCATTCTCGCTGCCTACCCTCTTGTACATTAAACCCTTAAAGTTCATGAAGGAGCAGAAGCATGTATGTTGATGCATGGGGCTCGAGCCTGTACAAAGATATCGGTATATCTCCATTGCCAGCGCAGTTCCCACAAGAGTGTTCGTAAAACAAATTGATCCCTTTGGCACGGGCATGCGGACTGTGTTCTCTTCGGCTCGCTGGAGGAAAGAGAGATAGGATTTCATATCGCTCTGCTTTTCGAGAATAGGACCAATTTCCCCATCAGCTACTCCAACAGCACAAAATGCACAGGGAATGTCCTTTTCTATACATGCTTCAAGAACTATTGACCTGGGATTGACCCCCTCCCCACTGTCTGCAGCGCAAACAAGCATTGAAGTCCTCGAAGGAACGCAACGCATGAGTTCTTCGGCAGAGCGGACGTAAGACGCAATTGGATTAAGCGAAAGATCCGGATAGCGATTAACAAGTGTTTTGGAAACTGCCTCTACTTTTGCTTCTCCTATTTCATCGGGACCAACAAGAAACTGACGATTTACGTTTGACCTCTCAACTCGATCCCCGTCGATTAATGTAAAATGCCGAACTCCAGCAGCAGCCAAATGCTCCGCCACCACCTGCCCTATGCCGCCCATACCAACGATGGCAAGATGAACGGCGCCGATTTGCTTAAGTAACGTCAGTGGAGCGTCGGAATAATAAGACAAAAAGCGAGCCGTCCTCGAGTGGGGTGATTCCAGCTCGTATTCTTCAGTTTCTAGAAAACCAAGTTCGTTGAGCCTTAGCAAGAATCGTTGCTCGCGAGCTTCAAGGTTCGTCTCATCTATCATATTTTGTTTGGCGAGCTGCTCAAAAAGATTTGTACTCAAATCAGAGATTTTGACCCTCACTCGCGATTTTAATCCTTGCAATGTAAGTTCGTTGGAATCTCTCCTGATATAAGCACTATCGTTCCAATAGAACATTTAATATCCTTTCCCTCAAGCCTTCTTCTGGAAAAGTGTTTCGCATGAAGAAGGCGCTGGAGAGTCGTCCGATCGGCAGAAAACACGCAGCCTCGCCAAACAGTTCGACGGCTCTCTCGTTAAACGCCTGGCGCGAAATCATGCCAGAAAAATACCTGCTCAAAACCGATAAATACTTTTGGAGACGCATTCGGTTGCCCAAGCCCGTCAGTAGTGCGAGTTGATAGTAGATAAAAATAGGGTCATTGAAAGTATTCGGAATTAAAAGCAGGTGTACATCCGCCCAATCCGATTGAGGAGAGAAATAATCACTCGACATGAGTTTTGGATGATACCTGCCTGACGATGCTAATTGAAGCGCTATAAGTTTTACAATCTTTTTATTGGGGTAGTATTTGTCGTATGAAATTGATAATTTCGCAGTTATCTCTCTTTGTTCATCGGATTTATTCACGCCGTAATCGAAGGAAGGATCTTTCAGTTTCGGCGACAGAAGTCTTCTGATTGCCTCTGTGTCAACGAGAGAGAGGATGTTCCTACGTCCTTCTTCGTCGGCGAAATAGGGAGAGTGCTTGTTTGAAAAAACGATAACAGCCTCTATGCCAGATAATCCATGGTGCAGCCGAGCGCTCTTGCAATAGCGCTCAATTAATAAGGGCATGTTTGTATTGCAGCTTGCCATGGTTCTTCCGAGAAGAAAACACAAGACGTCAATCCATCTATTCTCGATGCGCTTTATCGTCATAGTCTGAGTGCACGCAGCGCTGCTCAGTTTGACTTCCTGCCTTCCGATTTGCGTAACAGAAAAATCATTGACACAAAAATAGTGAGAAGAGAGGAGATGTAAAAATGGTCCCACCCTTCCTCCGGTCCGGAATGCAATGGACAGCGACTTTGCATGATTGCTTAGCGAATAGCAGTGACCATCAATTACATCTATTCTCAAAAAGAAAGTCTTTAGAAAGCCGCTGCAATTGTGATGGACGTAGTCAAGCTTCCTCCCCAACTCGACAATATGCTCATTATCATGTCGACTTGTAAACCTAATCGTCCTGTCATCATATTCAACTTCGAAAAAAGGGGAATGAGGGCATCCCGATGCATCGAGTATTACTGGAACACCGGCGATACGCTGAATGATTTGTGACGAATAGTCATGTCCATCAAGAAGGCTCGACGCTTCGGGCAGCTCGTCAATCGATATATCAATTCTTGGAGACATGTATTCCTACCATTTTTAAAGAAACAACGGCGGTAATTGCTATCGCGATTGCGCCAATAACACCGAGCGCTATCTGAATGGGATATAACCCCAACACATATCCAAATATGGAGAAAAACATTGCGGAAAAGAGAGCCCTTACCAGAGACGCGACGGAAAGGATCGTCGCGCGGAGATCGTCCGCTATCGCGTCTTGGATTAAGTTTTCCGAAGTGATGTACACCACTTCTGGGAGAAAGCAAAGCACCATGCTAAGGCCAAACAAACACAGCGGATTTGAAGCGAACCACGGAAGAATCATGAAAAGACCGGCCTCGATTAGCATCGAGCCGAGCATGGTATTTCTTTTCCCGAAACGCGATGAGAAGAAATCTGCTGCAATGTAGGCCGTCGCATTTACTGCATAGGATGCACCGAAAAAGATTCCTATTATGGAGACGGGAGCATCAAATGCGTCGAATACCAACTGATTCAAGTTGTAATAACTCCCATAGAATCCATCGAGCATGCTTGTGCCGATTAGAAGAAGCAACACCGCAAAAGCGGATTCTCCAATGCACCAGGTTTCGCGTCTGAAGATCTTGGCTACGTCAAACCTTTCCTCCCCAGAGTTTTTGGAATGGGTCGTTTCCATCCTCTCAATGGGATACAGAAGGAGAAGCTGCAGGAGATAGAAAACGGAAACGCATACGTAGAGGGCACTCCAAGATACTTGGGCAATGAATGATCCAAGTACGATTGCCGTTCCCGTAGCGATTGATTGCGCGGCAAGCAGCCGAGCGTTGATGGTGAGGAAGCGTTCTCCTTGGTCGGCATTTCGAACAATTTCATATAAAAGTGCTTGTTCGGATCCCGATTGAAGGGAGTAGGCGAGGGCCTCAACAAGGGAAAGCACGACAAGAAAGGGGCCTGAGAGCAACAGCATGCCAGCCGTATGGAAGAAAAGCAGCAGCACGCCCACTTGAATCGAAAACTTCTTTCCAAAGAAATCGCCTACCAGCCCTGTTGGCAGCTCGAGGACGACCGTGGCAATGTTGAATAGGGCTTGATAAAGCGCGATTTCCGTGACAGACATTCCTTTATCCGCAAGGAAAAGTAGAAACACTCCCCGATTTAAAACAAATCCCGCGAGAACGAAAAAGGCGGAATAGATGTGCAGCTGCGCAGTGGCATTCTTATTCATTTGGCACTCCTAACGACTATTTTTGTCGGGGTGCTCGCCACTGATTCGAAGCCTGAAATGTTCATAGTCTCAATGAAGAGCTGATAAAGCTTTTGAACAGGGTATCGATAGAATAGGACATCCTGCGCTCTTTCTTCTCGACGAACTATTGCCAGCCGGTCGATTTCGAAACAAGAAACCGCATAATACACCCCAGCTTGATCTAGAGTTGCCGTATAGCTTTCTGCAACGGCAAATGCATCTCGATCGCGACACATTTCAAAAATATCTTCAATGCTTCTACCATCTCGATGAATCATAAGGTAGGTTGCGAATTTAAAATGGTTTATCAAATCAAAATACGTATCGGCACGCGCGAGCACGTCAAGAATGTCGTAATTTTCATTCCTGACTGTGTACAGATGATTGAAATGAAGAGGTGACAGGCTGTTTGGGTCAATTCCGGCGGCAAGTAAATCTAAGTAATACTGAGATTCTTTTACGATGATATAATCCTCTTTATTCACCCCTTGAGCAACATCAGTAAGAGGCTCTGGGCTCATATAGGAAAAGTCAACGTTTGACATAAAACTGGTCGACGCGACTTCTTGAGCAAGGGCAAGGGTGTCGAGTACTTCGGAATATGTTTCTTCTGGAAAACCGATGATAAAATTGGTTTCGAATCTCATGCCAGAGGAAATGATGGATTTTACCGTAGGAATTACTTTTTTAAGATTCAAGTTTTTCCGGCAGATTCGCTGTATTCTTTGCGAGCCAGTTTCCAAGCCAACAAATACGGAGATACATCCGGTTGCCTTAAGTAGGCCAATGATTTCGGGAGTTATCGTATCGATTCGTCCCTCACAGTTGTATTTGAAATCATAATTCGTTGCATATTTTTTGACTGCAAATTCAAAGAAGTACTTGTGCGATGCTAAAAAGTTATCATGATTATAGTTAATTGAAGAAAGAGTGCCGGTTTTTGCCATGCAATCGTAGACACGCTGCGAGGTTTCGAGCAGTTTGTCGACATTAAGAAATCGCGCTTTCTGACCGAGAAGCACTCTGGATGAGCAATAGTAGCAATTAAACGGGCAACCTCTACCTGCCTCAATGTTGACCACGTTCATGCCGTATGAATTGGAGTAGTCGAGTTCCGGAAGGTTGTTAATGTCGTATTCAATCAACTCGCATAATCCAGAATCCCCGGTTTTAGAAATCGAATTTTTAGGTAAATCGCCTTGAGCGCCGCAAGCAATATATTCGAGTAGAAGCGGGAGGGTTTCTTCCCCATCAAAGATCGATAGAAAGTCAACCTCGGGACAATCCTGAAAAACCATTTCTCGAAGTGAAGTGATCTGGGGACCACCAAATATGATAACCGATTCGGGATGCGCCCGTTTAATAATCTTCGCTATCATGATGCCCCAGATATAAGAGGCGTTCATGATCGAAACACCAAAAACATGGGAGTCGATTGCTTTTATTTCGTCGAAGAACCACCGATAGATTTCTTTTGAAAAAGTCTTTTCTTCTTCGAGGAACTTGCGCTGAAAGTCAATAACGTGAGTTGAAAATCCCGCGGCTTCAGAAACGGCCCTTAGATTCAAGATGGCCAGATTATCAACAAGGGTCTTCCTGTAGTGATTCACCGGATTGATCAGAGTGAAATCAACCTTCAACTTGAGCTCCTTTCTTTCGGGCGAATAGGAATCGCCTCCGTCACATTAAACGGAGGCGATTGTGTTATCAGACCTTAGCAGCGGCGCTGTATAACCTGATCAACATCAATGCCGAAGTCCAGAAGTTCTTCAACAGTGATCTCGATGTCGGAAGCCGATTTATCGCTGGCCAGCTCGATTTCCTCTTTCTCCATTTTCGTCACCTCCTTTTCATGTATGAGTTAAAAAAACTAGTGGCTTTCTGAAAACAGCCAGGATCAATGCTAAACGATGATTTTAGATTCAACGTCGGGACCGGTTGTTTTTATGAATATGATGCCAATGCACGAACAAAAGCAGTTAGCCTTTTCAGCACTGTTGCGGCTTATGCAATCACATGAGTCCTAGGTCCTTTCGACACCACCTGTATTGCGAATCAGCACCGCTGCCTTCCCGACTGAATATTGCCGTCAGGCACCGCTATTAAATGCATCTCCAGGCACCCCGTTATACTCGTGCCGCCATGCGGTCGACTGAACGAGGAGGTTCCACATAGACGCGATCTGGGCCGACATGGGAGAGACCGTCATGCGGCAGCGCTGCAGATGGAGCGCTAGCAATAAAAGGGCACAGGGACCAGCGTCTGCCAGATGCCCGCACACGATAACGGCGGTGCTGTTACGCGATATTCAGCAGTGCTTAAGCTAGCAGATACTCAATCACACGCATGGCAGTGGTAACAGCACGGGTGTTCCTATAGTTTTGTCAACCGGGGAATGCCGTTCGCGAGATCGAATCGCGAAATGCTGACGCCAGGCCTTTCGACCGGCGGACTCCAGCCTGTTCGGAGCACTGTGCTTCGACTAGGTGGCTTAGGGCACCCTGTCCCGCATGATCGCGTAGGTGACCTTCAACCTCTTTCGCGTCAGCGCTTTGAGTGCCTTGCCGTGCGGTATGCCCCGTTCTCGGCACCTGGCGTAGTGGTCGCCCCATCTTCCCTCTGTCCGGGCAAGGCAGTTGCACGAGAATATGAGCAGGTTCTTCAGCCTTTTGTTGCCTTGGCGCGATGCCGTCACCGAGGAGATCGAGGTCTCCGACTGGCGGTTGTGCGGCGCCAGGCCGCAGTACGGCGCGAGCCTGTCGTGGCTTGACTCGTCATGTTTAATCTGTTTCGTTAACTGAAATGCGTAAATCTGGTTAATCGAAAAAGCAAAATTTGGTTAAATGAAAACGGTAAATTTAGTTAAAAGCACTGGTAAGCAATGGTGAAGAATATGCCAAAAAAGTACTACACTCGAATTATCGAAAATGAGCTCGACCAGATGCTAGGGATATTCGGTGCCGTTCTCATCGAAGGACCGAAATGGTGTGGAAAGACAACCACAGCCGGGACCCGTGCGGCGTCCAGGCTCCTGCTCATGGACCCGTCGCGCAACTTCGAGAATCGCTTGCGTGCCGAGACGGACCCGGCGCTTGCCGTTTCCGGCGAGGTGCCGCGGCTGATCGATGAATGGCAGGAGGTTCCGAAACTTTGGGACGCGGCGAGGTTTGAGTGCGACAACCGCGGCGGCGAGCCTGGCCAGTTCATATTTACGGGGTCGGCGACGCCGCGAGACAATGAACGGCCGATGCACAGTGGCGCTGGAAGGTTCGCCAAACTGCGCATGGATACCATGACGCTTTTCGAGCTCGGGAAATCCAGCGGTGCAGTTAAGCTATCGGGCATTATTTCTGGCGAAAAGTTCAATGGCGCTTTCGGATCGTTGGATTCTGCCTCGATTGCCGAGTGCGTTGTTCGCGGTGGATGGCCCGCGGCGGTCGGTCGCGATGCGCTGGCTGCGTCGGCGATGGCGAAACGTTACATCGGCATAGTCGCCGAAGAAGATTTGTCCCGTGTCGACGGCTCTCGACGCGATCCCGAAAAGGTCAAAGCTGTCATCGAATCGCTTGCGCGTAATGAATCCACTTTGGCGACACTCAAGACGCTCGTAGCCGATCTTGGCGGAGAGGTGTCGAGACAAACGGCGGCATCATATATATCTCTTCTCGCACGGGTTAGCTTCGTTCGCGATATTCCCGCATGGAATCCAGCAATGAGATCTCCGGTGCACTTAAGAGAATCAAAGAAGCATCATCTTGCTGACCCGTCACTGGCGGCCGCCGCACTCGGGGCGACTCCGGAGACCTTGCTGCTAGATTTCAAGACGCTTGGACTACTTTTTGAATCGCTGGCACTCCATGATTTGTGGGTTTATGCACGAGCAAACGGAATGAGTCTCTATCACTATCACGATTCTCGCGATCTAGAAGTCGATGCAGTCATTGCGGCTCCTGGTGGGACCTGGATCCCGGTTGAAGTTAAGCTCAGCTCTGCTCAAATCGAAGAGGCATCTGACAATCTTGTTGCTGTCGAGGAACGTATGGTTGCCGCCGGAAACAACCCGCCGGTTTCGAAAGTTGCAATCATTGGATTCGGTTCACAAGCCTATGTTACCGACCGCGGCGTCCAAGTTGTTCCGTTGGATGTGCTCGCGCCGTAATGCTGTTGGCGAAGTGAAATTAACGCTGCAGTTTTTAGATCTGGTTTCTGAGATCTAAAACGCGAAACTCAAAATCTCATCGTCTGGTTCTTCGTTTGATTCGAATCGCGCCCGCGCAAAAGTCAAAGCGACTCGCTCGGGCGTTTCGTTTTTTCATATCGCATTTCATATCGCGTCAAAACAAAACGCGAGTTTTGAAAATAGATAGCGACCATCGGTCGCGATCGTAGGCGTGTGTGCACGCCGCATGAAAATCAACTCGCCATTCGATTCGTAATGCGAGCCGCGTCAGCTTTCGTCAAATCCAACAGCGTTGCGAGTCACGCTAATGACTCTCCGCGCCATTGAAATTGTCGAAAGCTGTCTCAACTTTTTCGCTAACGCCATGAAAACGATTCGACGAAGTCGAATGTTTGCGTCGCAGGCGCCGCAAACCCGCTTCGCAAAAATGCAAACACTCGGCATCCCTCGCATTCGCATTTCCGCTCCGCTCTCGCTACAGCGAATTTCTAACACTCAGCATCCTTCGCGTTAAAAATTCGCTTCCGCTCACGGTCTTCACGCAGTTACAACGCCGCGAGGCCTCTCGCTTGGAATGAGGCCTCTCATTCCACGTCTACACTGCGTTTCGCCCAATCGCCGTTCCGGAGATTGCAAGATGTACGTAAATGGCCATAATTACATGCAAGCATGAACTATGGCCATTTACGATCTTGCTTTTCCCTCCTACGGGAAAAGAAAACAGGCAAGGCTGAGTTCCGTTTCGCGCGAAACGGTTTCGCATCCGAGAAAAATTCGGCGCACCTTTCCAGATCTTGTTTCGGAGGCCACTCCGAAACTGAAGGGATGAAAATGAGACGAAGCGAGAAAGTCGAAGCGACGTTGACCCCTGGAGAAAAAGAAACCCTTCAACAACTTTGTGACGAAGTCGGTTGCACAGAAGCTGAACTAATCCGCTCCGTTTTGATTAGCCGTTCGATTTCTCTCGACGATCTTGAGACTGGCAAGAAAACCGAACGCGTAAAAAATAAAACGCTGCAGAAACAGGGGCGCAAACACGCGCCGGAAAAAACTGACGAGCGCGGTGAAGCCATCGCCGAGAAACGTGACGTTTCGTTTCATGTGATGCTTACCGCTCCAGAAAAAAAGGCGATCGAACAGCGCGCGGAAGTGCTTGGCGTCTCTGTAAGCGAGTTGGTTCGCCGCAGTGCAATTTACGGAAAGATTGAATCATTCAATTTTGATATCGCGGAAGTTGAAAAACTCTATCACGAGTTATTGAAGGAAGGAACGAATCTCAATCAGCTGATGTATTTTGTGAACGCACAAGGTCTTCCCGCGTACAACGAGAAAGCTGTTTTCCGCACGCTTGAAAAGGTTTATCAAAATGCTCGAAAGGTCGACCGGTTTATCGAGGAGTTTGAAAAGCGTTATCACGTCGATTATGTTCCACATGATTATCTGGCAGATGAACCTGACAACAGAAATCTTTAAGTCGGAGCGCAATTGGATCAGATTCAAAGTGAGAGCAATTACTCGTTTAGCTATTTCTGATATTCCATAAAACGGCTTTCGGGAAATGGAAGGAATGATTTTATATATCTGAGAACGTTCAGCTATAAGTACTGAGGAAAAGTGAAAGGAGATGGCAGAAGAGATTGACAGCCATTAAACAGAAAGCAGTCAGCTCGTACCCCGCCTCGCTAACTTAGCCCTGCCCTGGTGCGAGGCTGGGTACGAGCTGACCGGTGGCGATTGACGACTCTGCTAGGATCGCTTCAGCGCGCCGCCGCGCTGAAGCCCTGCCCGAGTTTTCGGGGAGGTGGTCGCTATGTCCGAGTTCCGTCTTATGATCGTCGCTCTTCCTCTGGTGACCATTCTGGCCATTTTGGGCTAGGGTAAAACCTGGCCTTTAAAGACCAAAGCCGTCCTGCCTGGGACGGCTTTGTTTCCTCGATTATCAACTTCATACGGATGAATGCGTGGTTCGATACCCCGGCGGCCTGATCGGCAGGCCGCCGGGAACTCTCACTCCTCGATAAAAGCCGGCGCTCGGTTAGTTTTGCGCATCTTGAAATCGTCAGTTTCGTGGGAGACGTAGAGGATGCCGTCCATCCCATCTCGCGATGCATATGAAAGGTGGACAGAACCGCAATCCGCTCCATCATTGTCGAGAAGATCGAACGAATTCGGATCGCTCGTTGCGGCCAAACGACCACTCAGACAAGAGCCATCGTCATTACAGATTTGCCATTCCATGTCTTCGCCTGCAAGAATCGCCATAGACGTCCTGGTCGCGCCATCGTTGACATACATTCCGTCTATGCCAAAACCGTTTTCAGCGCCATCAATAAACGATTGCTCGGACCTATACTTCGCGAATGATGCACATAGTGCCATTGCAAGACCGATTACAAGGCCAACAATCGCTATCTTTGCATAGCTCTTGGCCGTCATGTCATCCTACTTTTCGCTTGCCTAAGGCAAGACGGAAGAAGTCATTCGTCGCTGCTTTTTTGTACACCTTCTTGACGCCATTGACGGTCTCATAAACAACAAACGGCTGGACCTTGTGTTCAACGTTCGCCGTTACTTTCCAAAAGCCAGGGCCGCCGATATCAATGGAAAACCCAGTCGCCATCGCCTCGCGCTTTGCCAGCGGTATCGATACGCCTATGCTTCCGACACCATTCGGGAGCGGTACCGATACACTCACCGAACCGCCGCCATATCGCTGGACGTTTACAGAACCGCTCCCGTCGATGTGAATGCCCCCCGGGGGCTGCCCAGCAACGTCGTGCCATCCGCTGGCTTTCGTTTGCACGCTCCCGTATACGGTGCTGTAGCTTGGGCGACCGCGTGTCGCATAGAGCTCAACATCATCAGATGACATCGCCTCTTCTATGATAAGGGCCGCTTCTTGCTCTGCACGTTGACGCACAATCGCCTCGACATCAGATTCACTCAGATCCGGGAACGCTAGGAATTCTACGGTTTCAGAATTGTAACCATCAGCAAATGCACCATTTGGGGTAATTAGTGACAGTCCGCCCAATGCGGCTGCCGTCAGGATTGACCTGCGAGTAATAAACAGGTTTTTCGTTGTACTCATCTTCGCCTCCAAACATCTTACCGGGGTCCTTCTGGCCAATTTTGCCCCGGCTCGGTTACTTCGGTTACTTGAGCGCTCCGATATATGTTTGTTACCCATGTACGTAATATTAATTTCGGACATATCGAAATTAATCAATGGTTGCGGGAGTTTCCGATCTCAGTGAAATGCCGCCCTATACCCACAGAATCAGTCTGGCTTGACATGTGCCAATGGCCGCTAATGGCACTTGGTCAGCAACGGTCTTAGCCCATCGGCCCCAACAGTGTCTCCTTCTGTCGCGCCGTGGGCCAGACGCACAGCGGTGGCGCCGTGTCGAGGCAGTTGGACGACCGCGTCGTCGATCGCGGCGATTACACTCGCGGCGACACGCCTCGCTAGTTTGCCTCGCCCTAGTGGCCCTGGCGCGTTGCAGTTCAATCAGCTGTCATAATATCCACTCACGAAAAATCACCTCTAGCAGGGGCTTTTCTGTTACAGAATCCTGAAAGAAAGGGTCGAACCGAAGTGTCTGGCCGGACGCCAATTGTCCGGGAACTGCTTGGTTCGACCCTCTTTTACTTTACTTCCATGGCCATGCAGCGGTCTAGTACTCCTTAACGGGATGCTCCTCGCCGAATCCACCGTCGATGCCGAAACGGCACAGCCTATCGATGGCACGAAGATGCTCGTCGATGACGGTTGCGATTTGGGCGTCAACGATGCTGTCGTGGTCGTTGAGGCCGCGAACTGCCTCGTCGGCGGCCATGAAGGCCTTGATGGCCTGTGCGAGCTGGTTCTTAAAAGCATCAACCTTCTCAACTGCGGCGGCTCGGTCCGCCATCTCGCGTTCGAGTCGTTGAACGATTTCCTGTGTGTCGCTCATGGCTGTTCCTTTCCTCGCGGGGCGTTTATCCCACTGTATCGCACCGCGCAGACACGATTTTTTCGGGCGGCGGCAAACTCCACGAAGCCGCAGGTAGACGGCTTGATGTAATCGCAAATACAGCCCAGAAAAGGAATGCCTGGATACCCGTTAGGGGCATCTGCTTTCAGGCGCCTTAAAACGCATCTGGTGAGGTCGTTTTTTCGGCCTTGACCTGCGTGGCGGCACTTTGGGGTGCTCATAGCCGCGGCATGCTCTTGTAGACACCCTGGCGGTGGCCGACCCTTACGACCTCGATGACGGCTTTCCCGTCCTCGATCCTTGCCAAGATGCGGTAGACACCAACGCGCCAACGCCAACCGGAATCGGTGCCCTGAAGCTGTTTTCCATTCGATGCGCGCCGCGGGTCCTCGCATCCGTCAAGGTGCTCCTGAACCCAGGACAGGATTACGTCTATGCCAAAACCGTTCTCAGCGCCATCGATAAACGACTGCTCGGACCTATACGTCGCGAATGATGCGCATAGTGCCAGTGCAAGACCGATCGCAAGGCCAACAGCCGCTATCTTTGCATAGCTCCTGCCCGCGCGTCCCAGTTTTCGGCCTAAAACGGGATGCGTTTTCTCAATCGGCCCTCAAAAGGAAACCGCATCCCGCTTTGGGGCGGGGGCTGCGGACAAAAGCCGGACCGTGACCTGGCTCGGATTGGAGTTAGCGTGAATCGTTGATGCTGGCCGGTGTGGGAGCGAAGAGGGATGAACAAACCGAGCTGTATAATGCCGCTCTATGGAGGTCATATGCTCTTTTCCCGCTGCTCTGCCACATCTGCTTTTACCATTGCGCTTGTCGTAATGGCGGTTACCCCTTATCACCGGTTTTCATCTTCGATCGGCTTGGCATCAGGTGCAATGACCTGGCTCGTTATCCTTGGCGCATGCCTCGCGGCGTTTGGTCATGGTGTTGCGCTCCGCAAGGGGAGAGAAATAAGACGGCCGGGTCGCCTTGGCGTCTTCGGTGCTTTCCTTGCTGCTATTGCGGTGGTTCCCGAATGGGTCGACTTGGCCTTCTATGCTCGCGGAGATTCTATTCCAATCGCGTTTGCACCAATCTGGCTGTTGCATGGCGTTTCGTGTACCTTGTGCTTCACTGGGTCGCTGCTCCTCTCATATGTAATTTGGAATACGGCGGGCTCTCCTTTGATACGGGGGGGCAGCGCGGGACGGCGAAAGGGGGACCCGCCGACCGCAGAGCGCGCTTTTTGCAGAAACAATAGTTGTCCTGTCTTGCCTGCTGTTCTGCTGTCGAGTTTCATGGAGAGTCGTTCCCGAGCCATGGGGGATGCCCTCTGTAATGGCCGCATCAATTGGCCTTATGCTTTTAATTCCTCTGGTCTATCTCGTATTGGCTGCGGTCCCGCTGCTTTGCTCTCCCCGCGCCTTTGGTCGGGGAGAGAGCGACGTGTTCGCCCGTTCTGTGCTCGTAGCAGTTCCCATTGGCCTTGTTCCCGCTGTTGAGGTGGCATACTTCGCAAACGATGCCGCAATCATTGCGTCGCTGACGATAGGGTCCGCTATTGCTGCCTTCGTATGTACGTTGCTCAGGAAGAAGCGGAACAACGATTCGGATATCCCCCGCACGTCCGACCCATTCGATGCGGGAGCGTTTTCTCCCTCTCTGTCGCCTCGAGAAGAGGAGTTTGTTCGACTGCTGCTCAAAGGGAAAACGCCGGCGGAAATTGCCAGGGAGACGGATACGAAGCCATCGACGGTGCGGACCACGCTTCACCGAGCATACGGGAAGGCGTCGGTTGCGGGCTCGCGTGAGCTGGTGGCGCTGTTTGCGGGTGGGGACGAAGCTGTAGAGTCTGAGCTGTCGCAGCGGCATGCCGGCGATATGTTGGCATTAGCTCGGACGCACCGGCTGCTTCGATATCTGCCCACATCTTTTTTATTTTCCTTGCGGCAGGTCCCTTGGTAATGGCGAATAGCGATTGGGAATCCAGCGTTACGCGGGCAGTCGCCTTTTCTCTTGCAAGCTATACATTGGGCCTCGGACTGTTTCTTTCGCCGTATTGCGCGGTTGTAAAGACAAATCATGACGCTGATCTGGATAGGGCAGGCGAAGCGATTGGGCTCGGAAGCCCGTGCGTGTGGGCGATACTGTCTGCCGTGGAATGGGCTTTTGTCTATATCGCGGCATGGAGGTGCATACGCGATCCGTTGATGGCTGCGCCGGTCCTGCTGTGCGGCGTGGCATCTACGGTCTCGCTCGCTGTTGGGCTGCGTCCGTTTAAGGTGCATGCCCGTGTCCGGGCTATCGTGCCGTTGGTGTCAATAGGTGCGGCTACTTTAATCCATGCGGCCACTAGGGGGCGAATCCATGGGTTCGCGGTGCTGACGGGGATGTTGCTCACATACATAGTGCTGCGTAGCTGTCCGCAGCGCAAAATGCTTGGGATATGGATGCTTTGCTTTGGGGCGGCGGCTCCTGTCTGGGTTGTCTTGCTCAACATGGTGCAGGATCTGACGGTTTTCGAGCCTCTGTTCCTTGCGTCGTTGCTGGGGCAAAGTTCGGCCGTCAATGTCGTCGTGGCAACGGTGATTGTTTGCTGGTCTGTGCCCATGCTCGTTACGCACATCGCGCTCGCCCGCTCGGTTGAGGACGAGAAGGCCGTCTTGGGGTACCGTGCGAACGGGTCCACCGAAGCAGCTCACGTGCGCCGGCTGGCTCTGCTTACGTCGCGCGCCCTGTCCGATGTTCAGGCCCGAATATTGTTGATGACGGCAGAGGGCACAACGACAAAGACCATTGCGCAGGATGTCGGTTACGCTGCATCTACGGTGCAAGCGCTGCGATCCGCGTCCTATCGCCAGTTGAAGATCAAGAACAAAGCAGAGCTTATTTCATTGTTATCGCAGGTAGATAACGTGTAAACGCCTGGATTATCAACTCAATAGCGGGTGTTTACAGACATCTTTCTCCATTCATGCAAAGGTTGCTGTGCGTCGACGCATTGTTAGCCGCTTTTGATTGGAGAAGGCCATGATTAAGCCAAGGAGCGCTATTACTCGAATCGGAGTCGGGTTGGCGATTGCTGCGGGTCTGTCCCTAGGGGTTCCCGCTGCATCGTTCGCGCAAGAGGAGTTTGACACTTCCCAGGTTTCTAGCATTACTCAAAACGCCGATACGGGAATTACGACCTGTACGAACAATGCCGATAGGGCATTTAGTTTTCAATGTGCCGGGACGAGTGCAACTGGCTACCGTCAAAAGGATGATTCCTCATCGCTCTATCTGGATATCCAAGGTTATACGGGAAATCCGCTTCGGTTATATACAGACGGTGCGTATAACACAAGCGGTAGCGGCAGCATGAATTGTACTCAGGGAACGTATCGTTCGAATCACAAGGGACAGTGGGAAATGTATAACCTCGTCCGTGAGAACGGGCGATCTGCGGCGCGACTGACTGCATGGGCGGAGTCTGGCTACGGCACTGTTATTGGTGTATGGAGCCCCGACTGCGTCGGGCATTTCCGCAAGCTTCCCGCATAGTTGTTTGAATTGGCTCCCTTCCGGCTTTCTGGGTCGGAAGGGGGGAGGAGGACGTATGAACCAAAGGCTCGTAAGATATGAGCTGTCGAAAACGATAAGACGCCCAGCTTTTATCTTTGCTCTCTTGATTGCAGTCGCAGTTGCAATAGCTGCTGCGCTGGAGCCGTGGGCAAATTTGGAAAAAGAACGTCACAACCTTCTTTCTTTTGGTTACGGCGTTGGCATGCAAGCCAAAAACTATCTCGGTCAAACACGTGAAAGCAGCTTCGGTAACTGGATTGTTGTGAGCGCGAACGCGCCACTGTCTGCGTCGGTGTTTTTCTATGCACTGCCCCTGCTTGCAATGTTGGCCGGATCTTGGTCGTGCCTCTTTGAGCGTTTGAGTGGTTATGACATGCAGATATGCACGCGCGTTTCCAGAAAGGCATACGTGAACGTAAAGGTGCTGTCTGCTTTCCTCTCCGCGTTTACAGTGACTGCCATTCCTCTGCTCGTCAATTTCCTGATTGTCTCGATGCTTTTTCCTGCGTATCTTCCTCGGGTCGATGAGTCGACCTACGTAGGGCTTTACCTACATAGCTATTTCTCCGGTCTATTTTATTCACATCCTTTGTTATATGTGCTTGCATACACGCTGTTCGATGCGGTCACGCTCGGGACTTTATCCATGGCTGTAACTGGCTTCTCAATTTTGTTTCGTAGCAGAATCAAAGCGATAATTGTCCCGTATCTGCTAATGGTTGCGTGGCATTTTGCAAATGGCTGGATCTTCGGCGTAATGGCTTGTGTGGGGTTTAACTGCAATATCTTCAACAGCATCAGGTCGGAATCGCTGAATAACTGGCCAGACATTCGAGCCGGTTTTGCGGAAATCATATTATTGACCCTTGCTTCGTTGGCTTTTTCTGGGGCGTGGAAAAGGCGGGAGATGGTCTGATGCTGTTTAGGCTGGTCGCCGCGGACCTGAGGACCGTTTTGAAGAAGAACATCATTACCTTTATTGCGATCGCGGCAGTGACCGTTGCGAACCTGGTGTACGCCTACGGTTTGTCTTCTGTGTATGGGGTCAGGACGGATGCCTTGGGGTTTGCGGACAATCTCGCGCTCGTGTTTGCCGGATCTGCTCCGTTTGAGCCTAGGCCCGGGGTCATGTTTGTGCCTCCGCTAGGATGGCTATTTCTCATTCTGCTTATTCTCTATACAACACTCGATTATCCCGCCGAATCGTTGCACGGGTTTGGTTTGCAAACGCTTGTCCGATGCCGGGCGAGAACCCTTTGGTGGGTCTCGCGTTTTATCTCAGTGGCGGCGATAACAGCATTTTCGCTGCTCGTGGTGGTTTGCTCTGTTGTGATTTGGAGCTTGATGGTGAGCTCCTCGTTCAGCGCGGTCATCCATGGCGAGTCGCTTCAGCTGGCTAATTTGGCGCCGTGGTTTCTCAAGGCGAGCGAAGCAGGTGCACTGCCGTTTTTCGCAGGTCTCTTTCTTGCTTTCGAGGCGCTTGCGTTTGTGCAGGCAACGGTTGGGTTTGTGCTTGGGCCGTCGGTCTCGTTTGTGGTTTTAACGAGCTACCTGATCTGCTCGGCATATGCGCGGCATTGGGCGCTATTGGGTAACGCCTTGATGCTGTTGCGCTGGGGCGGAATTGTCAAAGAAGGAATCGCGACGGGCTCGAGTGGCTTGTTTTCAATTGTGATTATGTCGTTATGCCTATCGTTGGGTGGACTGTGGTTTCGAAGGGCCGACCTTATCGAAAAGAGGGACAAGATATGAGCGTGATCGTTAGGGACGTATCGAAGCGCATGGGCAAAAACGATGTCCTGCGCAACGTGTCCATCGAGGTTGACCCTGGGACCGTGGTTGGGCTTCAGGGGATAAACGGTTCGGGTAAGACCATGCTTATGCGAGCGGTCTGCGGATTGATCAAGCCTACCGAAGGCGAAATCTCTATCGATGGCCAAAGGCTTGGGGCGGACATCTCGTTCCCGCCGAGTCTGGGGATGTTGATCGAGGCTCCTTCCTTTTTGGGATATCTGTCTGGCTACGACAATCTGGAGCTCATCGCCCAGATCAAGGGCGTTGCCACCTCCGAGGACATTCGCTCTGCCCTGCGGCTCGTGGGGCTCGATGCAGACGAAAAAAAGAAGTTCCGAGCATACTCGCTTGGGATGAAGCAGCGTCTGGGAATAGCTGCGGCAATTATGGAAAAGCCGAAGCTGCTTGTTCTCGATGAGCCAACGAATGCCCTCGACGAAGCGGGCGTGGAAATGCTCAAGCGCGTTGTGGCGATGGCGGCATCAACGGGTCGCGAGGTTCTTCTGTCCAGCCATGACGGAGAGGTGCTCGAGGAGCTGGCCGATCGGGTTTACTGCATGCGCGACGGTGCCGTTGTGAAAGTTCGGGAAAGGTCGTGAGCGCGATGAAGAAGGCCCTGTGGACGAGAAGGGCGGTGCTCGCTCTTTTCGGCTGTGCTGCTACCGGCCTTGCGGGCATGAGGGTGAGCGTCGTTAACGGGAACCGGACGGTCATTCCTGAGAAATATTATGCGGAGGGCGAATGGCTCTCGATGGATGGGGCGTTTCTGGGTTCGAAGGATGTGGCGACTGACGGGTATTCGTTTTGCATAGACGGGGCGGAGCTGCTCACGCCGCGCGAGTATCTCAAGCGTGCGCATGATGATTATTCAAAATATGGCATCGTAGATACGAAAACGAAATTGAAGGACGCCGACATCACGTGTGTTATCGCCGTAAAGATGCGTGTCAGGAATAAGGACAATGTCGAAGGCGGAATTAAAGCGTATGTTTGGCATTTGGTGCCGGAGTCTGCGCCAAACTATGACTTTGTGGTCAATACCGATCTGATAACGCAGGCAATGCCGGTGCTGGGCGGTTCTGCTGCGTTTGCTGTACAGGTTGGGGCGGAGAACGAGTTGCTCGTCCCATTCATGATGCAAAACACCAACGACTATTTCGAAGGTTACGAGACCGTTCGTTTTGAGAAAGCATTTCCCGGGACTTACACGATGAAGATGACCGATCTGCCGGAGCGAAGGCTCTTAAGGTTTGAAGTGAAGTAACTCGAGAGTTAGGCAAAATGGGTCCATCGGCGGTACCCGCGCCCGATTTCAGGCGCTCCGACTCGGAATCGGGCGCGGGACGAGGTACCTTCGGTGTCGGCCGGATTACCGCTTCTTCTTCTTGTTCTTCTTCTGCTTGCGCTGCTTGCCCTTGTTGCCCTGGGGCTTGTCGGCCTGTTTTGCTTCGGCAGCGGCCTTTTCTGCCTTCATCTTCTTGCGTTTGGTCTCGATGCGGAGTTTTTTGTTGATGCGCGCCTTAAGGAAGGCGCCAAACTGCTCGGCATCGCCGCGAACAAAGGTGTCCTTGGGGATCGTCACGCCCTGGTCGGCGAACATGGCCACAAAGATGCGCTCGCCGTCGAGCACGTGGTCGAGCTTCTCAAACGGGAAGAACTGCGACTTGCCGCTCTTGCCCCAGACCATCAGGCCGTCCTCGTTGGCGGCGACGCGGCGGTAGCGGCCGCCCATGGACTCGTCTGCCTCGACGGCATCGATAAAGTCGCGCGCGAGCGTATGGTGCAGATTTTTGCTCCACCAGGCCAAAAAGGCGCCGAACACGATCAGCACGACGCCGAACTTGATCCAGCTGCCGCCGGCCACCAGCATGCCGATGCCGATGAGCACGGCAATCGCGGCGGCGACGTACAGGGAGCCACGGCGCCTGGGCGAGGCGACCAGGCGGGCGAAGTCGGTGACGAGGTCGTTTTCGTACTGATACTCGTTGAGGTACAGAATGCCGTCATCGGCCGCGGCCTGCGCCTCGAGCGCGACCTCGACCTGGTCGGCTGCTTCGGAGGGAATGAGGTTGCTCTCTGCGTCTGCCATGCTCTTTGGACTCCTATCGCGGCGGACTCGCCGTACGGGTTATTATGGAATGCAGTATGCCGTGCGACCGCATGGCCGCCGCGGCAACAAGACTCAGTATACCCGGGGGAGCACCCATGGAATCGTTGTACCGAAAGTATCGCCCGCTCACCTTCGACTCCGTGGTGGGCCAGCAGCATATCGTCTCGACGCTCGAGCACGCCATCACCGAGGGGCGCCTGTCCCACGCCTACCTGTTCTGCGGACCGCGCGGCACGGGCAAGACCACCATGGCGCGCATTCTGGCCAAGGCGCTGCTGTGCCGCAATGCCGAGGCGGCGCGCGCCGAGGGTGCAAGCGGCTGCATGCCCGACGGTACTTGCGAGGAGTGCGAGCTCATTGCCGAGGGCAACCACCCCGATGTCTACGAGCTCGATGCCGCAAGCCGTACCGGCGTGGACAACGTGCGCGAGGAGATCATCAACTCCGTCAACTTTGCCCCGGTGCGCGGCAAGTACAAGATCTATATCATCGACGAGGTCCACATGCTCACGACGGCGGCGTTCAACGCGCTGCTCAAGACGCTTGAGGAGCCGCCGGCACACGTGATCTTTGTGCTGTGCACCACCGACCCGCAAAAGATTCTGGAGACCATCCTCTCACGCTGCCAGCGTTTCGATTTCCATCGCATCGGCAACGAGGATATTGCGCATCGACTGTCCTACGTGTGCGAGCAGGAGGGATTCGATTACGACGACGAGGCGCTGGCCATCGTGGCGCGCCATGCAAAGGGCGGCATGCGCGACGCGTTGTCCACGCTGGAACAGCTGAGCGTTTTTGGCAACGGCGCTGTGCATGCGGACGATGCCCGCTCGCTTTTGGGCGAGGTTTCGGACCAGATTCTGGGCGAGTTTTCCCGCGCCATTGCCGATCGTGATGTTGCCGAGCTCTATGGACTGATCCGTGCGCAGGTCGAGGAAGGAAACGACCTGCTGGAGCTGACGCGCGACCTGGTAGCGCATGTGCGTGACGTGTACGTTGCCTGCGTTGCCGGTGCCCGTGCCGAGCTGTTTGAGGGCGGCTCCGAGCAGGCCGAGGCGCTTGCTGCCGAGGCCGCTGCCTTTGGCGAGCATCCTGCCGACCGCCTGGCCCGCGTGCTGACGGTGCTCGACGATGCCGCACTGGAGATGAGGGGCGCGAGCGACGTGCGCCTGGTGCTCGAGATTGCCTGTACGCGTCTGGCACGTCCCGAGGCTGATTTAACGATTGAGGCATTGGCCGAGCGCGTGGCACGCCTGGAGGCCATGGTTGCCAATGCCGCGGTGCCGGCGAGCGTGGCTGCTGCTCAGGCCGCCGCGCCTGCAGCATCCGTACCCGCTGCTGCCCAACAGCCGACGCTCATTTCGGGCGCTCGTGCTGCCGCTCCGGCGGCATCCGCTGCCCCCGCTGCTACGTCCGCGCGCCAGGGCGGTATGCCTTGGGACCGTGGTGCTGCTGTTCCGGCTGCTCAGCCTGCGCCGACTCCGACGCCTCAGCCCGTTGCGGCCCCCGCGCCTGCCACCGCTCCGGCACCTAAGCCCCAGTCCAACAACGCCGCCCAGGTTGCCGCCGCCGGTGCTGCCGAGACCTCCGCGGTCGAGGACGCCGGAGAGCTGCAGCGCAAATGGGCCGAGGTTGTCGAGCGTGTCAAGGCGCGTCAGGCTTCCTACGCAGGGCTTTTGCTCAACGCCCGCGCCACGGCCGACGACGGCTCCAAGCTCACGGTCTCGTTCCCCGCGGGTTCGACTTTTGCCATTAAGATGCTCGGTCGCGCCGATACGCAGTCGGTGGTCCTGCCGACGGTCTGCGCGGTCTTCGGTCGTCGTACCGTCGACTATGTCCTGGGTGGGGGTGGCACGCCGGCTCCTCAACATGAGGAGCATTCTCCATCTGCACGGGCTGCGGCATCTGCGGACCCGCAACCCGTGTCCTCGGCGGCCCCTGTATCCTCGAGCGCCAGCGCGCCGCAGCAGCAAGCGGCGCCGGTAGCGGCATCGACCCCGTCGGCGCCTAAGCCCGCGGCACCCAAACCGGCTGCTCCGACGCCCGCGCCCAAGCCCGTCTCGCCCGCGCCCAAGTCGTCTGACCTGGGCAAAGCACCCTGGCTACGCTCCGACAACCCCGCCGGCGCTCCTGCCACGGGTAAGCTCCCGACCGAGCCCGCACCCCGTGCGCCCGAGCGCTCGGCTGCCCCGAAGGCTCAGCCTGTCGCGCAGTCCGCGCCGTGGGAATCCGAGCAGGTGCCCTACGACGACGCCATGGTCGGCGGCTTCGCTGGCGATGCGAGCGGGGACGATCTGCCTCCGTTCGACGTGCCGGGTGCGACGCCCGCGCCCAAGCCCGCTGCGGAGGCACCCGCGGCCCCCGCAAGCGACGACGCCCCCGCGGCTCCCTGGGAGTCCAGCCCCGGTGCGGGCAGCCCCTTCGGCCATCAGGGCGCAGCCCCGAGCATCCCGCAGACCGAGGACGAGGCCAAAGACCTCATCCGCAGCGTCTTCGGTCAGGCCACCATCTTCAAGCCGGTGGAGTAGCTGCGCAGGCGGGTATACTGCTCAAGAAGAGAACCCTTTGAACGGAGCGAGCTTATGATGTGGGAATATGTCCGCCTTGAGGACGATACGCAGGTTTCGTATTCCGAAGTCCGGGAGGACAACACGGTGAAGGTTGTTGTGGAGCGCCCGCGCGATTGGGGTTTTGACACGGCGGAGTGTATCTTGCCGGCATTCAATTGGGTGTCACACGAGGGCTTTAGCGAAGCGAACCTCAAAGAACTCGATGATTTCGTGCGCAACAATGCCCCGCTCATCCTGCGTTTTGCCTACGAAGGCGGACGAGTCTATGCCTAGTCTCTTCCGACTCGGCCATATATCACTTTCTTTTGTCCGGGCGCATCTGTATTTCGGACATGTGTAGTGTGGTGCCGCGTATATCGCATTCGAGCAGACAAGCGCGTGACGGTCGGCCTAGGATGCTGAGGTCGATACGATACGTCGCATGGCCGTCCGTGTACTCGACTTGCTCGGCGTTGACGGTTGCTCCGATTGTAAATAAAGAGCCCAGTTCGGCATCGACAATCTTGGAGTCCTTTATCTTGACCTTGAACTCTTGGTAGAGGGACGGGCTGTTGTAGTAAATGGTTCGGGTTCCGTCGGTGCATTCATCGGTCGTCTCCCATTTGACGACGGGCTGGTCCGAGCTGGCTATCAGCAGTTCTGCTCCAAAAGCTATGGCATGGGTGATGACAACCAGCAATGCCCAGTCGACAAAGAGATAGAGAACCACATATGCAACGGGGTGTTTTGAGCGGATGTTTTGGAGCGCGTCGGGGGCATTCATGGGGCACCTCCAAATTGCAATCTATGACAATCAAATTATACCCTGCCGCCATGTGCTCCGCCTCGAGCAGCGGTTTGGCATTTAGCTATTTAGTGGCACACATGAAATGCCGGATTCGGCTCTACTAGATTGAGTATGCGATATTATGCAACCTTGCATAATTCGGCCTTGCATAATCTTTGCGCGTGGTTTGTATTGGAGGACATGTATATCGACTGAGGTAGCGTGTCCGCCCCGCTTGCTTGCCCCGCGCCGTGGTACGATTTTTGAGTTTGAAAGTCCCGTCGCGCTCCGGCTGCCCTTGCAGCTTGTCGCGCGGCCGCACGTAAAGGAGCCATCATGGCCGGTATGAACATGCAGCAAATGATGAAGCAGGCTCGCAAGATGCAGGAGCAGCTTGCCGCCGCGCAGGAAAACCTTAAGTCCCAGACCGTCGACGCCTCTGCCGGCGGCGGCATGGTCAAGGTGACCGTTAACGGCGAGATGGAGCTCGTCAACCTCACCATCGACCCCGATGCCCTCGATCCCGAGGACGTCGATATGCTGCAGGACATGATCATGGCTGCCGTCAACGAGGCCGTCCGCGGTGTCAACGAGCTTGCCAACAAGCAGATGGGCGCCATCACCGGCGGCCTCAACATCCCGGGCATGCCGTTCTAAGACACGCATATATATGAGTGCCAACCATAGTCTGCAAAAATTGCTCGATGAGCTGGGTCGTCTGCCGGGCATTGGTCCCAAGTCGGCCCAGCGCATCGCCTATTACCTGCTCGAGGCCGATGCCGAGGAGGCGCGCCGCCTGGCCGAGGCTATCCTGGAGGTTAAGCAGGAGGTTCACTTTTGCAGCCGCTGCTTTAACTACGCCACGGCCGACGAGTGCTCCATCTGCCAGGATTCGATGCGCGATACCACTCGCATTTGCGTGGTGGGCGAGCCGCGCGATGTCCAGGCGATTGAGCGCACGGGCAGCTACCACGGTCTCTACCACGTATTGGGCGGCGTGATCAGTCCCATGGACAAGATTGGTCCCGAGCAGTTGCACATTCGTGAGCTGCTGGCACGCTTGGGCCACGAGGACATCCACGAGGTCATCATCGCCACCAACCCCAATATCGAGGGCGAGACCACGGCGAGCTACCTGGCCCGCACTATCAAGCCGCTGGGCGTTGAGGTATCGCGTCTGGCGAGCGGCCTTCCCGTGGGCGGCGACCTGGAGTATGCCGACGAGCTTACGCTTGGGCGCGCCATCGAGGCCCGTCGCACGATTTAGGTGGCGAGCCTGCTCCTGCCGTATGTCTTCATCGCGACGCACGGGGTAGCCATAATTTCCCCGTGCGACTGTAAGTTTGTTGTGCAACAAAGATGCTTTGTATCCGCTTATCGCATGGATGCTTCCACTCGCATCCTTAATTTGCCCATTCGTTGCGCAACCTTTTGGGTTCGCTGATACACTCAAATATGGATTCGAATGAATGCGCCGCTCCCGAGCGGCGTGTTTTTGTTGGAGGAGAACGCATGCGGCCCGGTGGCACTCAGACAAAGCGCGGCGCCGCGGTGCGCATGCGACGCCGACTGGGCTTGGCGCCGCGGGCGTACGCACTGCTGTCTTGCTCACTGGTGCTGGTCATAGCTGGCGTTTCTGCCTATGGCATGACCGTGCCGTCCATGATGCAGGCACATGCCGCACGCGAACCGCGCGTGGGGCATGAGGTCAAAAGTGACCTGGGCACCACGACTGGATATGCTTGGGCAAGTGTGGTCGCGCATATTGTGTTTGGCACTGACGACGCGGACGGCGCCGAGGCCCCGGACAACGAAGTCACGCTTGCCAATGGCAAAACCATCGTGCTCACCAACACCAAGATCATCGATCGGTTGTCCAACAATAGCGTGGCGGCAACGGTGAATAAGGTCGAGCAGCAGAAGGAGCAGGACGCCCAGCAGTCCGGAAAGCCCGGTAGCTCGGATACTTCTGGCTCCGGCTCGGATTCGTCGAGTTCGGGCGGCGGCTCTGGGTCGGGTTCCTCTGCCGGAGGGTCTGGAAACGGCGGCTCGACGGGCGGCAACACTGACAACGATGCAAACTCCGGTGGCCTTTCCGCTGCTGAGGAAGAGAGCATTCACCGTTGGCTTGTAACCAAGTACAACATGCTCGACGGCTATGTTTCTCGTGCCAATGACGTGGTTTCGACCTATAACTCTACGGGAGATCCCAGGCCGTGCGACAGCCTGGTCGGGGAGATGTTTGTCATTCGAGCTGAGTTCGGTCGTCAGACATTCTCGCCCCGGTCAAAGTGGTATCAGCAGTATGCCAATCTGTGGGGCTGTTACACCAACCTATGTCAATGGGTCGGCCATTACGGCGATGATGACGTCGCGCTCGGTAACTTCAACAATAACGTGGCGGCGCTTGCCCTATGATGACCGATCTTGCATCCACCACACCACAATCGCTCGGTCGCGATCCCATGGTCGGCTTGCGCCTGGCGCGTGTCGACGGGTTTGAGCCGGCCATTGCGCTCGGTCAGGACGAACTGCCTGCCTATCTGCGTCGTTTTACGATGCTGTTTGCCGACGATGCCACCATGCGCCGTGGCGGTATCGGCCGCGTGACGCGTGCCGTCAACGCCCAAGGCGAGGCCATGGCACTCAAACAGCTCATCTTGCCGACGCGCGATGAGTTTGACGACGATGCAACTCACGAGGCGCTGGTCGCCAAGTTCAAAGCGGCATTTCGCGAGGAATATGAATGCCATCGCGCCCTTTCGGGCCTTAAGGGCTTTCCCCGCCTCTATGGCTGGGGCGAGGTCGACGGTGTGCCTGCAATTGTCATGGAATGGGTCGAGGGCGAGACGCTTGCCCGCTTGCGTTCGCGACTCGCCGTGGACGATGCCGGACGCCTGTCGCCGCTTGTGGCGGCGCGTCTGGGTCGCGACCTGTTCGATCTGCTCTGCCGTATGAGCCTGGTGGGTGAGGGCTTTGTCCATCGCGATATCTCGCCCGCTAATATTATGGTGCGTACGGCGCGTCTACCGCTTGACCGGCAGCTTGCCGAGGGCACCTTTGACCTGTGCCTGATCGACTTTGGCTCGTCGCTGGCGCTCGAGCCTGCGTCGGCCGTGGCCGGTACCGGCGGCAAGGCGTCGTTTACGGAGCGCTATGCCACGCTGCGTCGCGCGACGGTTGCCTATGCCCCACCCGAGATGCTCACCGACGATATTCCCGATCTGCGCGCTTTGCGTATGTCGCCGGCGATTGACGTCTATGCCGCGGCAAGCACGGTTTACGAGCTCATTGCCGGCGTCGCGCCATACGAAGCCGCGCCGAGCACTTCGGGCACCTCGGGTTCGCGCAAAAAGACGCGCGACATCGCGAGCCCCTACCGTCTCAAGATGGACACGCGGCCCGACTATCCCATTGGTGCCCATGCGCCCGGTTGTGATTTGACTCAGCTGCTTCGTCGTGAGCCCGATGTGGCGCTCGCCGCGGCCGAGCAGGCCCAGCAGCTAGGGCTTGAGCCGGATTCCGAAGAGCTACGCGATGCGCTGGCGTTTGTCGATGCCCAGCTGTTCGACGTGGTGATGGCCTGTCTGTCCAGCCATCAAAAAGATCGTCCCGAGCCGGCGGCGGTCGAGGCGGCGCTCTCGGCGTTTTGTGACCACTATGCGCAAAATGTCGGTCGTTCGCTCCGCGGCGAGCCGCTCACGCCGTGCCCCATGGATGCGTCTGGCCGTGCGGTTCGTCGCGCGCTGATGGTCGGCGCGACGGTCGTCTGTGGCGTGGTTTGGGCTGTGGTCGTGGTTTCGGCCGCGCTGCTGGCGTCGGGCGCTCGCGTGACGGCGACTTTGGGATCGCTCGTGTGGTCTGGGACGCTACCGGGTATTATTGCCGCACTGGCGTTGGCGCTGCCAGGCATAGCCGGCGTTACCGCGGGGGCACTTGCGCGCAATCGGCGCTCGGGGTTCCTGCAGGGTGTGCTTGCGCTTTCTGCCTGCGAGGTTCCAGTACTGGTTGTGGCTGCATGTAGCGTATTTTCCCAACGCGCCGTGATGGGCGGCCTTGTTGCCGCTCTGGTTGCAACCTATACGCTTACGTGGTTTTTGCTTGCGATGGGCTTTGCCTTTGAACTTCCCGTTTCGGCACCGCGACGCACAAAAGCCCAGATGGCGACTCCGCTTGCCGGTGGAGCCGCAGCTGCCCGTACTTTTGGCGGACCTGTCGAAGTATCGTCCGATTCTATTTCTACGACCAAGGAGGCCTAGGTCATGGCATCTCAAGTTGAGCTCACCCCATGCGGGGCCATGTTTGACATCTTTAAGCGCGCGGCGCATCTGAGCCATATCGAGCTGTGCGGCCTGGTGCTTTCGTCCCGTCCGCTCGCCGACGGCCGCAGCCCGCAGAGCCGAGCCGCCGATCGCTCTTGGGTTTCCCGCTTTATCGTTCGCGCGCCGGTCGGCACGCTTCAGCAGCGCTACTTTGCCGAATACGGTACCTCGGCTGCGCGTATTATGTCGCAACTGGCCCTGCGCCAGCGAAATCCCATGGACTCCACGGCTGTGATCAATATGGTGTGCGGTCCTGCAGGTGAACCGATGGTACGCGCGCTCGAAGAGTGCCATCAGGACACGAATCTCTATCGCAACGCGCTCGATCGCCTGTCCCAGGCGGCGGAACTCATGCCCGCCGAGCGCGCCGAGGCCGTGCTGGTGCTGTTTGTCGCCGTCGGTTGTTCGGCGGATGTGCGGTCCTCGGTGAACTATGCCATCGACTACGCGCACGCGACCTGTGGCGGAGGCACCTCCACGCCGCGTTCGCTTGGCATGTCGATGACCGCGGGCGAACGCGAACCCGCTCCGGCGCACCCCTTGGGCTTGCTGCGCGTACAAAACAGTTTTGTCGTGAGCGCCCCGCGCTGGATTCAGCCGAGTGAGCAGGGTGTTGAGATTGGTGCGCTGGCCACTGGTGAGGGCGATATTACCGACGTCGGCGACGATGTCTCGGCCCGCCATGCCCATATCTGGTGCGATGCTCAAAATATCTGGCACGTCGAGGACTTGTCGTCCACCAACGGAACCGTGGTGGTAAACGGGGCCACGCGCGTCTGCATTCAGGTCGAGCCCGGCCGTTCCGCCCAACTCAATCCCGGCGACGAGCTCAAGCTCGGCGAATCCACTACCTACGCCATCCTCTTCGGTGCCCTCTAGCCGGCAGATAGGGACGTTTCTTTTCTGCCGGCACTTGGGGACACTCCTCGGCGCGCCAGAGCCAGTCGCCCGGGGATGGAGGGGCCATTTTGGCCCTTGGCGGTCAGTCGGGGCGAAACTAGAAGATCTTTCCGATTCGCGGCTGTTCATGCTTGTAGAGCATCTAAAACAATAGGATGTTATTCTGGAATATGCCGGGTGCGTGAACTTGCCTGTCTTAGCCTTAATAAGGTATAGGGGAGTTTGGCTCAGGGGTTCCGTCTTGTTCTTCAGCGCAGTATTGTGGGACAGATTTGCTGAGATTGGCGCCTTACACCGCAGAGCGCACGGAAGGCTCTCGATTTGTGTTCTGGCCCCAGAATACAGGGCCTGATACTTACCAACTGTGGCATGGATGTAACATCTGTAGAAATCAACCCTTTTGTTGTCGACCTTTGTAAGAAAAACACTGCCATCAACTCTTTGGATGACGAAACTAGGGTGCTTGAGGGGAGCCTTTACTCCCCTCTGAGAGATGACTCATGTTTTTCGCTTGTCGTTGTGAATCCTCCGTTACTGCCGATTCCGGATGAGATTCCTTATCCCTTCGTTTGAGATGGAGGACAATCGGGTCTGGATAAAACACTTCGTATTCTTAAGGGTGGCGATACGCATTTAGAGAAAAACGGTAAATACTGCTAATAGGGGTGACGACGATGGTGCAGGGGCGACCCGCGATGCTCTCATCAATACGTCGGATACTTGGGAAATCAGGTCTAGATGCATGTATGATGATGCTGTGTGGCTATTCAATTAATCCGCGTTTCGAATGGGTGCAGGGTATAGCTGCGACATCGTATGCTTTTGACCCGGCGCGATACTCAGATATTTCTGAGGCGGTTGACGAAGTTTATACGCACTATGCCGCGCAAGGCGTTTCGGAAGTTTGCACATCTACGTTACGGGCTTAGGTTTCTTCAAGCGAGCAGGCCGGTTGCGTTATTTCGAGCGATTTTTCTAGTCTAGACGACAAAAGGCAAAGGATTTGATGGGTATAAAACGCGGACGTTTGTGGGCGGATGCTCAAATCTATTGTGGCAATCGGGCGGTTGAAAAAGATATTTCAACCGCCCGATTGCCAGGTTCGTCGGAGGAGATGTCCGATTCCGACTCTCTTGTAGGAAGAGCTTGAGATCGTATTGGCCCAAGGCAATCTTAAAGCAGTCTCATTGGCAAATCTTCGCTCCTGTTGTGTTGAGGTGTAAGGTATCAGTGATTGATGTTTTGTGGCGGGTAGATTGGGGCCTTCCTTGATTCGATGCGTTCTCTCGAGGTTCATCAGAGCAAAAGGGGCTTTCGTCTTCATTGCTATCACGGTGATTGGAACCGCTCTCTCCTATGCCATGCCATACGTGAACGGGAAATTCTTAGATTTTCTTCTCGGTAACCGCAGCGAAAGAGACGCCGTACTCTTCGCGCTCCTGGTTGCGTCAATAGGAGTTTTCTCCACCCTCTTTACTTATTTTGCAGGAACACTTTCCATTCGCATAACCACGAGACTTTCCTTTGATCTTCTCAGGGAGGCCGTCTTGCGTTTTGAAAGAGACGATTACTTGGTGAGTCGGACCATCGATCCAGCCTATACAACGCAACGGATTATTTCCGACTCCAGCGTGGTCTCATCCTTCGTTTTGGCGAATTTTATCAGTGCGCCGCTGTCCATTGTAGCCATTCCCATCGTATTGCTTATCATATGGTCAATTGATTCAACTCTCGCGGTGTTTTCCATCATTCTCCTCATCGTGTATTTCTGTGTAATTACTGGGTTGAGGAAACTTTTGTATAGGGTCACGTATGAGAAGAAAGAGGCGGACAGCGCCTTTTACGCCGCAATTGCATCGCAGCTTAATCAGATTCTCAACATTCAACTGACATCTTCGTACGGCAAGAGCGAACAAGCGCTCGACGCTGGGTTTAAGAGCTATTTTCCCAAAGTTTTGCGCTCCGGAAAGCTATCATATTCTCTGACATCGCTCGATGGTCTTTTCGCAGCGTTGTTTCAAGCGGTGATACTTGTTGTTTCCGGAGTACGAATCATTAACGGAACTATGTCAATAGGCGAGTACACTATCATCGGTACATACTTCGCGGTTCTCTTTAAGACTTTGAAAAGTATGATGTCATTGTTCAAATCCTATCAAGATGCCAAAGCATCATGGGATAGGACGGCTATCGCGACGAGAGAAAAGGAGAGATCGGGGTGGAATCGGACCGATTTAGCTAAACTCGATGAAATAAATGACATTTCGGTATCTGATTTGGAATTCTCGGTTGCCCTTCCAGACGGATCTGTCCGAGAGGTCCTCGGCGGGTTTTCTTTCAAGTTTTCCGGTCCTGGTACATATTGCATAGTTGGGGAAAACGGAAGAGGCAAGACGTCACTTCTTTACTTGATGCTCGGGCTATACTCATCGAAAGGCAAAGTAAAATACAACGGCGTGCCAATCGAAGAATGCGACTTGGATTACATACGTGCGAGAGAGATATCGTGCTGCCCACAGTTGTGCTTCGCGCCGGACGAAACGGTGAAAGAGCTGTTAGAGTATTTCGACACGCCCTTTTCTTCCTATCACCGGGGTGTAGATGGCCTACTTTCGCTGGAAAACAGCGTGAAGGAGTTGCTCGGGAAACGTTGCTCCGCGCTTTCGGGCGGTGAGCTGCGCCGAGTGTACTTATGGTCGGCGATTTCACGCAAGTCGTCAGTTTTGGTACTCGACGAGCCCACGACTGGGTTAGACGCTGTAAGCCGCGCCGAGCTTGCGGCCTATGTTAAGCGCAACAAGCAAAGCCAGCTGATCATCGTTGTCTCTCACGATGACGAGATGGTCGGCGCGGTAGAAGGGGTAGTGGATTTAGGCAGCATGTACCAGGGTAAATGATGACAAGTGTAGTGCTACCCAACTGGCAGAGATAACAAAAAGGCGATGCAGATGCACGTAGCATTCAGGCGGTTCGGACTCGGTGCCTTCACGCCATCGCAACGCTTTCAGATATAGTTCTCGTTCTCTTACTAAAGGAAACTTTAGTCTACGTCATCTTGTCGAGACAGAGGTGAAGCGAAGTGTTGTCGCGACGTATCTTATTCCAGGTGGCTCAGTATCAGCGTGAGAATCGCACCAAAGTGTACTTACGATTCTCGTGTCCCACGGACAACATGAGCTGAGCATTGAGGTTCCACCCTTTGCTGCAACTACACGGGGTTGGACGGCAATGAATATGCCGGGCCGCATACCACGCGCAGCGGGGGTCCATGTCCCAGTATGTTGCCTACAGCAGCCTCGATGTCCACGCACACATCATCTCTGCCTTCGCGTTCAATCCATTTGCCGGAGAGTGCGAGGGTTGCCAGGCCGTAGAATTCGAGCCGAACAAATGAAATGCGGTATCAGCGCATAGGATTAAACTGACGATTGCTTTGCACTGAGAATACGCTTGGAAAGCCGCTATGGGTGGCGGCCCGGGTTAAATAGAGAAGCCCGTCCGATCACTTTCATGTGGCGAACGGTCGGGCTTCTTATTCCACTTGCCAATGCTCGGCTCATATTGGAAGAAAGCTACGCTAATGTTTGCGTGACACTCCTATTTTCTCCGAAGAAAGAGTCGGATAATGAAGAATAGAATTAAAAAAGGTGCCAGATATAACGCAAGTATAAAGGCTAATCCAACGAGACCTTGCAATAATGGCATAACTCCTCCCAGACACGAGATTTTGGTATTTGTTCCCATCTTATTCTGAATTGGACCAAATAGTTCCTAGCCACAAAACTACTCGTCAACTGGATCGCACCAATCTGCTGGCAAAACACAGCTTGATTCTTTATCGACATAGCACCAATCCGCAACAGGGCACTCGGCGATGTCGTAAAAATTGCATATATCAACTCCAAGACAACAAGGCTCAACGGGAGGATGTTCATTTGAACCAACAGGATGGATATGCTTCATAACAGCTCCTCACCTTAATCCAATTAGAGACTACGTTTGATCAATGCCACAGTGATCTACAACGCAGATGCTGCCGCCATCCATGTCATAGTCGCAGTAATCGTATGCACCACAGCCATCTGCTTTATCATAAACAGTACAGATGTCAGTAATGCCCAAGAGGCAGTCAAAAGACATCGGCTTCACGCCTGCCTCGTCGCCACTTCCTGGATTAATCGGATGAATATGCTTCACGACTACCTCCCTTTGAGTGCAGAAAAACCTCAATATTGTGTATAACAAACCAAGATGTCTAGTTCACCATATTTCTAGAATGGTTTCGGCGAACGTAGCAATAAGCTTCGCAGACGGTAATCAGAAGAACGAACACCTCCACAATGGTGACAGCAATGCGCTGAACCGCTTATTCCGATACAGTAGCTTCTCGTTGATTTTTCTCCTGCGAAGATGAGTGGCGGGAAATAAGGTCAAAAGCCATCTCGTAGCACATTTTTCTATATTCACATGATGCAGGGTGTAGACTCTTGGGCAAGTAGCCGTGCTCGCCTGCAGCCTCCCAGCTACAGCCCCCACCACAGAAAGACCGAGCCCAACAGTCCGTACAGTCAATTCTTTTTTCGACACCCTGACTCCAGTTTTCAATATACCTAGTTTCGTCAATTCCGGTGACGATGTTGCCCATTTTGAATCGCATCATCCCGACAAACCTGTGACAGGGGTATACGTCCCCTTCGGGAGTCACGGAAATAAAACGCCTGCCAGCCCCGCATCCGACAAAGGCGATCCTGTTGCTCATAATCAAATCAACTGCAGTTTTCAATGTTCTAAACAAGGGCTTTTCCCCTTGATCAATCTGTTTGAGATATTGATCCGCCAAATCTATTAGGCCCGCCCTGATTTTGTTTAATGAGTGTTCGTCGAGTTTGATATTCTCATCGAATGAGCTCACGGGCGAGAAGTAAATCCTTCTGAAGCCCATCTCTTTAAACTGAAGATAGTCTTCAACAAGGTTACAGTTATTATTTGTTAAGGTCGCTCTTGCGCCGAAGGGGAACGACTCGGAAAAACGACGAACGTTTTTGTCGATATCGGAGAAAGAGCCGCCTCCCGTCTTGTACGGGCGCGATGCATCGTGCTTGCATCCTGTACCATCGAGACTAATCAGAACAGAAAACCCGTGCTCCTTGAAAGAATTCACAGCAGTGTCATTCAAAAGCGTTCCGTTGGTCGTAATAGAATAGGTAAAGTTTCTATTGGGGTATATTCTTTTTGAATAGTCGACCGTTTTCCATATCAGCGGCTCGTTAATCATGGGTTCCCCACCAAAAAAGACGATCGCAAGCGTTTCGTTTTCCGATGAACTTGCGACGAGGTAGTCGACCGCCTTGAAGGCTATCTCGTCTGTCATCAGCAGAGGAGACGTTCCATAATCTCCTTTACCGGCAAAACAGTAACTACAACCAAGGTTGCATGCATGTGAAACGTGGAGTTCGATGGATCTAAGTTTTCGAGGCGTGTCTTTTGTTAAGAAAGTCCGCTCAGACAATCGTTGATACTCATCAATGTCGTCTTCAAGTTCTGCTATGGTCGTTTGGTCGTAGCCTTTCGCAGCAAGTGACTTTGTTAGCAACTTCGAGTTGACCGTTCTTCCCGATGCTTCAAATATGCGAAGCGCATCTTCTGATGCTTGGTCAACCTGAAAGCAATTGCGAGTGACCTCATCGAAGCAGTAACGACGATCACTTACTGAGAAAAAATGCATACGTTCCTCAATTTCATGCTGGACTGGCACTAACCTTGTTTATTGTTGCGCAGCTATAAAAAACCACCAGCGGGGATTCGGTGTGCGGCCCAATCGGACTCCCAAAAGGTTCTATTTGAGGCTGGCAAGCTTTGTGTTGTTGGCACTTCGACAGCGCTCTTTATTCCAACATGGAGCCTCGCAGTTTGAGTCGACTTGCCTCTGGAAGGTCCGATCTTAACTTGATTTAGGATGAAAACAGATTACAGGCGCGCTCCTCTAGAAAGAAAGGAAACCAATCGCCGCCTTTCACCAGGAAAGTTTTTATAGCCCACCTCGAGCAAAATGAAAGATGCGAGAGCGATTGGGGAACAACGCGAATCTCCCCTTTTGGGTGGGAGCGAGCCTTCAGCCACCGGCGAACGACTCGCCCTGGTCAGAATCTGGAAGTGGTGCCGGGCCGCTTGGGCCTCCCCGGTGACTTCGTGGGGCTTACCTGCCTGACGTCGAGGAGTACATCCGCAAGATTCGTTCCCTATGCCGTTTGCTCTCACGCCCGCCTTAGTTCCAAGTCGGGCGAGCCGCCGCGCTCATGCGACCCGTGGCGGCGACACGTCGACGCCGCGCTCGCTGAGCACATCTTCGGTCGCGGGCGAGCACGAGGCCGCGCCGGCGCATCCGTTGGGACTGTTGCGCGTGCAAAACGGCTACGTGGTGAGCGCCCCGCGCTGGATCCAGCCGAGTGAGGAAGGCGTCGAGATCGGCGCGCTGGCAACGGGGGAGGGCGACATCACCGACGTCGGCGACGATGTCTCGGCCCGCCATGCCCATATCTGGTGCGACGATTCTGGCACATGGTTTGTCGAGGACCTGTCATCCACGAACGGCACCGTGGTGGTAAACGGGGCCACGAGCGTGTGTATTCAAGTAGAGCCCGGTCGCTCCGCCCAGCTCAACCCCGGCGACGAGCTCAAGCTCGGCGAATCCACTACCTACGCCATCCTCTTCGGTGCCCTCTAGCCGGCAGATAGGGACGCTCCTTTTCTGCCGGCACTTGGGGACACTCCTTGGCGCGTCAGAGCCGATTGCCCGGGAACACAGGGACCATTTGGCCCTTGGCGGTCAGTCGAGGTAAGCCTTTACCGCCCGCCTATATTTGCCGCTATTACACTTGACGGCGGGGTACAATAAACCCGCATGCGGATTTTCGTTGCGGGCGCCTCCCATCGCCGGGGCGTGCCCGGGAGCATCCGGCATGCGGCCTTTGCGGCGCTCGGTCATGTGCAAGACGGGCGGTCGGGTCTGTGGGGCGCATCAGTTGCCCCTCGCCTCGGCATGTCTTCTCTCCACGCCACGTACCTGCTGCTGAGCCTGCCTGCCAGATGATTGGAAGCAACAGCGTAAATCCCATCACGCCAACATCCCGGCGATCGCCGGGGCCTGTATACCTATATGAGAGGAGAGGGGCATATGGCGCGTAAGTTTAAGTCTATGGATGGCAACGAGGCGGCCGCATATGTTTCGTATGCGTACACCGAGGTAGCGGGAATCTATCCCATTACGCCGTCCAGCCCGATGGCCGACCATGTCGACCAGTGGGCGGCCCAGGGTCGCAAGAACATCTTCGGCACCCCGGTCAAGGTCGTCGAGATGGAGTCCGAGGCAGGTGCAGCCGGTACTGTTCACGGTTCGCTGGGCGCCGGTGCTCTGACCACCACCTACACGGCTTCTCAGGGTCTGCTCCTGATGATCCCGAACATGTACAAGATCGCGGGCGAGCAGCTCCCGGGCGTCTTCCACGTCTCCGCGCGTTGCGTCGCTTCCCACGCCCTGAACATTTTTGGCGATCACTCCGACGTCATGGCCTGTCGTCAGACCGGCTTTGCCATGCTCGCCGAGGGCAACGTCCAGGAGGTCATGGACCTCTCGCCGGTGGCTCACCTTGCCGCCATCGAGGGCAAGACCCCGTTCCTCAACTTCTTCGACGGCTTCCGCACCAGCCACGAGATCCAGAAGGTCGCCATGTGGGACTACAAGGATCTTGCCGATATGTGCGACATGGACGCCGTCCAGGCTTTCCGCGACCACGCGCTCAACCCTGAGCACCCCCACACCCGCGGCAGCCACGAGAACGGCGATATCTTCTTCCAGAACCGCGAGGCCTGCAACAAGGTCTACGACGAGCTCCCTGCCGTCGTCGAGGGCTACATGAAGAAGATCAACGAGAAACTCGGCACCGATTACGGCCTGTTCAACTACTACGGCGCTCCCGATGCCGACCGCGTCGTCGTGTGCATGGGCTCCTTCTGCGACGTGCTCGAGGAAGTCATCGACTACCTCAACGCTCACGGCGAGAAGGTCGGCCTGGTCAAGGTTCGTCTGTTCCGTCCGTTCTCCATCAAGCACTTCGTCGACGTTCTTCCCGAGACCGTCCAGAAGATCGCCGTCATGGACCGCACCAAGGAGCCGGGTTCCATCGGCGAGCCGCTCTACCAGGACGTCGTCTCCGCTCTCTACGAGGCCGGCAAGACGGGCATCAAGGTCGTCGGCGGCCGTTATGGCCTGGGCAGCAAGGACACGCCTCCCGCGTCCGCCTTTGCTGTCTTCGAGGAGCTCAAGAAGGACGAGCCCAAGCGCGAGTTCACCATCGGCATTGTCGATGACGTGACCAACTTGAGCCTGCCCGAGGCCGAGGATGCGCCCAATACCGCAGCCCCCGGCACCATCGAGTGCAAGTTCTGGGGTCTGGGTGGCGACGGTACCGTCGGCGCCAACAAGAACTCGATCAAGATCATCGGCGACCACACCGACAAGTACGTCCAGGCCTACTTCCAGTACG
>DXZQ01000048.1 GCA_019419585.1 Collinsella sp. | reverse complement strand
GAGCGGGGGCTCCTGTCGTTTCCGTGCCCCTGGATTGGGTCATAGTGTCTGTCGTTGCCAAAACATTGGCGTTGCCGTTGCTGTGGGGTACTCATTGGGGACGTACTGAAATGAGTGCCCGCAGAGTGAGAGTGTCCAAAAATCCTCGCTCGGCGAATAGGTGACACTTGGGGACGTTCCTTTTGTGCCGGCATCTGGGGACACTCCTTGCCGAATGTGGGCGCCGTCGGTTGCTACGCGACGGTGATGGCGACCTGGGCGTAGCGGCTGCAGGGGCGCTCGGCGCGCGTCTGCACGGTGAGGGTGAGCACGAAGCGGTCGCCGGGTCGTGCGTCGGCGGGCACGACGAAAGTGGTGTCCACTGTGCATTCTTGCCACAGCGACAGGTCTTGGGCGCCCGCATAGCTCGACGGGTCCACGGCGACATCCCAATGCACATCGAAGCCCTTGTCGTCGGGGTCGACGATGGTCGCTGCAAGGGCGACGCTCTCGCCGGCTACGGCGCTGCGATCGGCCGCAGCTTCGACAACATGCGCCGGGTGCGAGCAGGCTGCCGGATCATGGGCGCACCATTGCGTGCGGGCGGCAAAGTCTTCCTGATAGGCGCGCAGGTAGGGATTGGGATTACCGTCTGCGGGCGTGCCGAGGGCGGCAAAATCGGTGAGTGCGTCTGCATCGGGGCGCCCATCATGAAACATGCGGCCGAGTAACGTATCGAAGTCGGGGTCGTCGATACCGCGCAGGCCAAACGGCAGCAGCGGAATATAGGTCATGCTGTCGCCTTCGGCCATAAAGTCGCCGCGCTCAAACTGCATTGCGGGCACGCCTTCCAGGCCCCAATCCAGACGGGCATGTTTGCCAAACTGAAAGCGCTCGGGCTCGTTTTCGTAGACCTTGCCATCACCATAGAGCATATAGCGCGCCATGAGGGGGCCGTTGCCATGGGTGAGATTCTGCTCGGGCCAAGGAGCCTTAAACAGCGGCAGCGTATCGGGCTGAGCTATTTTGGCGTTGACATAGCTGCCATACTTATAGGGCACACACCAAAAGACGAGCTCGGGAAAGAGCTCGCGCCCATGGTCGAGCCATGAGTTGTCCTGGCCTACGCCATTGGCAACCCCCATCACGCGCACCTTCTGATAGATCCGCTGCCGCACGGCGGGCCACTCGGGTGTGTTCTGCCATTGTTCGGCGATGGACATGAGGGCGCGAACGATAGTGTTCATACCGCCCCAGCTGAGCAGCCACAGCGTGCGGGGGTCGTCATCCATGATGGCGTCGGCGATGACGCGCGAACCGGGCGTTTCCTCGCGCACGTCGCCCTCAAAGGCGGCGTTGCCCATATAGGTGCGCTCGATCATCTGAGCGGGCGTGGGGAAGGACGGCTCGCCGGCGGCAGCGGCGTTAGCGTTGAGCTGCGGCCAGGCCTGGGCATACTCGTTGCTCCACAGGCTTTCGATCCAGCCCTCGGGGAATGGGCGGTACTCCATGAGCGAGCCAGCTTCGGGGTCGGGCTCGTGCGGAACGACGTCCCAGGTATAGGAGCGCACGCCTTTGGTCCGCCAATGCGGATTCACCTCGCCCAGCGTATGGACACCATCGCCAAGAAAGTGATATTGCGAAGCCGTGTACACCACAGCCTGCACATCGAGCACATTGAGATACAGAGCCAAATGAACCAGAGAGTTCATATCATCGACTTCCATATCGGTGGTAACAATCACCCGAGTCAAATTCTGAGACATAGGAACAACTCCAACCAAGATTTTTTTCAGCCAGTTACGCGCAAGGCAAGACGGGACCCACGTCCCCATCGCCACCGACCCAGCGGCCCGCCGGAAGCGCCCGGCCAGGGCCAATGACAACGGCAATGCAGCGGGGACCGGGGCTTAGTTTTGCAAACATTCCGCACTGATATCTTCTGTATTGAAGACGTCGATGATGCACCCGTATAC
>DXZQ01000047.1 GCA_019419585.1 Collinsella sp. | reverse complement strand
GCCGCGCGGCAAGGAGATATATTGCCAGACCGGAGGGGTTCCGGGGGCGGGAATCTGGGCGTACACATTTCCTACACAGTTTGGGATTCTCAACTGTATTTACCAGTAATAAAGAGGGGACCTCGTTTCCGAGATCCCCTCCTCCATCTATCTATAGAAATAGGCTTTCAAAGCCTTAGGCCAACAGCTTGCGACCGGACTCCTCGATCGCGTCAAGTGCCGCATCAGCCTCGGCGGCATCCGCGCCCTTAGCGAAGATGTACAGCTTAATCTTGGGCTCAGTGCCAGAAGGACGGACGATACCCTTGTTGCCACCCTCGAGATCGAACTCAATGACATTAGCCTTCGGCAGGCCGTTCACGCAGGTGTTGTAATCAACGACGGCCTCAATCTTGGAACCGGCGAGCTGCGCGGGCGGGTTCTCGCGCAGACCAGCCAAGATGCCGGCCATCTTTGCCGCACCCTCAGCACCCGGATAGCTCAGAGAAATCGTCTTATTGTGATAGTAGCCATACTTCTCGTACAGCTCGTGCATCGCGTCGGCGAGATTCTTACCCTGCAGCTTGTAATACTGAGCCATCTGGCAAATCAGCAGCGAAGTGCTCACGGCGTCCTTGTCGCGCACGTGGTCGCCAGCCAGATAGCCGTAGCTCTCCTCGAAACCGAAGATAAAGCGGTCAACTTCACCAGCATCGGAAAGCGAGGTAATGATGTCACCAATGTACTTGAAGCCCGTCAGGCAGCGACGAAGCTCAAAGCCATACTCCTCGGCCAGAGCATCGACCATGGCGGAAGAAACGATAGTAGTAACAGCAACCTTCTTAGTGAGGTCCTCACCGCGGGCAGCACGGGTCTTGCAGATATAGTCGAGCAGCAGGACGCCCATCTCGTTACCGGTCAGCAGCAGATAGTCATCGCCATTCTTAACGGCAACGCCAACACGGTCGGCGTCGGGATCGGTCGCAAGCAGCAGATCGGGGTGAACCCGCTCGCAGAGATCGATGCCCTTCTGCATGGCTTGTCGGATCTCGGGGTTAGGATACGGGCAGGTCGGGAAATCGCCGTTAGGTTCCTTCTGCTCGGGAACAACCGTGACATCAGTGATGCCAGCGCGCTCGAGCACCGTGGTGACGGGAATGAGGCCGGTACCATTCAGCGGCGTATAGACAAGCTTGAGCGGTGCGCCGGCAATCTCCTCGGCAGAAAGATTCGTAACGCCGCGAGCGAGAACGGCGTCGTAATAACGCTCGAGGCACGAGTCATCGATCCATTTGACCAGGCCCTGCTCAAGAGCCTCATCGAAGTCCATGGACTTCACACCGGTGAACGTATCGGTCTCGGCGATAGCCTTAGAAATTGCATCGGCGGCCTCGCTGGTGATCTGGCAGCCGTCGGGGCCATAGGCCTTATAGCCGTTATACGGTGCCGGGTTATGACTAGCGGTCATGCAAATGCCACCGGAGCACTTAAGATCACGGACGGCCCAGGAGAGCGTCGGCACAGGAGAAATCTTGGGATAAACGAGGGCAGTCACGCCGTTTTCTGCAAGAATGGCCGCCGTCGTCTTAACGAACAGCTCACCTTTATTGCGGCTATCGCGAGCGATGGCAACCGTTGGATGCTCGAAGGTCGCATTGAGGTAGTCAGCGAATCCCTGGGTCGCACGACCGACCGTATAGATATTCATACGGTTAGTGCCCGCACCGATAGTGCCGCGAAGGCCGGCAGTACCGAAGGCGAGATCTTGGAAGAAAGCATCGGTGATGGCGTCCTCATCACCCTGCTCCTTCATCGTGTTAAGCTCAGCGAGGAGCTCCTCGTCCTTGACATTGGCAATCCAAGTATCAAGCAGCTCATGAACATCTGCCATGTGAGTCCTTCCGTCACAATCAATAAAACGACCCGTGTAAAAACAGGACAAGCGCAGCAGTGCGCTAAAGCAAATATTAGTCCATTGGGAATAGAGAACCGACCAAAGAACGGTGAACGTCTATATTCAGCGGTGGATGATTAAATTGAGTTAATTGCATAAGGAATGTTGCCCGTAAACGCAAAAAAGGGGGAGGCCTCGCGGCCTCCCCCTTCTTCAAGTCATCCGACGGCTCGGTGCCGTC
>DXZQ01000046.1 GCA_019419585.1 Collinsella sp. | reverse complement strand
GACGCCGCCCTCTCAAGGCGGAGATCACCAGTTCGAATCTGGTACGGGCTACCACGCATCTGATACCCGGTCTTTCCACGGAAGGCCGGGTTTTTTATTATCAAACAACTGTCTGTCATTCCCGTTTGAACAAGAGCTTTGCGTTCTGCTTATGGCCCTTACGGGTACAATAACCAAGATATTTTGACTGTTAGAAGGAGTCTCATGACGGAGTCCTCTCAGCATACGTCCAAGCCCCAGGTCGAGGTTGAGGCCTCGGGCGGCGATGACAATAAGAGCGCACGCCGCGGCGCAATCTTTATCGGCGTTGTGCTGGTGGGTTATATCGTCTATCTGGTGGTAACCGGGCAGATGGGGCAGTTCTGGGCTGCTATGTCGAGCGTCCAGGCGCCCTGGCTCGTTGTCGCGTGTCTTTGCATGTTTATGTATCTGTTCTTTGGCATTGTGGCCTATGCGATCGCCGTCTGGCTCGACCCCAATTCACCCGTCGGCATTCGCGACCTGATCTCGGTCGAGGCGAGTGGCATCTTCTTTGGCAACCTGACGCCCATGATGATGGGCTCTACGCCTGCCCAGATCTACCGCCTGACCAAAGCGGGCCAAAACGTGGGCGAAGCGGGTGCCACGCAGTTCACCCGATTTATTGTGTATCAGTTTGGCCTCGTTGCCTGGGGCGCTATCCTATTGCTTGCTCGCATGCCGTTTTTTGCCGAGCGCTATGGCGACATGACGCTGCTGTGCGTCTTTAGTTTTGGCGGTCACTGCTGCATCCTGCTCGGCATCTTCGCCGTCGCGCTCATGCCTAAGACCGTCACGCGCGTCGCCCATTGCATCATCAATTGGCTCGAGCGCATAGGTGTCTCGGCCACTAAGATCGATGGATGGCGCTCGTTTGTCGATGGTGAGATCTACTCCTTCTCCGAGAAGTTCAAGCTTTCGGCCGGACATTTTTCTTCCATGCTGCTCACCGTGTTTATCACCATGCTGCAGCTCGCGTTTTTCTATCTGGTGCCGTATTTTCTGATGCTCGCCTTTGGCCACCACGAGGTCGACTTTTTCTCGGTCATGGCCGCGAGCGCCTTTGTCCAGCTGCTGAGCTCTGCGGTTCCCTTGCCCGGTGGAACTGGTGGCGCTGAGGGCGGCTTTGCTTTGTTCTTGGGTCATTTCTTTGGGTCGGCTTCGACCGCCGGCTATCTGCTGTGGCGTCTCATTACGTTTATCGCGCCGACCATTTTGGCTGCGCCCCTGCTGGGCCTTAAGAGCGCCCACAACGAGAGCATCCATGCGCGCTGGGATCGCGTGATGCGCAAGCTCGGCCGCGAGCCTCAGACGCCCTCTGCGCCCACTAAGCCGCACCCCACGAATGCTGTTACCGTTGATCCCAGGAAGCACGCTCAGAAGGCTTCTGGGACCGCTAAGCCGGCTCATAAAGCCTATGTGCGCCAGACGGGCGACGGTATCCGAGTATCTCCGTCGGCGCTCAATAAGAAGAAGCACCCTAAGTCGCGGTAGGGCAGTCGTGCGTTCTTCATGATGCGGGGCATATTTGAGCTGTATGGGGGATAATCCTCTTACGTAGATTATCTCTCATCTGTTGATGAATGCTCGCATATCGAAGGGACACACCCATGGCCACCAGTAAACCGCGTATTGATCGCCGTATCGTTCGCAGCCGCAATGCCATCCTTTCTGCTTTTGAGCGCTTGCTCATGGAAAAGCCGCTGGCAGACATTACGGTGAGTGCCATCGCGCGCGAGGCCAATGTCGACCGTAAAACCTTCTGCGTGCACTTTGGTACGGTTGATGGCTTGCTCGATGCCATTGCCGTCGATGTGGTGGAGATGATTGTCGACTCGGTCGAGAAAACGCTTGCTTCCATGGACGGTGACACCAACGAGCGCGCCCTGGGCGCGGCGGCGACCTTCTTTAAAACCGTTAACGAGGCGCTGTGCAACAACCTGGTGCTCAATCGTCAGCTGATCGAGAACATTCCGCTCGATGATTTTATGGCTCGTCTTCGTGCGCCGCTCGAGCACGAGATTGCCGAGCGCGATCTGCTGCCCCACGGTCTCAAGGACGAGATGTTCGACTACTATCTGGCGTTTTTGCTGTCGGGTATTATCGGAATCTATCGCACATGGGCGCTGTCTGACGGCTCGGTTCCTATCGAGCGCGTCTCGGAGGTCGCCAACGACCTGACTCTCAATGGCCTGTCGAGTCTGGAATCTCGCTTGGATTAGGCCTAGTTGAGCTCGTCGGCGTGGAAATTCCTGTTCACGACGTTCTCCGGCGCCTTGTAGACCTCGCCGGCGTAGGAGCTGTAGCCTGAGGATCCTTAAAAGAAAGTCCAGTTTATCCTTTCCACTCCAATTGGGAATCCTCCGATGCGCCTTCGCACGCTCGCATGACCTCGATACCGTGCGAGCGTGCGAACTCGACGAGCTCTGCGTTGCGGGCGTTAATGGTGCCGAAGGCGGCGGGGCACACGATAAGGCGCGCGCAGTGGACGAGGAGCTCTTTGGCGCGGGCTATGGTTTTATCCCCAATCGGCTCGAAGGCGCGCTCGGCCACGCATTCCGTCGCCAGGTCGCGCGCGAGCTCGCAGTCGATGTCCCCTTCGTGCAGAACGCCCGCGTAGAACGCCTTGCCCTGCCGAATGAGCTGGCGAAACACAGCCGACCCCGTACCTGCGCCGGCGATGACGAACGTGTGCGCATCGCCGTGTGGGCGCCCAATTTCCACGCTGCCGAAGCGCTCGTTGAAGGTGCCATGTTGAAGGCCGTAGAGTTCGCCAATCGTCTCGCGCGTGAATATGTCCTCGGGTGTGCCGGCGCGGAAGACTCGGCCGTCCTTCACGCAAATCACCTTGTCGGCGCTTTTCTGCGCGAGCTCGAGTTCGTGGATGGACATGATGACAGCCACATTCCGCGATTTCGCAAGATGGCGAAGTATTCGCAGCAGGTCGATCTGGTAGCGGATATCGAGATACGACGTGGGCTCGTCGAGCACGAGCACACGCGGATCCTGCGCGATGGCGCGTGCGAGCATGACGCGCTGGCGTTGCCCGTCGCTTATCTGCATGAAGTCGCGCTCGGCGAGCTCTTCCACATGTGCGATTTTCATGGCCTCGTCGACCCGACTATGGTCGTCGGGCGAGAGTGTGCCCATTCGCCCGGTGTAGGGA
>DXZQ01000045.1 GCA_019419585.1 Collinsella sp. | reverse complement strand
CAGGTGATGGTCTCGACCGGGGTGAAGCCGATCTTGTCGACGAACTCGTACATCTCCTCGATGGAGCAGGTGCCGTACGGGGTGACGAAGGAGAAGGAGTCGGAGCCGATCGTCATGACGACGCCGCGCTTCTTGGCCTCGCGCAGGCAGTCGTAGTTGCGCTGCAGCTCCTTCTCGACCAGGGTGCCCTCGTACTTGTCGTGCAGCTCGGGGACGTAGACGGGCGGATAGGTGGCGTACCAAGTGGGCAGGAAGGCGATCGTCGGGGTGAAGAAGGTGCCCTGCTCGGCCATGAGGTCCATGGTGCGCTCATCGATATCGAAGCCGTGGATCAGCTGCTCGCAACCAAAGCGGACGGAATCGTAGGCAGCGGCGTGGTTGTTGTAGCAGTGGCTCCACACGGGGATGCCGACCATCTTGGCCTCTTCAACCACGGCCTGAATCTCCTCGGAGCAGTAGTGCTGGTCACGGCCGGAGTCCCAGCGCCAGATGCCGCCACCGGTAGCCCAGATCTTGATGGCATCGGGGTTCTCGCGCAGGCGACGACGGACGGCCTTGCGCAGATCCCAAGGACCGTCGACCTGATCGCCCCAGGGGTGCGATTCCTTGTTGAGCTCCTGGCTGCAGTGGTGGGAGTCGCCGTGGCCGGCAACGCGGCAGAAGCCAAGGCCGGTGGCCAGAACGCGCGGGCCCTTGAAGACGCCCTTGTCGATGCAGTCACGGATCTGGATACCAAAGCGGCCGATCTCGCAGACGGTGGTGAGGCCGTGGGTGAGGCAGTCGTAGGCCTGCTTGACGGCGACGGCCTGCTTCTCGAGGAGCGGCTGCATGACCCAGTCGGTGTCATCGTCGGTCAGGTTGCCCGAGAAGTGCAGGTGGGTGTCGATCAGGCCGGGAAGGACGGTCTTGCCGGCGGCGTCGATGACCTCAACGCCCTCGGGAAGGTCCTGCATGACACCGGCGTACTCGATCTTGCCGTTGTCGTCGACGAGAACGAGGGAGTTCTCGACCGGCTCGGCACCGGTACCGTCGATGAGCTTGCCGCCAACGATTGCATACTTAGTGGACATGGTTCCTCCTTATGGATCCATATAGTGGGCGAGGCCGTGTTGGGTTAAGGCCTCACAAAACTACCCAAGTGGTGCCGGGTTCGGTGCGCGGAAGAGAGGGCTCCGCGCACCCGATCCGCCCCGGCTAGGCGTTATTTTTTGCGGGAATTGGTGAAGGCCATGAGGGCCAGGCCAACGGCCAGCCAGCCGATCACGATGCTCCACTCCACCATGTTGAGGGAGGCGGGAGAGAACGGGATCACGAGCAGGCCAATGATGGTGCCGCAGGCAACGATAGCGAGGCTGATGCCAAACTTGCCACCGGGCACCTCGTAGGGACGAGGCAGGTCGGGCTCGGTGAAGCGCATGCGCAGGCAAGCGAGGGCGACCATGCCGCAGGAGAAGATGAAGGCGAGAGCCGACACGTTGGTCAGGGGGATGAGCATGTTCTTGCCCAGGAACGGACCGACGACGGTGATAACGCCCAGAACGACGCAGGCGAGCTTGGGAGCGCCGGACTTGGGATCGACCTCGGCGAACTTCTCGGGCAGCTGGCCCTTGCGGCCCATGGCGAGCATGATGCGGCTCGTGGCGCCGTAGAAGGAGTTCATCGGGCCCATGGGTCCAAGCGTGGCGATGACGAGCATGGCCAGGTACAGGAGCATGTTGATGCCCTTGAGGCAGGCAAGCGCGGGAACCGGGCTCTTAACAAACTCATGCCAGTCGAGGATGGTGCCGAACGAGTAGATACAGACCATGTAGAAGCCGCCGGCGGCCAGCAGGGCCAAGGAGATGATCTTGCCGAACTTGTTCCAGTTGAGGCCCTCGGCTGCTTCCTCAGCCTGCTGAGGAATGGTGTCGAAGCCGGCGTAGAAGAACGGGGTCAGAACCAGGACCGACACGATGCCGGCGAACAGGCTGGTGCCCTCGGTAGCGGGCTTGCCGCCGCCAGCACCGGTGACCTGGGAGAACACGGGCATGGCGTTGTCCGGCGAGCCGGTGAACAGCGAGACGCCCATGGCGAGCAGCATGCCGCAGAGCAGGGCCTTGGTCAGGAAGGCCTGCAGCTTGGCGGCCGAGCTGGCACCGCGGAAGTTGAGGAAGATGACGTAGGTTGCAAAGCCGAGCGCGATCAGCGTCGGGAACAGGTAAACGTCGGCGCCCAGGATGGTGTAGAGCTTGACGGCGCGCAGCCACTCAAGGCCGGGCAGGCTGCCGAACATCTCGGACACGAGGGTCGAGATGGCGATGGCCTCCCACGGGCACAGGATGCCGTTGCCCAGGGCCAGGAGCCAGCCGGTGATGTAGCTCATCGTACGGCCAAAGCTACGATCGACATACTCGACGATGCCGCCCGAAATGGGGATAGCAGCCGTGAGCTCACCGAAAACAGCTCCGACGGGCACAAGGAAGATTGCGCCCAAGAGGAATGCGATCATAGCGGGAACGGGACCGCCGCCCACGACCATCCAGTCGCCGACCTGCAGAACCCAGCCGGTACCGATGATGGCACCGAAACCGATGGTGAAGAAGTTCCAGAGCGAAAGCGTTTTCTTCATGCCACCGTTACCTTCGACTGCAACTTCTGCGTTCTTGTCCGCCATTGTTCCCCTCCTTTCCTTATTGACGCCTCTTTGGCGTCACCCCTTGCGCGGTCTGTTTTGCCGCGCGCTTTTATTTCGTGGCTTTACAATACGGCCTTGGCACAGCAGCGCCGCTTGTGGCTCGACCGAAGGCAGAACTGCAAAACGAGCGGCGCCGTTTTTGGGACGAACGGCGGGAGACGCCATTCGTCTTGGACGCTTTCATCTTGTCTGCTTTTGAATACCTTTTGCCGTGACGCTTGGCGCGCGGCGCGGCAACGTTCATACCATTTGTCAGGCTTTTGGCGCACATACCCATGTGTCGTGCATCTTTTTATGTAGGATAGACAAGTTACACACGAGGCAAGGTGATTCGAATGGCATACGGATACAATGACGGCGACCAACGGCCACAAAGCGTGCGCCTTGCCGGCCGCACCACGCCAACGCCCAGAAGCACCTCCGACAACGACAACCCGCAGCGCCCCCAAGAGCAGCTCGGGACTTCTTCGCGGAAACAAAGCCGTACCGTGCAGCGGTCAGGCCGCGTGAGTACGAGCACACGCCAACGCCAGACCGACACATCGCAGCCACGCCGCTACGATAGCCGTAAGACCGACTACTACGTTAAGCGTTCCTTTTCGCGACCTCAACGCGATCGCGGCAATTCCGCCCCTCGTCCCGCGTCGCATACCACAAGCCACGCGCTTCCGGCCCGCCGCCTACGCCTTGCGCTTTGCTCCATCGCAGCCTGCCTCGTCTTTGTGTTTTTGGGATCCTGTATCTCTCACGGATCAGCCGGTCTCGAGCCCACTGCCGAGGACAAGCTGCTTAAAGCTCCCGTCGCACCCGGTTATTCCTTTGCGTTCTCGACCCCACGCTCGCAGTGGAGTGCCGGCACCATGCCCCACATCTACCAAATTGACCCCGCATGGTCGGAGCTGCCCTATGCCGGTGGCACTATTCGCGAAAACGCTTGCGGTCCCACTTGCCTCACCATGGTCTATATCTTTAAGACCGGCCACACCGATAAGACGCCGGTCGATATATGCGCACTGGCCGAAGCCGGCAACTACGCCCCCACTGGTGCCACCGAGTGGTCGTTTATGACAAGCGGCGCGTGGCAGCTGGGGCTCAACGGAACACAGCTCTATAACGATCGCGAATCGATTACCCAAGCACTTCGCTCGGGTGCGCCCGTCATCGCCGCAGTGCGCCCCGGCACGTTTACCAACGTAGGCCACTATATCGTGCTCCACGGCATCGACGATGCCAATCAGAACCACCCTTAAAAAGGGTGGTTTGCTCTTAGGGTATAACCCACGGGC
>DXZQ01000044.1 GCA_019419585.1 Collinsella sp. | reverse complement strand
TTCCACTCGGCGCACTTGTCGTTCATGCGCTGCATGACGGCCATGGCAAACGGCGTGCCTTCCTTCTCGGTGTGGCTGTGGCCCGTCATGTACTTGACGCACTCATACAGGCCAGCATAGCCCAGGCTGATGGTAGAGTATCCGCCCACGAGCAGTTTGTCGATCGTCTCGCCCTTCTTCAGACGAGCGAGGGCGCCGTACTGCCACAAAATCGGTGCGGCATCCGAAAGCGTACCCATCAGGCGCTCATGACGGCACAGCAGGGCACGGTGGCACAGCTCAAGGCGCTCGTCGAAGATCTTCCAGAACTTGTCCATGTCCTGATGCGAGCTCAGCGCGACATCGGGCAGGTTGATGGTCACAACACCCTGGTTAAAGCGGCCATAGTACTTAGGTTTGGTCGGGTCATAGTTCAGCGCGTTGGCGACATTGTTAAAGCCGTTGCCCGAGCGGTCGGGCGTCAAGAAGCTGCGGCAACCCATGCAGGTGTAGCAATCGCCGTTGCCGGCGGTCTCGCCCTTAGACAGCTTGAGCTCGCGCATCTTCTTCTCGGAGATGTAGTCGGGCACCATGCGCTTGGCGGTGCACTTGGCAGCCAGCTGGGTCAGGTAGAAGTACGGGGAATTCTCGTGAACGTTATCGTCCTCGAGTACATAGATAAGCTTGGGGAATGCCGGGGTAATCCACACGCCGGCTTCGTTCTTAACGCCCTCGTAGCGCTGACGAAGCGTCTCCTCCACGATCATGGCAAGGTCGTGCTTCTCCTGGGGCGTACGGGCCTCATTGAGATACATAAAGACCGTCACGAACGGCGCCTGGCCATTCGTGGTCATAAGGGTCACGACCTGATACTGAATCGTCTGGACGCCGCGACGGATCTCATCGCGCAGGCGGTCCTCAACGACCTCACGGACCTTCTCGGCAGACGCAGAGACGCCGAGCTCCTCAAGCTCGCGAGCGACCTCGCCGCGAATCTTTTGACGGCTCACCTCGACGAACGGGGCAAGATGGGTCAGCGAAATCGACTGGCCACCGTACTGGGAGGAAGCAACCTGGGCGATGATCTGCGTCGCGATGTTGCAGGCAGTCGAGAAGCTGTGCGGCTTCTCAATCAGCGTGCCCGAGATAACGGTGCCGTTCTGGAGCATGTCCTCCAGGTTCACCAGGTCGCAGTTATGCATGTGCTGGGCAAAGTAGTCGGAATCGTGGAAGTGGATCAGCCCCTCATTGTGGGCATCCACGATCTCCTGGGGCAGCAGCACGCGCTGAGTCAGGTCCTTGGAAATCTCGCCGGCCATATAGTCGCGCTGGACGGAATTGACGGTCGGGTTCTTGTTAGAGTTCTCCTGCTTGACCTCTTCGTTATTGCACTCGATCAGCGACAAAATCTTGTCGTCGGTCGTGTTCTTCTGGCGCTTCAGGCTCTGAACATAGCGATAGATGATGTAGTGGCGAGCAACCTCGTAGCAGTCGAGACGCATGATCTCGTCTTCGACCAAATCCTGGATCTCCTCGACCGAAACGGTGTGGCCCGCGTTCTCGCATGCCTCGGCGACGTTTTGTGCCGCGTAAACCACCTGGCGGTCGGTTAGACGAGAGCTCTCCTCGACCTCCAAGTTGGCGGCGCGGATGGCATTGACGATCTTATCGATGTCAAAGACAACCTCGGTGCCGCTGCGCTTGATGATCTTCATCCTCTTGCCTCTTTCGCGTCGTAGTCTCATTGCGCTTCAGAGCCAAACGATGCCCGGCAGGGCCTGTCCCTGTCTTGCGGCGCCGTCGCGCAATCTGTGTTCTCGATAAACCATAAGCCTCCATGCGGACATTCCCAAGAGCCGATCAAGCGGTTCAAGGACACGTTCAAAAGAGGCAGTTAAGGTCTTCGTTCTCTGTCCGCCATCTATCATACGACAAAGAGGCATCTATATCCTGTATTCTTTTTTTAGGTCAAACACAACATATAGTGTTTCAGCAGGTCAAAGCAATTGGTCATTTTGCAGACGCATTAAAAATGAGGGGTATTTGACAAGTCGGTAAAACGTTACCAACACGGCTACCTGCATGGCAGTTATAAAACCCCCTTAGTCAAGCCGCTGACAAATCCTACCAAAACCAAGCCGCTCACGCCAAAAGAATCCAAAAGATTATGCTTGACCAACATGTTGCGGTCGTGCCTTGCCGAGCCCCATGTAACCGCTGCACGAATCCTTGAAAGATATGTGTATGCAAACAGAGAAGATGAGAGTTTTCTCGGATGACTACTGAGAAGCATCCCAGAAGATCAAAAAACTCGAAATATGGTGACGTATTTGGCGACCCATTTGGCGACCAAAACAAAACAGCCCAGAGGGCATAGCCTCTGAGCTGCGAACATTTGGTGGGCGTTAGAAGATTTGAACTTCTGACCTCTTCCGTGTCAGGGAAGCGCTCTCCCCCTGAGCTAAACGCCCAAATGGAGCGGACAACGGGGCTCGAACCCGCGACCCCAACCTTGGCAAGGTTGTGCTCTACCAACTGAGCCATGTCCGCTTACGAGGATTAATCTTACGTGATACCCGCATCCTATGCAAGAACTTTTTTTAAAAAGTTTTGCGACGCCCTCGCGAACCTCGCGAAGACATCAGCCACCAAGGAAGGCGCAGGCAAACGCAAACTCGCCGCAAGAGGCCCTTACATCTCACCGAGCATGATCCAGGCAGAGCTGTCCTGCGCGAGCCTGCCGTCTGCAAGCGGTGATGAAGTGAGCAGGACCCTGCCCGCCGGCAGCTCCACGGGTGCTGCACCGAAGTTCGTCACACACGCCCAGCCGTTATCGCGGCGATAGGCAATGACGCCGCCCTCAGCGCCCTCGGCACCATCCGCAAGACCGGTGCGCCCGTCAAGATCGAGCCACGCAAGATCGTTGGCGCACCCGCGCAGCTTGCGCCGCAGCCAGAGGGCGTCACGATAGAGCGCAAGCATCGATGTCGGGTCCGTTTCTTCCCTATCGGCAGCATAATAGGAGAACCATGCAGGCTGCGGCAGATGAGGCGCCGCATCGGCGTCTGCCGGCGAAAACCCAAACGATCCGCCCTGCGCGGGATCGTCCGCCGCCACCCACGGCAGGGGCACACGACAGCCGTCGCGCCCCTTCTCGCGCTTCGGTCCGCGCGTATTGGTCGCAGTAGGATCTTCGAGTGCAGCCCACGGAATGTCAGCCACCTCAAAAAGGCCGAGCTCCTCACCCTGATACACGTATGCCGAGCCCGGAAGCGCCAGCTCGAGCAAAAGGGCCGCCCGCGCGCGGCGCTCGCCGAGTTCACGGTCCTCGTCATAAGACGACCCGTCGCGTAAGAGCCAGTCGAGCGCAATCTGGTGGTAGCGCGTCGCCTTGATTTGCGGCAGGGCATAGCGCGTCGCCACGCGCGGCACGTCATGGTTGGAGAGTACCCAGGTCGAGGCAGAATTGGATTCGATAGCCGCCTTCAAGCCCTCCTCGATTGCAGCGTGCATGTCATCATAGGTCCAAGTGGCCTTGGCAAACTCAAAGTTGAATGTCTGGCCAAGCTCGCTGGGACGCGCGTAGAGATACTGGCGCTCGGGCAGCACCCACGCCTCGGCAACGGCGCTGCGTGGCGGATTATAGCGGTCGAACACGCGGCGCCACTCGCGATAGATCTCGTGAACCTCGATGCGATCCCACAGCGGATGGGTGCCGTCGTCAACCATGTCATCGCCCTCGGCGAGATGCCACTGGTCGAGATCATCGCGGTCGAGATCCTTGGCGAGACCGTGTGCCACATCAATGCGAAAGCCATCGACGCCTCGATCGCTCCAAAACGCCAGAACATCGCAAAAGAACGCGCGAACCTCGGGGCATGACCAGTCAAAGTCCGGCTGCTCGGGCGTAAACATGTGCAGATACCACTGACCGTCCGCAACACGCGTCCAGGCGGGGCCGCCAAAGTTGGCATTCCAATTGGTGGGAGGCAGCTCGCCATGCTCGCCGCGACCATCGCGGAAGATATAGCGGGCGCGCTCGGGCGATCCGGGGCCGGCGGCAAGAGCGGCTTTGAACCAGGGGTGCTGGTTGGACGAATGGTTGGGCACGATGTCGACGATGACCTTGATGCCGCGCGTGTGAGCCGCGGCGATCATGTCATCGAAGTCGTCAAGCGAGCCGAGACGTTGGTCGACATCGCAGTAGTCCGCCACATCATAGCCGCCATCGACAAGAGGCGATGGGTAAAACGGGCTCAGCCAGATGGCCTCGATACCCAGCCGCTCAAGATAGTCCATCTGCTGGGTAATGCCCGCGATATCGCCCAAACCCGAACCAGTCGAGTCCTTAAACGAGCGCGGGTAGATCTGATAGATCGCGGCATCGGACATCCATGGGCGCGACGAGGACTTTTCTGTAGCCATGGGATGAGTCTCCCTTGCAACGAGGTTTTGCGAGATGCCCACGATGATACGCCCAAAGCGGACATTCGCGGCAAACAACGCCACAGCCACGCCCCAAAACGCTCCCTCTCGGGTTCGAGCCTCCTGGGACGAATCGATCGATTAGTGAAAAGAACGGAAGACTTACTCCCCGGCCACGACAGACACTATGACCCAATCCAGGGGCACGGAAACGACAGGAGCCCCCGCTC
>DXZQ01000043.1 GCA_019419585.1 Collinsella sp. | reverse complement strand
CCAGGCAAGGCGCCCACAAACTAGCCTCTCTTCATGAGCCCCGCAGCCCGCTCCGGCCGCGGGGCTTTTGCTGTTGAGGGGTGAGCAAATGGGTGCGGGCAAGATTCAATTTGATTAAACACTCAGATCATGAGATGCCTGGAACCAAACGATGACTCCCAGAATCCTAATTCGGCGTTTGTCCAGCACAATATCCGGTTCCGATGTGCGATATGAGTGGGATGAGAGCATCACGGTGTTTGTGCCGGTGCTATAACGCCGTATGACGATTCTCGAATTATCGGCCAAAGCGAGGACGGAGCATCCGTTCCAGGGTTTCAGACTGGGATCCACGAGGAGATGAGATCCAATCGGATAGCATTTGGACATGGCGGACGTGTCCATTTGAACAAAGAAGCACCCGCGATGTTTCTTGAATACGGATGAGGGAAGCGCGGTTGTTCCGGTTTGTTTAAGTCCCGTTCTGCCTCCATTCATCTGGATTTTAAATACATCGCAAAGGGAATCAGTAATAACTTCTCTGGATTCCCCCTTCCGCTCCTCGTGGTCGAGCCTTGCGGCTAGCCCTGCGGTTTCAGATGTGAGGTCATCGAGCTGCAGGTTAAATTTCGATACTATCTTGAGCAACGTTGAGCGGCGGATTGCATAGCGGTCCTTTTCCCAGCGGCATACCGTTTCTTTGGAGACGCCGATGAGTGCTGCGAACTCCTCCTGCGTTAGCTGGTCGCGCTTGCGAAGCGCCTTTATGTTTTGACCCGTTCCCATGTTATGAAGCGCGGACGAGGGGAAGGCAGAGGCAGTTGGGACCGCCAAAGCCGTTTGTCAGCTCGAAGATAGAGATGGGGACAAGTTCAATACCTGCCTGCTCCAGCGCTTTGTTGGTTTCGGCGTTTTCTTCGTAAACGCAGACCTTGCCGGGCTCCAAACAAAGGGTGCTTGTGGCATTGTTGGACCTTTCGACCTCTGCCGCTCCGGGATTTGAGCCACCGCAAGGGATAAATTGCAGCGAATTTGAGCCCAGGGCCAATCTCAACGCTTCTTTCAGTCCGCCTTCGACATGGCTCGCCCGGGTTGTCCTTTCCGATCTGCCCCGTGTGATGCGGTAGACCCGCGCTTGATCGAGAAGTTCACGGGCAACGAGGAATGTCTCGTAGCCAACGCGAGTGAAATATGTGTCGAGATGAATGCAGAGGTCATCGTAGGGGACCTGAATGGCCCATACGGACTCAATAGTCGAGTTCTCATCCCAGAGCAAGTTATTTGCCAGGGTGTCTATCGCCGCCGGTTCGGTTCGCTGGGAGATTCCAACGGCTACGTTTTCGCTGTTGAGGTTGTGCAGGTCGCCGCCTTCAATGTGGAAAGTCGATTCATGCTTGAAGAACTGGGGAGTCTCGCAGAAATCCGGGTGATACGTAAAAATCGTTTTATAGGCGATAACCTCACGGTTGCGCTCTGGCCAGTACATATGGTTGAGTGTGACGCCTTTGCCGATGACGCTCGCCGGATCGCGAGTGAACCACATGGTGTTAAGGGGGCTTACGAGAAGGTCGTCGGGCGAGTATGCATCTCCCGTCAGTTTTGCGAGGCTGAATACCTCCTTATCCGTATCGAAGACCTGGGAGTAGCGGATGCCATTGACCGCTGCTTGAGCCAGGGCACGGGAGCCTTCGATGCACTCAAGATACTCGCGAATGGCAGATTCGAGCTCAATGCCCCGCGCGCCGCATTCTGAAATGTAGCTATCGATAAAAGAGTGGCGCGCCTGCTCTGTCGCATCAAGGGCTTCGGTAAGAAGGTTTTCGAGATAGAGAATCTCTACTCCTTCGTGCTCGAGCATCGCCGAGTAAGCATGATGCTCCCTAAGGGCTTTATCAAGATCGAATGAGCTGCTAGACGGACGCAACGTAAAGACCCGATTGAACTGCCCGTCGGGGTAGTTGCGCGTTTCGGGGCCGGGACAGTGCAGAAGCACCTTTTTTAGCTTTCCTATTTCATTTTGAACATGCAATGCGGACATGTGACCTCGCTTTGGCGGTGAGTATTTATTGCTTCCATAGTGGCACATTACGAGTTTGATTCAATTTACATCATATCTGTCACAGGTGAATGGCACGAACCGGCTTAGTAATTGATGTTAAACATCAATTTAGATAGCAAATTGACAAATTACATCAATCTGAAATCCGTTTACGGGTCGATGCGCTTCGTTGGCGGGCGAAGAGACGGAAGGGTGTTTTGCGCGATGACACAATGGCTTTGCCGGCAACGAAAAACCCCTGAATTAAGGAGGAGAGATGGCAGAGACAGAAAAGAAGCGCACTCTTCGAGTCCCGCACGTGTACACCATCATTCTCGTCTTGATGGCCGTATTTGCCGTTCTGACCTGGGTCGTGCCTTCGGGTTCGTTTGAGCGCCAGGAGGTTAACGGTCGCGAGGTAACGGTCTCGGGCACCTATGAGCCTGTCGATAAGGTCTATACGGACGAGGACGGCAACGAGGTCGATCTTCGCCAAGGCATCTTCGAAGTACTTGAGGCCCCTGCGATCGGCATCCAGCAAGCGGTCGAGGTCGTTGCATTCATTATGATCGTGGGAGGTTCCTTCCAGGTCATCACGGCGACCGGAGCCATCACGAGCGGCGTCGCCCGAGTGGTGAAGAAGTTCAAGAGCAAGGACGTCCTCATCATTCCGATTCTAATGGTGCTTTTTGCCTTGGGCGGCAGCACCTTTGGTATGGCAGAGGAGACGCTTCCGTTCTTTGCGATTCTTATGCCGATCATGATGGCCATGGGCTTCGACTCAGTTACAGCGTTCATGACGGTGTTTGTGGGTGCCCGTATCGGATACATCGCATCTACCGTTAACCCGTTCAACGTCCTGATTTCCCAGGGCATCCTCGGTATCCAGGGCAACCCCCAGCTTTGGTTGCGTACTATCGCCCTTGTCGTGCTCACTGCAGTTGCCATCGCATGGGTTGTGATGTATGCCCTCAAGGTTAAGAAGAATCCCGAGGCATCCCCAGCTTTCCACGATGATATCGAGAAGCGCAAAGAGTTTGGCGCGGACGAGAATCTTCTCGATAGCGAGTTCACCGCTAGGCAAAAAGCCGTCATGGTTATTTTCGTGCTTGGACTTGGCGCTATCATTTGGGGTCTGGTAACCCAGGGCTGGTACATGAATGAAATCTCTGCGATTTTCTTGGCCATGGCCCTTCTTTCGGGTGTAGTTTCCGGGATGAACGAGAAGGAGATCGCGGGAGAGTTCGTTAAGGGAATTGCAGACTTCGCGTTCTCGGCCATTGTTGTCGGTCTTGCCCGCGGAATCCTCGTAATCGCCAACGACGGTCTCATCATCGATACGATTCTCAATACGCTCGCCACGGCTCTCACTGGAGTTCCAGCCGTTATCTTTACGAGCATCCTCTATGTCGTGGATAACCTTCTGTCGATCCTCGTTCCGAGCTCCTCGGGCATCGCTGCTCTTACGATTCCCATTTTCGGCCCGCTTGTTGAGCTGATGGGCTTAAACCCCGAGGCTGCAGTTACTGGTCTTTCCATGGGCAGCGCGGCCATGTCTCTCATTTCGCCAACAAGCGCGATGCTCGTTGCCGGTCTTGGCGTCTGCAAGATTCCGCTTGGCCAGTGGTGGAAGGTCGCTTGGAAATTCTTCCTGGTCGTGAGCGTTATCTGCATGGCATTCACTGCGGTTTCGGGCCTTATCCCCCTGCCGTAAAAGCAAAACCCTACATACAGTTGTGAGAAAGAAGGATAGAGATGAACAAAGGATTGAACGTTCATAGCGAGATTGGCGCCCTTAAGAAGGTGTGCGTCCATCGCCCCGGTATGGATCTTGTAAACATGAAGGCGGAGGATTTCGACCGCGTCTGGATTCACGATGCGTTCTATTTGGACTACGCCCAGAAGGAGCACGATCAGTTTACCGACCTTCTTCGCGGCGCTGGTGCCGAGGTCGTCTATATGGAAGATCTGGTTGCCGAGACGTTCGACAAGGTCGAGGGCACGCGTGCTAAGTTCATGGGAAAGTTCATGGACGAGTCGGGTATCAAGAACGCTGCTCTTCGCCAGGCGGTTGTCGAGAAGCTCGATTCCATCAAGGACAACAAGGAATTTGTCCTCACGGCTATGGGCGGACTGTATGTGCGTGACCTCGAGATCCCGCATGTCGGCGGCTCTCTTGCCAGCCTGGACGGCGATGAGCTGAAGGGCGACGACATGGTCCTCTTCCCCATGCCCGCCTCGTATTTCTCCCGTGACCCCCTGGCCGTCGTGGGCAAGGGCGCTACCATGAACCGCATGTACTGGAATCAGCGCAACCGCGAAGTTATCTTCTACGAAACGGTGCTCCGCAACCATCCCGATTACGCCGGTAGCCCCATCTGGTACGACCACAACAGCGAGTGGCATATCGAGGGCGGCGATATCCTCAACATCAACGCCAAGACGCTCGCCATCGGTATTTCCGAGCGTACCCAGACTGCGGCCATCGATGAGCTCGCCAAGAATATGTTCTGGGGTTCCGATGAGGCCGAGATCGAGAACATCTATGCCATCAAGATTCCGCACGGCTATGCCTACATGCATCTCGACACCGTTTGCACGCAGGTCGATCGTGATAAGTTCACGGTTTACCCCGGCATCTACCAGACGCTTCGTGCCTACCGCCTGACCAAGGGCGATGCGGAGGGGGAGGTGCGTATCGAGGAACTCGAGGGCACCCTGCAGCATATCCTCGAGCTTGCGACGGGTATGGACCACATCACCATGATTGAGTGCGGTGGTGGCGACCCGATCGAGGCTTCTCGTGAGCAGTGGAACGATGGTTCCAACACTCTTGCGGTCGCGCCGGGCAAGGTCTGCGTATATGAGCGCAACGTTGTCACCAACGATGCCCTTTACAAGGCCGGCGTCGAGCTGCTCGTCGCCCCCTCCGAGGAGCTTTCTCGCGGCCGCGGCGGCCCGCGCTGCATGACCATGCCGTTCTGGCGTGAGGAAATCTAGTCAGCGTTAGCGTATCTGGGCGGCGCGTGTGCGTCTGCGCCGCCCATCCCTCCTTGTGTGTTCCAACAACCGAAAGGACTCAAATCATGGCTCTTAATCTTTCTGGTCGAAGCGTTCTTACCCTGCTTGACTTTACGTCCGAGGAAATCGAGTACATGCTCGACCTCTCAAAGAACTTTAAGGATATGAAGCGCGCCGGTTATCCGCACCGCTTTCTCGAGGGCAAGAACATTGTCCTGCTGTTTGAGAAGACCTCCACGCGCACACGCTGCGCCTTCGAGGTCGGCGGTATGGACCTGGGCATGGGCGTAACCTACCTCGACCCCGGCTCGTCGCAGATGGGCAAGAAGGAGTCCATCGAGGATACCGCCCGCGTGCTCGGTCGTATGTATGACGGCATCGAGTATCGCGGCTCCGATCAGTCTATTGTCGAGGAGCTTGCCGCCAAGGCCGGCGTTCCCGTCTGGAACGGCCTGACGAACGAGTACCATCCCACCCAGGCCCTTGCCGATATTCTCACCATGCGTGAGGAGTTCGGCGACACGCGCGGCATGAAGCTCACTTATATGGGCAAGGAGCAGGGCAATGTAAGCGACTCCCTTATGGTCATCTGTGCCAAACTGGGCATCAACTTCTGCTCCTGCGGGCCCAAGGGCGACGTCGAGGGCGCTACGCATTTTGACCCCGAGCTTCTTGAGCGCTGCCAGGAGATCGCTGCTCAGAATGGCTGCACGATCCAGCTCACTGAGGATATCGATGAGGGCGTCAAGGACGCAGATGTTATCTATACGGACGTTTGGGTTGGCATGGGCCAGGCTGAGGAGCTGTGGAAGAGCCGAATCGACCTTCTCTCTCCCTATCGAGTAACGCCTGAGGTTATGGCCAAGGCAAACCCTGGCGCCATCTTTATGCACTGCCTGCCGAGCTTCCACGACACGCAGACTACCATCGGAGCCGAGATCGCCGAGAAGTTCGGCGTGACCGAGATGGAGGTCTCCGATGAGGTCTTTGAGAGCGCGCAGTCTCGCGTGTTCCAGGAGGCCGAGAACCGCATGCACACCATTAAGGCCATGATGTACGCGACTCTTCGCTAAGGGTTGGAAGATACAGAACATTTAGAAGAAGGAATCATGAGCAAACCTTACGGTAAGCCCGATCGTATTGTCGTCGCCCTCGGCGGCAACGCCCTCGGCAACAACCCCG
>DXZQ01000042.1 GCA_019419585.1 Collinsella sp. | reverse complement strand
GCGGGTGGTTCAAAGCTGGCCGCTGCGCGGCCAGCAGACTAAAGTCTTGAACAAAGGAAAAAGCCTCCGCAGGTTTCCCCGCGGAGGCTTTCGCCACAAAGACTATTTGTCGTCGTCGGTGTCGGCACCGGCATTGACGGCACAGTCATCTAAGTCTGTCCCCAATCAACATATCGCTCAAAAGAAAGAGCCTCCACAGGTTTCCCCGCAGAGGCTTTCGCTACAAGAACTATTTGTCGGCGTCGGTGTTGCCGTCAGCGTTGACAGCATTGCCATCACCGGCATCATCGGATGCGGCTTCGGCATCCTCCTGCATGGCCGCCTGCGCAAAGGCCGCAGCATCAGCCGCCAGCTCCTCCTCGCTCATGCGAGGCGAGCGCTTCTTGGTCGGCATGCCGGCCGCCTTGGCGTTGCGCTCCTCCTTGGCCGCCAGGATATCGCCCTCGCGCTCAAGGTAAGCATCCCACTCGTTGTCGAGCAGGGCGTTCACGGCGTCGCCTTCGACGGTCTCGCGCTCAAGCAGCACCTTGGCCATCAGATCGAGCTGATCGCGACGGGCATCCAAAATCTCGACCGCACGGCGATGGGCTTCGCGCATGATGCGCTGAACCTCGATATCGATGCAGCGCGCCGTCTCCTCGGAGTAATCCTGGTGATCGGCGTAGTCGCGACCCAGGAACACCTGATGTTGCGCCTCGCCAAAGACCTGCGTGCCCAGCTCCTCGCTCATGCCCAAGCGCGTGACCATCTCGCGCGCCATCTTAGTCGCGCGCTCCAGATCGTTGCTCGCGCCCGACGTGATGTCGTCGCACATGAGCTCCTCGGCAACGCGACCGCCCAAGAACACGGCGAGCTCGTCGAGCATCTCGTTCTTGGTCTTGAGGAAGTGATCCTCCTGCGGAAGCTGCAGTGTGTAGCCCAGGGCCTGACCGCGGCTGACGATCGAGATCTTATGAACCGGATCGGAATGCTCCAAGATGTGACCCACCAGGGCGTGGCCGCTCTCATGGTAGGCAATCGTGGTGCGCTCGGCTTCGGTCATCACGCGACCCTTGCGTTGCGGTCCGGCAACCACGCGCTCCATCGACTCCTCGACCTCGTCCATCGAGATCACAGAACGATGACGGCGAGCGGCCAGCAACGCAGACTCGTTGAGCAGGTTCGCCAAATCGGCACCAGTAAAGCCAACGGTCATCTGGGCGAGCTTCTCAAACTTAACGTCCTCGTCCATCGGCTTGTTCTCGGCATGCACGCGCAAGATCTGCTCGCGGCCCTTCACATCCGGACGGTCGACCGTAACCTGACGGTCAAAACGACCGGGGCGCAGCAATGCCGGATCCAGGATGTCGGGACGGTTGGTCGCAGCGATCAGGATGACCGACTCGCTCTCCTCAAAACCGTCCATCTCGACCAGCAGCTGGTTGAGCGTCTGCTCGCGCTCGTCGTGACCGCCGCCCAAGCCAGCTCCGCGCTGACGTCCCACGGCATCGATCTCGTCAATAAAGATGATTGACGGAGCCTGAGACTTGGCCTCCTTAAAGAGGTCGCGCACGCGGCTGGCGCCGACGCCCACGAACATCTCGACAAAGTCGGAACCCGAGACACTAAAGAACGGCACGCCCGCCTCGCCGGCAACGGCCTTGGCCAGCAGCGTCTTACCGGTACCCGGAGGGCCCACCAGCAAAACGCCGCGCGGAATCTTGGCGCCCAGCTTGCGATAGCGGTCCGGGTCGCTCAAGAAATCGCGAATCTCCTCGAGCTCCTCGACTGCCTCGTCCACGCCGGCAACGTCCTCGAACTTGACCTTGGGACGCGTAGCCTCGTTGGTCTTGGCGTTGGTCTTGCCAAACTGCATGTTCCTATTATTGGCGCCCATCATCTGGCGCATAAAGTAGAACATGATGGCGATCAGGGCAATCGTCGGTAGCACGCTCATCGCCAAGTCGCCCCAAAAATCGGGGTCGTTGGTGTTGACGATGTACTTGGTGTCGGGATGCTCCGCCATAAGCTCGGCAAGCGAATCGGAACCGACATAGGTCGAGGAAAAGCTCTTGAGCTCGCTCGTGTCGCCCTTGTCCTTTTTCGTCTTCCAGTAATGACCCGCCACGCTTCCGTCTTGAACCGTATAGGTCAAATCTTCGACGCGATCCTGCTTGATGGCGCTGACCATCTCACTCGTCGCGAGCTTAACGGTATTGCTGGAGTTGGCAAAGCCGGAGCCCATGTTAAAGAAGGCGTAGCCCAGAAGCGCGCAAGCCAAAATAAAATACAGCCAGCCCGTACGCGTGGGCTTCTTGCCTCCGGGCATCCCCGGGATCTTAGGCTCCCGGGGAGTCTGGGAATTGTTGTCGTTACGGTCGTCGGGCATCTTACGAATAAACCTCCGGTTTCAAAATGCCCAGATACGGAAGGTTACGATAGCGCTCGGCATAGTCGAGGCCGTAGCCCACCACAAAGGCATCGGGGCAATGGGTTCCAACATACTTGGGCGTGACGGCCGAGGTACGGTCCTCAACGTCCTTCCATAGGAAGGCGGCGACCTCCAGAGAAGCGGGCTTACGGCTCTCGAGGTTCTTCATCAGGTACTTGAGGGTCAGGCCCGAGTCCAGAATGTCCTCGACGATCAGCACGTCGCGACCACGGATGTCGATATCCAGGTCCTTAATGATACGCACGATACCCGAAGACTTCACACCGTCGCCATAGCTCGAAACAGCCATGAAATCGATGTTGGTCGGCAGCTCGATCTTGCGCATCAGGTCGCCCATAAAGACCACGGCGCCGCGCAGGACCGCAATCAGCACCAGATCCTTACCCGCATAGTCGCGCGTAATCTGCTCGCCCAAGCGAGAGACGATACCGTCGATATCCTCCTGCGAAAACAGAACCTTCTCGATATCCGGATGTTGAGAAGCCATGACAACCCTTTCTTGTGCTTAATCGCCCACACACCGCCGTATGGACGCGAACTACACATTCTAGCAGCGCACGGGGTATATTTTCCAGCCCGCGCACCATCAGCGCGGGAATACCGTCAACGCCGCACAGAAAAGCTAGTGCGAGGAGCTAATCCGCGTCAACCACGCGAAGCAGATAGGCCACGCGCGTCGCCGCCGTGCACTTAAAACGTTCGTCCGCGCGAACGCCCGCGACCCATACTACGGCACCTCCCGGAGCCGTTCTTACCACGGGTACGCCAGAGCGGTCTGAAACAGGAATGCGCGCCTCGTTCAACAGGTCTGACACTTTCTTGCTTCGACCGCTCATCCCCAACGGGCACATCACGTCTCCCGGCACAGGGCTATCCACCCACAGGCGCGCCAATCGCGCCTCGGCGGGAATCTCCCCGCGCGAGCCGGCTAGCATCCGCTCGCTATCGCGGTCGGCGAACCCCAGGGCCGCCGCATCCACCAAGGCCGCAACCTCTCCGTCAGCAGCAAGCTCGCGGGCACGGTGCACGATATCGCGCCCCGGCTCCACAGCCATCGGCTCTGCTGTCAGCATACGCCCCGCCCCCAGCGGCAGACGACCGGGAACGGAGATCCAGTCGGCCACTAAGCCCTCGCGCGCCGCCGGGACCTTGAACGCCAGCATGCCAAACTCCACACGGGCATCAATTCCCGCAGGAAGCGTTACCGAACCCGAGCCCGCAGCGACACAGGAGAGCACGCGCTCCACGTGCCGCATCTCCGGTCGCGCGTCGGGATCGATGCGCTTAATCGCCAACCGCACGATACGCCGTGCAATCACAACCTCAGCGGCGGCAAGACGGCGCGCATCGAGCACCAGTGCGCCCGCCGCTTCCTTGCGCAGGCAGCTTCGAAACGCCTGTGCCGAAAGCTGGGAAAGAAAGGCGTCTTCGTCGCCCAGAATTTCGCAAGCGGCGCCAATCGTCTTACAGACGCTCGCGTTGCGCCGTGCCACCACCGGCATCACCCGATGGCGTACATAGTTGCGCAGGTACGAAACGTCCTCGTTGCTTTCATCTTCCCGCCATGGCTGACCGTGCACCTGCAGATAGCTCACGAGCTCATCGTGCGTGAGGTCGAGCAAAGGGCGAACCACAATGTTCCGACGGCGCGGAATGCTCGATAGACCCGCGGGACCCGACCCTTTAATGGCATTCATCAAAAATGTTTCCGCGCGGTCCGACGAAGTATGCGCGGTACAGATACGAGCCGCCGTCCGCGGTGCGCCCGATTCGGCACAAAGTTCGCGAACATATCTCCGTGCCGCGGCATAGCGCACCTCACGAGCCGCAGCCTCGATATTGCCCGATTCGTCATCAAAATAGGCATGCTCAACACACAGCGGCAAGCCGTATTGCACGCACAGGTCACGTACAAAGGCCTCGTCGCCATCGGATGCCTCCCCGCGCAGATGATGGTTTACATGCAGCACGTGCAATCGCTCGCGCGCAATGGGAGCGACGCCGCGCCCGTCCTGGATATCCAGCTTTGATGTGCAAGCCATAAGGAGCAGCGCCGTCGAGTCCGCACCGCCTGATACCATGAGCACTACGGGGGCAGCGGCCTGCCGCGTTGCCAGGGCGCTCTTATCCGTCCTCGGCGCGGCATGATGTCCATAGTGCTGAGATACCGTTGGCATTCGCTTCCTCCTCTATTCGTCCGCACCCATTGTATCCTTTGGAATCTTATGTCTCGCCTGCACCTTTATATCCTCGGCAGCGGCTCAAAAGGCAACTGCGCACTCGTCGAGGGACCTCAGGGGCTCATCATGATCGACAACGGCCTGTCCCGCCGCGAGACACTTAAACGCATGGCGGAGCTTGGCCTCTCGGCAGACGACGTCGCCGCTCTTGTAATCACCCATGAGCATGGTGACCATATCAAGGGGCTCAATGTATGGTGCAAGCACTGGCATGGTCCCCTCTTTGCCAGCAGGGACACCCTTTCATGCAAAGAAAACCTCGCGTACCTGCCCGTAGAGGAATTTGACCCCGGCGACACGCCCCCCATTGCCGGCATCCACGTGCAAACCTACTCAACATCGCACGATGTCATCAATCCTGTCGGCTATCGATTTAATGCTCTCGATGATTCCATTGGGTTTGCCACCGACACCGGAGAGTTATCGAGCAAGGCCATAGGCATCCTCAAAGACTGTCGAGTTCTCGCGCTCGAAAGTAACCACGATGTAACTATGTTGCGCGAAGGACCGTACCCACGCTTTCTTCAGGAGCGCATCCTGTCCACAAAGGGGCACCTCTCCAACAACCAGGCCGCCGAAGCCGCGCGAGAACTTGTTACCGATCGCACCGAACAGCTCATCGCCATGCATATCAGCCAGGACAATAATCGTCCAAGCCTTACCGTCAAAAGCTATGCCAACGCGCTTGATGCAAGTCTCGATGATGAACTCGGCAGCTCAGCCACCTGTCTTCAAGGGCCACGGAAGCTCTCGATACGCCCTGCAAGCCAATATCAACCGACAACCATTCAATAGCCCCTCAAGACAACAAGGGGGGGCTGGGAATCACTTCCCAGCCCCCCTTAACTCATACTCTCGATTGAAGCAGAGCCATCGTTAGTCGATGGAGATCTTCGTAACGTTCTTCTTCTCGACAATCTTGGGAACCGTAACGGTCAGGATGCCGTCAGCATACTTAGCCGAAAGGCCCTCGCTCGAAGCGTCCTTCAGATACACGCCGCGCGTCGCGCTGTACGAGCTAAACTCCTTCTGCAGGAAGTTCTTGCCCTCGTTCTCCTCGTCCTCCACAACGTTCACGCTAATCGACAGGCGACCCTCGTTAAGCTCAACGTCGATATCATCCTTAGCGACGCCGGTCAGATAGGCCTTGACCTCATAACCATCGCCCTTGTCCTCGACATCAACGGGGAACGCCTTGGAAGCAATCGAGTTGTTTGCAAGATCGGTCATATCATCAAACAAATCGAACAGCGAGCTAGCAGAAGGACGAACGCCAAAAACCGAACGATAAGGAACCATGCTTGCCATGTTTACCACTCCTTTTAAGGACTGCCGAGTCATCTTCTAGGTGACTGGGACTTCTTTTGACGCTGTTATATATGCCCAGCCGCTTCTTATATATACATCGACTATAAAGTTTTTTGAGTCTATTGATATAAGCATATCTAAGTCTGGTTGACTAAGGTTTTGTCTAATAAACGGAATTTTAACGAAGGCTTAAATAATGTATGCAATCCCATCAAAACTAGACGGCTGGCTTACAATGGGCGCATACACGATATTGATGACGAGCTAAGGGCATCATGGACGATCAAAAACAGGACAACACGTTTATGCCGGAGCAGGACGAAGCATCCAGCCCGCAACCGATTCGATTCCATCGCCCCCACATCTCGCAAGAGCCCATCAATGGCCCAGAGCCCAAATATGTGACAAGAAACCGATATCAAACGCTCGAAGAAGCCCAAACGGGACGTAAACATATGGGCGTTGCCTCGGGAGACCCTGTATATCTGAAAGACGCACCATTATCTAAAAACAGTGCAGTTAGTGATGAGCCGATGAAAGCATCCGCCGCTCATCAACAAAGAGGGCCTCGACCCAAGCAAACCTTGACGCATTCGGCCAGCTATCTCGAGACTCCAAAACAGGGAAAATCAATCTTCGTTTCGTCAAGTAAACGACGCAAGCAGCATCAGCTGACAATCCTGCTTATGATCATTGCGGCCATAGCAGTTGCCCTTGTTATACGATTTATTTTCTTTAAATAAAGGCTCAATACCGAAAACAACAAGATCGTCTGGTGTAATTGAGTCATTCACGCCCCGTAAACGCAAAAAAGGGGGAGGCCGCGAGGCCTCCCCCTTCTGCAGTTTCGATGACGGCTCGGTGCCGTCCACCGGTCAGCGGCGCCCTGGCCTCCCACGGGCTGGCC
>DXZQ01000041.1 GCA_019419585.1 Collinsella sp. | reverse complement strand
GTAGCGGGTGGTTCAAAGCTGGCCGCTGCGCGGCCAGCAGACTAAAGTCTTGAAACAAAAGGGCCCCGCTACCGTAACGGCAGCGGGGCCCTTTAAGCTATGAGCGATATCGCTTAGAGCTTGATGTCGATGTCGACGCCAGCGGGGAGGTCGAGACGCATAAGCGAATCAACGGTGCCCGAGGTGGGGTCGAGGATGTCGATGAGGCGCTTGTGGGTGCGCATCTCGAACTGCTCACGGGAGTCCTTGTTCACGTGCGGCGAGCGGATAACCGTGTACAGGTTGCGCTCGGTGGGCAGGGGGACAGGACCGGAAACGCGAGCGCCGGTCTTCTGAGCGGTCTCGACGATGAGCTTCGCGGACTGATCGACGACCTCGTGATCATAGCCCTTGAGGCGAATGCGGATCTTCTGGGTAGCCAACTTAAACCTCCAAAGAGTGCGAGAGATGTTCTCGCAGGATTACGTAACAGGGAGCTCGAACTTAGGCGTTCTTGCTCATGACCTCGTCCACGATGGACTTGGGCGCGGGCTCATAAGAGTCGAACTGCATCGTGTAGGATGCACGGCCCTGGGTCTGGGAGCGAAGGTCGGTAGCGTAACCGAACATCTCGCCCAGCGGCACCTTGGCACGGATGAGCTTGCTGTTCTTGCGATCCTCCATGCCCTCGATCTTGCCGCGGCGACCGGAGAGGTTGCCCATAACGTCGCCCATGTACTGCTCGGGGGTCTCGACCTCGACAGCCATGATCGGCTCGAGCAGCTGCGGATCGGACTTCTTGAGGGCGTCCTTGATAGCCATGGAACCGGCGATCTTGAAGGCGGCCTCGGAGGAGTCGACCTCGTGGTAAGAACCGTCGAACAGGGTGACCTTAACGTCGAGGACCGGGAAGCCGGCGATAACACCGGTGTTCAGGGCCTCCTGGATGCCCTTGTCGATGGACGGGATGTACTCCTTGGGCACGACGCCGCCGACGATAGCGTTGACGAACTCGTAGCCGAAGCCCTCCTCCATCTTCTCGAGCTTGATGACGGCGTGGCCGTACTGACCGCGACCGCCGGACTGACGGACGAACTTGCCCTCAGCCTTCTCGACGTCGTGACCAGCGGTCTCGCGGTAGGCAACCTGGGGCTTACCGACGTTAGCGTCAACCTTGAACTCGCGGAGCAGACGGTCGACGATGATCTCGAGGTGCAGCTCGCCCATGCCGGCGATGATGGTCTGGCCGGTCTCGTGGTTGGTGGACACCTGGAAGGTCGGGTCCTCCTCGGCGAGCTTGGTCAGAGCCAGGGACATCTTGTCCTGCTCGGCCTTGGTCTTGGGCTCGATGGCAACGTCAATAACGGGCTTAGCGAACTCGATCTTCTCGAGGACGATCTCCTTGCCCTCGGCGCACAGGGTGTCACCGGTGGTGGAGTTCTTGAAGCCGACGCAAGCGACGATGTCGCCGGCGGCAGCGTCGTCACGGTCGATACGCTCGGCGGCGTTCATCTCGAGGATGCGGCCGAGGCGCTCGCGCTGACCGTTGGAAGCGTTGACAACGTAGGAGCCGGACTCGGCGCGGCCGGAGTAAACGCGGACGTAGGTGAGCTTACCGACGAACGGGTCGGTCATGATCTTGAAGACCAGGCCGGAGAAGGGCTCGTCGAAGGAAGGATGACGCTGAATCTCCTCGCCGGTGTCCGGATCGGTACCGGTGACGGCCTCGACGTCAAGCGGGCTGGGCAGGTAGTCGACGACAGCGTCGAGCAGCTCCTGAACGCCCTTGTTCTTGTAGGCGGAACCCACGAAGACGAGGTTGAGCTCGTTGGCCAGAACGCCCTTGCGCAGAGCAGCCTTGAGCTCCTCGACGGTGAAGTCCTCCTCCATGAGGATCTTCTCCATGAGCTCGTCGTCAAAGCTGGCAGCAGCGTCGAGGAGCTCCTCGCGCTTGGTGGCAGCGATGTCGGCAAACTCAGCCGGGATCTCGTCCATCGGCTCGGGGTAGGTCATACCCTTCTCGTCGGCCTTGAAGTCCCATGCAGTCATGGTGACCAGGTCGATGACGCCCCAGAAGTTGTCCTCGGCGCCCATCGGGACCTGAGCGGCCACGGCGTTGGCGTCGAGACGATCCTTCATGGTCTCGATAGCGTTGAAGAAGTCAGCGCCCACGCGGTCATACTTGTTGATGAAGGCGATGCGGGGGACGTTGAAGGTAGAAGCCTGACGCCAAACGGTCTCAGACTGGGGCTGAACGCCGGCAACGGCGTCGAAGACGGCGACAGCGCCATCGAGGACGCGCAGGCAGCGCTCGACCTCGGCGGTGAAGTCAACGTGGCCCGGGGTGTCGATGATCTGGATGCGGTAGTCCTTACCGTCCTTGTTCCAGAAGCACGTGGTAGCAGCGGAGGTAATGGTTACGCCGCGCTCCTGCTCCTGAACCATCCAGTCCATGGTGGCAGCGCCCTCATGGACCTCACCGATCTTGTGGGTCTTACCGGTGTAGTAAAGAATACGCTCGGTCGTGGTGGTCTTACCGGCATCGATGTGAGCCATGATGCCGATGTTACGGGTATCGGAAAGCTTGTACTTAGGCTTAGCCATGTTAGTTCCTTACCTTAACTTACCAACGATAGTGAGAGAACGCGCGGTTGGCCTCGGCCATCTTGAAGACGTCCTCACGCTTCTTGACGGAAGCGCCCAGGCCGTTGGAAGCGTCGAGGATCTCGTTGGCGAGACGCTCGGCCATGGTCTTCTCCTTGCGAGCGCGGGAGAAGTTGACGATCCAGCGGATACCCAGAGCGGTGGAACGACGGGAGTTGACCTCCATCGGGACCTGATAGGTAGCGCCACCGACACGCTTGGGCTTAACCTCGAGCGTGGGCTTGACGTTGTCCATAGCCTTCTTGAAGGTAGCGAGAGCGTCGCCACCCTCGGACTTCTCGGCAACGATCTCGAAAGCGGTGTAAACGATGCGCTCAGCGGTGGCCTTCTTGCCGTCAAGAAGGACCTTGTTGATGAGCTGAGTCACCAGGCGGTTGTTGTAAACGGCGTCAGGCTGAACCTCACGACGATTAGCTGCTGCACGACGCGGCATGTGAAATCTCCTTAAGTGTCTACCGTGCGGCGCTTAGGCGGCACACGGCGAAAGTATCAAAACGTTATCTGGCTTATTTGGCCTTGGGGCGCTTAGCACCGTACTTGGAACGGGCCTGCAGACGGTTCTGGACCGGAGCAGCGTCGTAGGCGCCACGGATGACGTGATAACGGACACCAGGGAGGTCACGGACACGACCGCCGCGGACGAGCACGATGGAGTGCTCCTGCAGGTTGTGGCCCTCACCCGGGATGTAAGCAGTAACTTCGATGCCGTTGACAAGGCGAACACGGGCAACCTTACGAAGAGCCGAGTTCGGCTTCTTGGGGCTCGTGGTGAAGACGCGGGTGCACACGCCGCGCTTCTGGGAGTTGTGCTGCAGAGCAGCGTTCTTGGACTTCTTGGGCACGGAACGACGGCCCTGGCGAACCAGCTGGTTAATAGTAGGCAAAGCGTACTCCTTCTCGAATGATTCCAGCTTTCTGTAAAGTGCAACGGCTTGAATCGAGGGGTCAGCATCCCCCTACGAAACACGCAGTTCGATAGGATACGTGGCGTTAGCTGTGCCGTCAACAGACCACGCCGCCGGGCGTATCCCAAAATTGGTACATTTCCGCAAAGCCTACACAAAATGAATCCCCTCCTGTGCGCAAGTGCCCATTCCAGCCGTCCATGTAACACGAAAATGGCCGCTTCCTCTAGCAGGAAGCGGCCTAGACCTTACGAATAGACGATGGTAAAGGGTTCCGACGTTTCGGCGCCCCCTGTTGAAGTGCAGCGTGTGCCCTCAAGCGTTACTGAGACCACTTGGTCGACATCAATCAACTTCGTTGGCACCCAGATGTTCTCTCCGCTATTGCGCGTATAAGAAAAATATAAGTTGAACGCCCCTGCGTCGTCATCTTCGATAATCTGCTCCGATCCATCCTTGTAGGTAACCGTCAACTTCTTCGTGACTGCGTCAATGCCCAGATCATCGATGTGCGTCTGGATGGAAAACGGGCTGATCTCGAGAGGCGAGTCATCGGAGCGGAGTTCCTTAGTATCGACGTACGCTCCAACGCTAAACTCGGGCGTCGATGCCTCGAACGGCTTCGCATCCTCTCCTTCGCCCTCGGTCCACGAGATATTCCAGGTGACCGCATGTTGAAAACCTCGCTCGCGATCCATAGAAGCAAAGTACATCGTGCCATTAATGACAGTATCGCTTGATGTGTCCTTATCAATGGTGCAGCGTGTATCAGCCCATTCCTCGCCGAAGTTCATGCTGGGTGTACCGATGCCTTGTTCTTCTTCACCATAGAGAACAAGTTCGCCTGTCTCTGCTGCCGGCTTGTAGTAGTTAACACCATTTGGATTGGACAGCGTAAACGTCACAGCACCGCAGCCGTTTTGGTCGATAGCCATATCATGAATGTCGAGTGTATAGCCGTTGCCCTCGACGGACAGATTGACCTTCTGTACTGAACCCTCCAAGCTTTGGGGCGCGATACCATCACCAAACTCTCTGGTGTAGGTATATTTAGTCCCCGACGAGCCACCTTGAGTCCTGGTAACGGACTCTCCGTTGCCATGGTTTCCCCAGGCAGAGGCAAAATAACTGGAATTGACAACAGCGTAGGCGACCCCTCCGGTCGCCAGCACTCCGGCAAGACATCCGATTACGGCAACATACAGAGGCTTCGCGTGACCCTTTCGGCGAAGCGGCTCACCAGCAGCGGCATAAAGAACACGGTCAGCAAGATCGCTATCGGCTTGGACGGACTCGAAGGCCTGCTTGATTTGGTTGGATTTCACGGTCGCCCTCCTCTAGGATGAATTTGAGCTTCGATCGACCGCGAGCTAAACGCGTTCGAACGGTCGCGGCTGGCACATGCAGTAACTCGGCAATCTCTGAAGTCGAGAAGCCCAGATAGTAATAGAGCACGATGGGAACACGGAATCGCTCCGGAAGCCGCATAACGTCTGACAGGACCGCCTTGGTCTCCTCCTGCTCCGTCGAAAGCGAATCGGCCAGGTTCTCAATATCCTCCACGCGCCTCCACGGCTTTCGAAAGAGCGATTTGCATTCATTGATCGTGACCCGGATAAGCCATCGACGAAGATGCTCCCAGCTTTCAAATTGCGCATCGCTTTTGAGCAGTTTAAGAAAGACGTCTTGGGCAACATCGTCGGCATCGGCGCGATCGCGCAGGTACGTCAATGCGATTCGAAACACGACATCCCGGTGATCTTCAACCGCCTGTCTAAATGCTTGTTCTTCCATAATCACCTCCCGGTGACGCTGATGGTTCTTGATGAGGTCCTCACCATAGATACGCTTTGGCCGAACGAAATGTTTCAAATCCAAGCAGGAAAAACCTACCAAAATAAACCTGTCCCTTTTTGGCAAGGGATCAACGGAACGCAACAGGTTGAGCATACGCAAGCGAGCGGCCCCCAGAGCGTACAAGATGGCATGAAAAAGGCAGGGCATTGACCTTTTGGTCATGCCCTGCCTTTTGAATGACAGATTGTAGCTCTGGGGGCCGCGCAGCGACGGAGGTCGCCGCCGTTCGTTAGAACGGCGGAACTAATTACTCCTCGTCGTTGTCCTTGGCCTCTTCGGCGTCGTCGGTGTCCACGAGCTGGTTGAGCAGCTCGTCGAGGGAAGCCATGTCCTCGTTGATGGCACCGTTGGCGGGAGCCTTCTTGTCGTCGATCGGGGCGCCCAGGAGCTCCTCGTCGGCGTCGGCGTGATGCGTCGGCGTGGCGGAGGTGCCCAGCAGGATGTCGTCCGGACCGTCGGGGCTAAAGACCATCTGCAGCAGCTGCGAGAGGTCTTCCTCGTCGGCAACGTCGTCGTTGTTCTCGAGGATGTAGAGCAGATCGTGGGCCTCGAGGCCGTCACGGAGCTCCTCGATCGCCTTGGCACCGATGCCGTCGATGCGCAGCAGATCCTCCTCGGACTTGCCGACCAGGTCGCCGACCGTCTCGATGCCGACCTCGCTGAACTTGTTGGTCCAGCGCTGCGACACGCCCAGGTCGTCGAACAGGTACAGACGAGCCTTCTCGGCGGAGATAGTGTGGCCGTTGCGGGTGAACGAACCGTCAGCACCACCGAACTCGTCGTAGCCGGCCCAGTCGAGCTGCTGCGGAAGCTGCTCGTCCAGGTCCTTGAGCTCCACAGGAGCCCACTCGGGCAGCGACTTGGCGTTGGGCGAAGCCGGACCGTCGATATCCACGTAGCCGTCGGCCGTGCGATACGTCAGCTTGGCGTTGGCGTACGGCTTGAGGCCGGTACCAGCCGGGATCTTCTTACCGACGATGACGTTGGACTTAAGGTCGAGCAGGTGGTCGACCTTGCCCTCGATGGCAGCCTCGGTAAGGACGCCGGCGGTACGGATGAACGAAGCGCTCGACAGCCAGGAATCGATGTTGGACGCGACCTTGAGCGTACCCAGGATGACGGGCTCGGCCACAGGAGCCTGACCGCCCAGACGGGCAACGCGCTCAACCTCGTCGGCAAACTCGTAGCGGTCAACGTACTGACCAAGCAGGTACTTGGAGTCGCCGGGGTTGGTGATCTGAACGCGACGCAGCATCTGACGTGCGAGCACCTCGATGTGCTTGTCGTTCAGGTCGACGCCCTGGCTGGTGTAGACGTCCTTGACGCTCTCGACGAAGGTGTGCATCGTCGACTCGATGTCGGTCAGCTTGCGCAGGTTGCGGAAGTTGACGAAGCCCTTGGTGATCTGGTCGCCGGCGCGAACCTCGCAGCCGTCCTCGATCTCGGGCATAAAGCGCACCGAAGCGGGGACGCGACGCTCGTCGAGGACACGGGTGTGATCCTCGGAGTCGGTGAGCGTCAACACGTACTCGGACTTCTCGGGCTTAATCGAGAGGTGACCGGAGTACGGAGCCAGCTCGGCCTCGCGACCCAGGATCTTCTCGTTGACGTTGCCGACGATATCGAACATACGGCTGACCGTAGGCAGACCCTGCGTAATATCGTCGACGCCAGCGACGCCGCCGGAGTGAATGGTACGCATCGTAAGCTGCGTACCGGGCTCGCCGATGGACTGGGCGGCAATAATGCCGACCGCGGTACCGATGGCGACCGGACGACGGGTGGAAAGATCCCAGCCGTAGCACTTCTGGCACACGCCGTACTTGGAGCGGCAGGTGAGCAGCGCGCGAAGCTTGACCTTCTTAAGGCCGGCATCGACCATCTTCTGGATGTCAGCGACCTTCTCGATGTAGCCGTCCTGCTCAAAGAGCACGGTGCCATCGGGAGCCACGACGTCCTCAATGAAGCAACGGCCGACGAGGTCGGTGTTGAGGTCGGTGGTGCCGGGGATGATGAGGTTGTAGGTGACGCCCTCGTGCGTACCGCAGTCCTCCTCGCGGACGATGACGTCCTGGGCCACGTCGACCAGACGACGGGTCAGGTAACCAGAGTCTGAGGTGTGGGATGCGGTATCGACCAGGCCCTTACGGGCGCCGTAGGTCGAAATGAAGTACTCGAGCGGCAGCAGGCCCTCGCGGAAGTTCGCCTTAATGGGAAGGTCGATCGTCTCGCCGGACATGTCTGCCATCAGGCCACGCATGCCGCCGAGCTGACGCAGCTGGGTCTTAGAACCACGGGCGCCGGAGTCGG
>DXZQ01000040.1 GCA_019419585.1 Collinsella sp. | reverse complement strand
GAACTTGTCGGCCATCCAGTCGATGACGCGCTGATCCCAGTCGTCGCCGCCCAGGTGGTTGTCGCCCGAGGTGGACAGAACCTCAAACACGCCGTCGGCGAGGTCGAGGATGGAGACGTCGAAGGTGCCGCCGCCCAAGTCGAAGACCAGGATGCGCTGGTCGGAGCCCTGCTTGTCCAGGCCATAGGCCAGAGCAGCAGCGGTCGGCTCGTTGACGATACGCTTGACGTTGAGGCCGGCGATCTTACCGGCGTCCTTGGTGGCCTGACGCTGGGCGTCGTTGAAGTATGCCGGGACGGTGATGACGGCGTCGGTGACGGTCTCGCCCAGGTACTTCTCGGCGTCGGCCTTCATCTTTGCGAGCACCATGGCGCTCACCTGCTCGGCGGTGTAATCCTTGCCCTCGATGTCGACGACGGCACGGCCGCCCTGACCCTCCTTGACCTCATACGGCACGGTCTTGAGCTCGGAGGTGCACTCGGAGTACTTGCGGCCCATGAAGCGCTTGATGGAGAACACGGTGTTCTTGGGGTTGGTGACAGCCTGGTTCTTAGCGGCCTTACCCACGACGCGGTCGCCGTCAGCACGGAAGCCAACAACGGACGGGGTGGTGCGGTCGCCCTCGGCGTTCACGATGATGGTCGGAGAACCGCCCTCGAGAACGGCCATTGCGGAGTTAGTAGTACCAAGGTCGATACCAAGAATCTTGCCCATTAGAAATTCCCTCTCTCTTTTGCGTTCGCGTCGCCTCGACGGTCTATCGCGCGGCGCTTCGGCTTGTCTTTCAGGATGTAGTGTATCCCCTTATGAGCTGGAATATACAAAATCTAAGTCAATTCATATAAGATTTCTTATCTCTGAGAGTTTAGGTTCTCAAATGCGCAGGTAAATGCACTGTTTGAGTTCTCGGCAGATCTATTGAGATCTATGTAGAGTTGACTGAGGTTTGCGTCCGGGGGCGCCTAGGGCTGCCTTGCGGAAAGCTCGTCCCGGTTTTCGGCCAAATAACGGGATGTGCTTTCCGCAAGCACGCTCAATCGCCCTATATTTTAAGTCACCTAAAGCTAACATTTGCGCAGCTCAGCGGCCTCACCTGCATGTTTTTTAGTAAGCCGTGGCATACTCGGCGAACGGTATGAAGATGCCGGTCAGAGGGTATTGCAAACGGTCGCTCCCGTGGTATGTTTTTGCCCGAATCACACCGACGCACATCGCCTGTAGCGTCGGTCAACAGAGAGGAAACTACCATGGCTCATCCCGTAATTGATGCCGACGAGTGCATCGCTTGTGGCGTTTGCGTCGACTCCTGCCCCGCTGGCGTTCTGGAGCTCCAGGACGTCGCCACCGTCGCTGACGAGGACTCCTGCGTCGCCTGTGGCGCTTGCCAGGACGCTTGCCCCGCTGGCGCGATCACCGAGATCGTCGAGGAGTAACAACTCCCCCACTTGCACACTCACAAGTACACCGTGCACAAAAAGGAGGCCTCCGCATCGCCGCGGAGGCCTCCTTTTTTTCATTCGTGGGCAGCTAATTTGGGACGGTGTCGGGCTAGGACAAATCATCCTCGTAGGGCATTAAATCGGCAAGGTAGCCTTTCTCTTTGAGCATGGCCTCGATCTCGTCGAGGGTCTGCTCGTCCTCCGCCGCGATGCGATGGAAGTGGTAACCACTCGTCACCGTTAGTAGCGGAAAGCTCTTGCCGCTCTCGATATCGTGCAGGTAGCGCTCAACATCGCGACGATTGCGAATGTCCAGGTCGGCCGTGATCTTACCGTACACGCGGTGATTGACGATCACGTTGAGCACGGCGCCTCCGGCGTCGACGATACTCGTGAGCTCATCGCCTGCCTGCTCCACGCTGTGGCGAACCTTGACCAAGCGCGTGGGCACGGCGGGGCTGCTGGGGGCCTCCTGCAGCACGTAGCCGCGATTGGTCGCCACGATATCGTGCCCATCGGCGCGCAGCAGGGCAATGTCCTGAACCACGACCTGACGGCTCACGCCAACCTCGCGGGCAAGCGCGCTGCCCGAAACGGGCCCCGTGGCTTCCTCGAGCACGCCCATGATGGAACGGCGACGCTCGCGGGCGTCCATTATTTACCGTCCAACAGACGCAGGTGCTTAAGCGAGAGGTCGAGGATCGGCGCAGAGTGCGTCAGCGCTCCCGAGCTAATAAAGTCGACGCCCAGGTCGGCAAGCGCGCGAATATTGCTCGCGTCCACGTTGCCCGAGCACTCGGTCTTGGCGCGGCCGGCGATAAGCTCGATCGCGGCAGCCATGTCGCCGTGGGTCATGTTGTCGAGCATAATGATATCGGCACCGGCCTCCACGGCCTCGCGCACCATGTCCAGGTTCTCGCACTCAATCTCGACCGTCGTGGTAAACGACGCGTGGGCGCGAGCCATCTCGATCGCGCGTGCCACGCCACCGGCGGCGTCGATATGGTTGTCCTTGAGCATGACGGCCGTCGACAGGTTGTAACGGTGGTTGCTGCCGCCGCCGATCTCGACCGCGGCCTTCTCGAACACGCGCATGCCCGGCGTGGTCTTGCGTGTGTCGACGAGCACGGTCTTGGTTCCCTCGAGCGCCGCGGCCATCTGGTGCGTGTAGGTAGCGATACCGCTCATGCGCTGCAGGTAGTTGAGTGCCACGCGCTCGCCCGAAAGCAGCACGCGCGCGTCGCCGCGCACCTGACCCACATGGTCGCCGGCGTGCACCTCGTCACCGTCGGCAACATCAAACAGCACCGAGCTCTGCGAATCCAGCAGCTCAAAGGTGCGGGCAAACACATCCAGACCGGCGATGATGCCATCGGCCTTGGCGATGAGCTCCACCGTAGCGGGGCGCGCCGTGGGACACACGCTCGCCGTGCTCACGTCCTCAAACGTGATGTCCTCGCGCAGGGCCTGCATAATCAGATCATCGACGACGAGCTTCATGGTAATGGGATTCATGGTCTACTCCTCCACGGCCTGCGTGCCGGCGGCACGGGCCAAATCATCGATTGCCAAGGCGTCAGCGCTCAGAGCGCGATGGCGGCCATCGAGCGCGGGTTCGCCCGCCTGCTCCACGGCCAGCGACTCGCCGGTACGCATGTACCAGGCGGCACGGCGACCCCAGACCAGCGCCTCGAGCAGGCTGTTAGAAGCCAGGCGATTCTTGCCGTGAACGCCGTTGCAGGCTGTCTCGCCCGCGGCATAGAGCTCGGGCATCGAAGTACGACCGTCCTTATCGACCCACACGCCGCCCATAAAGTAGTGCTGCGTGGGCGTAACGGGAATGGGCTCGTCCAAGATGTCGCGGCCGTCCTCCAAGCAGCGCGCGCGGATGTTGGCAAAGTGCCCGGTCACCACGTCGTGCTCGACGGGGGCAAAGCTCAGCCACTCGTGCTCGGTGCCGTCGAGCTTCATCTGCTCGCGAATAGCGGCAGCGACCACATCGCGCGGCTGAAGCTCGTCAGTAAAGCGTTCGCCGGCGGCGTTGAGTAAAACTGCGCCCTCGCCGCGGCAGCTCTCGCTGATCAGGAAGGTGCGACCCGGCTGCGGCGAGAACAGCCCCGTGGGATGGATCTGCACGTAGTCCAAGTGCTCCATCTTAATGCCATGCTCCTGAGCGATATAGCAGGCATCGCCCGTGAGCTGCGGATAGTTGGTCGAGTGGTCGTATACGCCGCCGATGCCGCCCGTTGCCCACAGCGTGTGGCGGGCATGGATCTTAAATGGCTCGCCGGCATGCGCGCCCTCGGCGGCATTTGCCAACTCGTCGGCGGGGCGAGCTGAATCGTCCTCGTCCACGGCAACAGCGACGACACCAGTGCACACCGTGGCCCCATCGCGCTCGGCAGTCAGGATGTCGGTCATGGCCACGTGCTCCAGAATCTGCACGTTATCCAGCTTGCGCACGGCCTGGAGCAGCTTGGTCGTGATCTCCTTGCCCGTAATGTCGGCATGGAAGGCAATGCGCGGGCGACTGTGCGCGCCCTCGCGGGTAAAGTCGAGGCTGCCGTCGGCCTTGCGCTCAAAGTCCACGCCCATGGCCAGCAGGTCATTGATGACCGAGCGGCTCGAACGGATCATGATGTCGACGCTCTCACGGCGGTTCTCGTAATGACCGGCGTGCATGGTGTCCTCAAAGAAGGCATCGTAGTCCGAGCCTTCGGGCAGCACACAGATGCCGCCCTGCGCGAGCATCGAATCGCACTCGTCAACGGCGCCCTTGGAGAGCATGATCACGCGCGTGCTTGTCGGCAGGTTGAGGGCCGCGTACAGGCCCGCTACGCCGCAGCCGGCAATGACAACGTCGCACTCCATGTCGGGGTATTGCTTGGTTTCCACAGGAATCCTCTCCCTTGAATGTGACATAAGGGACCATCCCTCATGCCACATTGTTCTAGCGTGCTGCGTACTCGAGCATACGATCGAGCGTGAGCTTGGCCTGGTCGGCGGCCTCGTCCGACACGCCGATCTGCACCTCGCCCTCGCCCGTCTCCAGGCAGCGCACGAGCTTTTCGAGCGTGATGAGATCCATGTTGACGCAGGTGGGCTGCACCGCGGGGAAGTAGAACTTCTTGCCGGTGCCCTGGCAGCGGCGCTCGAGCTCGTAGAGCACGCCGCGGACCGTCACGATGATGAACTCGCTCGCGTCGGACTCCTCGGCGTACTTGATGATGCCGGCGGTGGAGCCAATGTAGTCGGCCTCGGCAAGGACGTCGGCCTTGCACTCGGGGTGCGCCAAAACGAGCGCGTCGGGATGTGCCTCCTGCGCGTCGACAATCTGCTCGACAGTGATGATGTGGTGGCGCGGGCAGTAGCCGTTGTTGAGGATGACGTGCTTTTGCGGCATCTGCTCGGCTACGAAGCGGCCCAGGTTTTGGTCGGGAATGAACAGGATATGCTGCTGCGGCAGCTCGGACACGATCTTGACGGCGTTGGAGCTGGTGACGCACACGTCGCTCCAGCTCTTGATCTCGACCGTGGAGTTGACGTAGCAGACCACGGCAAGGTCGTCACCGTACTCGGCGCGGGCGGCGTCGACCGTCTCGCGCTTGACCATGTGAGCCATGGGGCAGTCCGCGCCCGGCTCGGGCAGCAGCACGGTCTTGGTGGGGTTGAGCAGCTTGGCGCTCTCGCCCATAAACTCCACGCCGCACAGCACGATGGTCTGCTGCGGCAGGCTCTTGGCGAGCTTAGCCAGGTAGAAGCTGTCGCCGACGTAATCGGCCACAGCCTGGACCTCGGGCGCCACGTAATAGTGCGCCAGGATCACCGCGTCGCGCTGGGTTTTAAGTTGCTGAATGGCCTCGACGAGCTCTGCGGGCACCAATGCCGCGCGCTCCGTTGCCGTCGTTGCCGATGCCAGGCCGGCCGCGATATCGCGTGCAAGCTCCGACGCATCCATGTTCGCGCTCTGTGCCATCAAGGCCCCTCTCTTTTGGCGAATCTTGGGGCTTTAGTATGACACCTAGGTTTACAGCTGACAAGACAGCTGTAAACCTAGGTGTAAAGTTGAAATAAAGATTCAATCATGCGGCAGGTCCATTTTCGAACTGGCAAGCTGAGGATAGCCGAGCTCTCGATAGCGCCGGAGGCATCTTTCGCCACCGCAATACCGCTCGGCGCGAGTTGCGCACCGTGAGGCACGAACGGGCGCTCCCCCGCGAGTGGTCCGCGCCCAATGTGGCAAAATCGAACTACTAAGGGGGCTCAGAATGCTCAAGATTATTGCCTGCGACGATGACGTCGCTTTTCTAGATAGACTGCACCGGATGATCGACCGTTGGTCGATCGAGACGGGCACGGCGGTCGATGTTGCGCTCGTTGCGCGCGGCGAGGACCTGCTGGCGCGCCATGCCGCGTCGCGCGCCGACATCATCCTGCTCGACATGATCATGCCGCTCGTCAACGGCATGGACACCGCACGCGAATTGCGCCAGGCCGACACCGCCGTGCGCCTGGTGTTCCTCACCTCGTCGCCCGAGTTTGCACTGGAGTCCTACGAGGTCCGCGCCTTCGACTATCTGCTCAAGCCCGTGACTTACGAACGCCTGGCGCAGTTACTCGACGAACTTTCGAGCATGCGCCCGGCGGCAACCGACGAGCTCGTGATCAAAACGTCCTTTGGCTACCACGCCCTGCGCCTGTCCGACATCGAATATGCCGAGGCGCGCAACAAGCACGTGGTCTTCCATCTGCGCGACGGACGCGATATCGAGGCACTCGAGTCGTTCCGCAGCGTCGAGGACCGTTTGGCGCAAAATGCCACCTTCTTTAAATGCCACCGTAGCTACCAGGTCAACTTGCGCAACATCGACCACTTCGATCGCACGGACATCGTCATGCGCTCCGGCGCGTGCATTCCGCTGTCGCGCAGCAGCAAGCAGGGGTTCCAAGACGCCTACTTTGCGGTGCGCTTCGAGGGCGGGAGGCGCTGATGATCTCCTCGGTCGAAATGGTCCTTTGGGCAATCCACCACGCCACAACGCTACTCTTTGGCGTCTTTGCTTCGGCGGCGCTATGCGGTATCGAAATCAATCGACGCCATGCACTCGAGTTGGTGGGGGTCGGAGCCGCAACCGGCGCTGCCTTTTCGATCGCCAATGTCGTTGGCGGAGAGCTTTTTGCCCGTCAGGTCTATCCGCTCGTCGTGCACCTGCCGCTTACCGTCTACCTGTGTGCGCGCTACCGTCTGAGCCCGCTGCTCGCGGCATTGGGCGTCACCAGCGCCTATCTGAGCTGTCAGTTCAGCAACTGGATGGGCATCGCCGCCTTTGCCGCAACCGATTCGCAGATCGCGTACTATCTGGCGCGCATCGCGACCACGCTCGGCGTCTTTGCCGTCCTGCTGCATTGGGCCGGCGACATTGGACCCCGCCTGGCGATTAAAAGCCCCACCGAGCTGAGCATCCTTTTAATCCTGCCGCTCGTCTATTACATCTTTGACTACGCCACCAACGTCTACACCACGCTGTTCCACTCGGGCTCGGTGGTGACAGTTGAGTTTTTGGCATTTGCGCTCTGTGCCTTCTATCTTATGTTTCTTGCCGTTTACCTGCGCGAATACGAAGAAAAGGAAACCGCCGAGCGAGAGCGTTGGATGCTCGAAACCCGCGACAGCGCCGCCATCAAAGAGCTCGAGGCTTGGCGTCAATCTGGGCGCGAGCTGTCGATTCTTCGCCACGATATGCGCCACTTCCTACGCGGCCTGGCCACTTTAATTGAGGAGGGCCACACCGACGAGGCGCTCAAACGCATCGATGAGCTCTGCGAAGCCGGCGACCGCACCGCCGTACGCCGCTTCTGCGCCAACGAGACCGTAAACATCGCGCTTTCGTCATTCAACTCAGATATCAATAGAAACGGCATTACCGCCAACCCGCGCGCCGCCGTACCCGAAACCGTCCACGTAGGTGACGCCGACCTGTTTAGCGTGCTCTCAAATGCCTTGGAAAACGCCATCACCGCCGCAAGCGCCGCACCCCAAGGAAAGCGATTCGTCGACCTTGACCTGCGACTTGAGGACGGCCAGCTGTTGCTGTTAGTTTCCAACACGTTTGACCGCGCGCCGCGCATGGTCGACGGCATGCCCGTGACCCGGCATGCGGGCCACGGCTTTGGAACCAAGAGCATCAAACTTGCCGTGGAGCGCATGAACGGCAACTGCCAGTTCCGCATTAACGGCGATCGGTTTGAGCTGCGCGCTGTGATGTAAGGGCGCGGGCGCGACGGATTTGCGTTCCGCGGGTACGGCTCGCCCGCTCGGGGTCGTTTGTCGACGCGGACTCGCTACAGCGGAGCGGCCGCCGGGGTCAGTTGCTTGATGTAGGCCCACATGCGCTGCTTAGCGGCCTTGTCGGTGAGTGCCGCCTCAAAACCGTCGAGCGCGAGCACGCGGCGACCCTGCACATGGGCGACCAAGCCGGGCTTGAGCATGGCGGTGTCGAAGTCATCGATCGCCACGAGCATATCGGCGTAGGTCTCGCGCATGGCGTCAGCCGCGTTGTTGTCGAGCAGTAGCACCGCCTCGGGGTCCAAAGCCTCAAGCGCCTCACGGAACAGCTCGCACGGCAGCGTCTCGCCCACCGCGACCGCTCCGTCGCCTGCGCCGGCGACGCTTGCCAGCACGCAAAAATCCTCGGGCGCGTAGCCGATGGCCCCAAGCGCCTTGCGCAACGCCGCGCCATCCGGGCCAGCGGCAAGCTCGCCACCCGAACGCTCGGCCTCGTCCAAATCGCCTTTGACCAGCACGATCGGCGAGCACGCGTTGCCCGCGATACGCACGCCACGGACCGCAAGCGATGTGAGCTCCTGCTCGGCCGCCTGGGCGATGGCTTCTTTTTTCTGGCTTTGTGACGTGGACATGCGTTCTCCAATCGTTTGCGTGCCCACCATTATATAAAAGAGCCGCCTGCGAGTGGTTGCTTTGCGGGCGGCTGGGTATAAGCACGGTCGTACTGAGTTTTACGCGGCCAAGCCGCGTCACATTATGGAGGTCACCATGGCTGACATTAAGCAGATTACCCCCGAGAACTTCGATTCCGTCGTTAGCGACAGCCTGCCCGTGCTGGTCGATTTTTGGGCACCGTGGTGCGGGCCCTGTCGATCCCTCTCGCCCATCGTTGACGAGGTTGCCGATGAACTGGCGGGCAAGCTTGCCGTTGCCAAATGCAACGTCGACGACAACCAGGACCTGGCCATGAAGTATGGCGTCATGAGCATCCCCACGCTGATTGTGTTTAAGAACGGTGAGGAGATTGACCGCTCGGTTGGCGCTCTGCCCAAGGCGAGGCTGCAGGCGCTGCTGGAGAAGCATCTGTAATACGCTTGTTAATTACCCGCCGTCTATGAGCGCTTTTGCACCGCTCGCCGGACTTCTGGATGCACCGAGTGCAACCACGGATAGTATGGTAGTCATAAACAGCCCCCAGTGAACGGGTGCGAGTCGCACAGACTCGCACCCGTTTTCTTTGGCTCTGTTAGACCAAATTTGACACGATCGGCTGTTCGTCGAACCGGAAAA